>CAIMDI010000017.1 GCA_903839695.1 Candidatus Tayloriibacteriota bacterium | reverse complement strand
TCCTGAACATCTTGATTCGCATGGATCATATGAAAATTATATTAATGCAAAAGTAAAAATTGCTTGTGAAATGATCAAGTCAAACAAAAAGAACAAGACAATAATTGCTAATATGGACGACAAAGAATCAGCACGTTTCCTGGCATGCGCTTCTGATAAAAAAGTTTCTTACGGTGTAAAAGACTTGAGTCCTTTCAATATAAAAAGTGATGGAATAGATTTTACTTTTTCTGGAAAAACCGTGCATTCAAAACTTTCTGGATTATTTAATCTATACAACCTCCTTTCCGGAATAACATGCGCAAAAGATTTTGGAGTTTCAGATGAAATCATTATACGTGCTGTTGAGAAATTTAACGGGGTGAGAGGAAGAGTTGAAAAGATACTGGAAGGTCAAGATTTTACAGTAATTGTAGATTACGCACATACTCCAGATTCTTTGGAAAAACTATATCAGGTATTTGAAAACTCTAGGAATATATGTGTGCTTGGAGGAACTGGTGGAGGAAGAGATAATTGGAAAAGAAAGGAAATGGGCCGTATCGCGGATGCGTATTGTGATGAAATTATTCTTACAAATGAAGACCCTTATGATGAAAATCCTGATAAAATAGTTGCGAATGTGGCAGAAGGTATTGTTGATCAAGAGCCTAAAATAATAATGGACAGAAGGCTTGCTATAGCAGAGGCTATAAAATGTGCAAAAACTGGGGATACCCTGTTGATAACTGGAAAAGGAACCGATCCATACATAATGATAGCAAATGGAGAAAAAATTCCATGGGATGATGCTACTGTTGCTAGAGAGGAATTAAAAAAAGTAATTATTAAATCAAATTTGCCTTAAACTAGGTGAATATGTTGTATTAAGAATATTTATAGTTTTATTACCAACCATTCCCTTTTCGTCATTGATACCATACTTTTTTTGAAAATTACTTAAAGCCTGAATAGTGCATGGACCAAATTTTCCAGTTATCGGACAATCATTTTTTGTCTTTCCTTCTCCGGGATAAAAACCCTCTACAGTAAGCGCAGTTTGCAATGACAATACATCACCCCTATCAAAATTTTTAATATCAAAACTATCCTTCCATAAATGAGGTAACATCACCGTATCATATGCAATAGCTGGATTATCTGGTGCATCAAAAAAATCTTGCACACCCAAATATGTTTGAAATGCCAAATCTTTCAAAATCATTTCTCTTGATTTTACATCAGCAAATTGAGTTTCATAAATATATCCGTATTCTATTAACATACTAGGAGCATCAAGAGTGTTGAAAGTACCGATAGCAATAAGGTCCTGATCTTCTGTAACTCCCGAATTTTCTTTAGGCATATTACTTATAGCATTATATTTAGAAAGTCTTTTCATTACAGCATCAGCGATAATCTTTGTTGTTGTGCTATTTGAATATTGTTTTTCAGGAACATAAATAGAAAAACCAGAATAATCACCCTGTATTGATGAATTTCTTCTTGGATAATCATTGAAGTGAATGTGAATTGCTATATCTATTTTATTCTCGTTTACCCATTTGTTTATACCAAAAAGCCTTAAAGCAACATTAGCTGCCGCTGCATTATGCTTTACTCCATCAACAACCTTAACAATCGAACCAGTATTTACTAAATGAATCATATCTTCTTTATTTTTCTTTGTGAAAGAAATAATTTCATTCCAATTATCTGTAAAATATTTCTGAATTTCAGAATCCCAGGAATTATTATTTCTAGTTATAATCACCTCATAATGATTATCTCTAGTAAAAAAATCCTTCAAATATTTAGAAACTTCAACGTTTAATTCGCGCTCCTTTAAATTTGAATATTCTGCCCCACCATAACCCGGCTCATGACCAGGAGCTATGAGTATGCGAATTTTTTGTTTTGCATTTTTAACCGAATCATATTTATCTTGTAATTGATTCACTGTTATAGAATTTCTCATGAACACAAGTGCGTAACTTTCATTAACATAAGTAAATAGCCCATCGATGAAATTTGCACTTTTTGGATAATTATTTACTAGCCATGGTACACCAAAAACCATCAAAGAAATAAAGGAAATTAAAATGTATTTATTATTTTTCATTATGCAAATTTAATAAAAATATGATATAAGAATTGTATGCCAGAATTACCAGAAGTACAAACAACAGTCTCAGGTCTTAATAATAGCATAAGAAACCTAACTATTACTGATGTTTGGACAGAATACAATAGCCCATATTTTTATGGATCAGAAACCATTAAGGATCCTAAGTATTTTGCATATTTCAAGAAAAAAATAATTAATGCAAAAATATCAAATGTGACACGTCGTGCGAAAAATATTCTTATAAATTTATCAAATGGTTATACAATTCTTATACATATGAAAATGACAGGTCATGTTATGTATGGAGACTATAACAAAAAAGATCCTTTCAATCGCCACATTCGCCTAATCTTTTATTTATCAAACGGCAAAACAATGGACTTATGTGATTCGAGAAAGTTTGCAAAAGTAACACTTTTGGAAACCAAAACAATGTTTGATACTAAACATTTAAAACCAATTGGTCCGGAGCCTCTTAATGATGATTTTACTTTCCCTGTTTTCAACAGACAAATACAAAAAGAGTTAAATAAAAAAATAAAATTAGTCTTAATGGATCAAAGTGTAATAGCAGGAATTGGAAATATTTATGCTGATGAAAGTTTATGGCGAGCAGAAATTAATCCAGAAAAAATTGTTAAAAATATATCTGAAAAGGATAAGAAGAGGTTATTTTTAGCCATAAAATCAACATTAAAAAAAGGAATTAACTTGGGTGGCGACTCCATGTCAGATTATAGAAATATTGATGGTGAAAGAGGAAATTTTCAAGAACAGCACATGGCATACAGAAAAACTGGTACAAATTGTTTAAAAAGAAATTGCAAAGGAAAAATAATTAGAATCGTCGTAGGAGGAAGAGGTACTCATTATTGCAATGTTCATCAAGCAAAAATATAATACTATTTTTATTTTTTTGTATCGATAATACTATATAATAAAATTCCTGTAGCCACTGAAACATTTAGAGATTCTTTATTACCCAGCATCGGTATTTCTGCGATCTGATCACATAATTTTATTATTTTTTCTTCTATTCCGTAAACTTCCTCACCAAGAATAACTAATCTTTTTGGGACTTTTTTTATTTTTCTATAATCAACAGAGTTTTTTGTTTGTTCTAAACCTAGGATTACGACTTTTTCTTTCTTTAATTTTTTAATCAAGATAATAGGATTTTCAACAAACTCCCATGCTATTGTTTTTTCAGCTCCCAATGCAACCTTTGCCAAATCCTTACGTTCCCTACCAAAGCGATCTATTGGTGCGGGAGTATAGCCAGAAACATAAATCTTAGATACACCCACAGCATCTGCTGTTCTAAAAATAGCCCCCACATTATAAACACTGCGTATATTGTGTAATAGCAAATAGGTTTGATTGTTTTCGTGCCCTGCTTTTTGTGTTATCATATCATTACTCTATATTAAATTAATCAAATATCAACATGTTATCAATTTTTCCAACTTTATTAATGTTTGAAGGTTTCGGACCTTTTATTATACGTGTTACTTTGGGTATTACTCTTGCATACTTCGGATATCAAAAAACACTAGACAAAGGACAGAGTTCTGGAAGCAATAGCAGACTTTACGGGGCGGTAGAAATCGTAGTGGCCCTATTCCTAGTAATAGGTTTATTCAGCCAAGTGGCCGCAGCAATAAATGTCGTAATTTTGATTATCAAACTTGGACATAAAATCACCAAAAAAGAGTTCCTTTCAAATGGAATTAACTATTATTTACTATTACTTGCTATGGCAATATCAATAGTATTTATGGGGGCAGGTTCATTTGCTTTTGATCTACCCCTCTAGCCAATTATCTTTTTTGTGGTAATATCATTTTACGTGCTATTACTTGCATGCGCCCATAGCTCAGTCGGTAGAGCAACTCCCTTTTAAGGAGTGGGTCGTTGGTTCGATTCCAACTGGGCGCACAACGTAGAAAAAAGGTATAAAAAAATACTCACCCACATTATTATGTGTTAAAATAATGCTATGGATAATCAGATTAACTTAATCCTTCACAATATTCTCTCTATATTCTCTGCCCTTGTCGCCCTCAGCATGTCTTTATTTCTTTTTCTAAAAGGAGAAAAGAAAAATGGTAGTCGCATACTCTCTTTAACCATGTTTTTTTCTACAATTCTCGCCATATCTCATGTCGTTGGTGTAAACATTATCGACCCTACTGCCTCTAGAATTGTATTAATGCTAAATCTAGTAATGTTTCTTGTTGTTGCTACAAATGTCCATGCAATACTTACACTAACTGGAATGAATAAAAAGAATCTGTTTTCTATATCTTTTTTCTATTTCTCTAGTATTGCTCTAATTATTATTTTTTCAATAAACCCCGATCTTTTTTTACTTCAATCTGAGCATAAAATGTATTTTCCAAATTACTATGTACCAGGAGCTTTTAATTGGGTAAGATTGATTTTTCTTTATATTATTGCTCTTCCCTATATGATTTATGTTTTAGCAAAAGCACAATCTATTACCAGTATTGAATCCGAAAAACAAAAATACTCATACGTGACTTTTGCTATTATCATTATTTATCTATTATGTTTCATACCAAATTTCTTAATCTATAATATTGATATTGACCCATTGTGGGGAATGTCATTTGCTGTCTTGTTTTCTATTCTGCTCATATATGGTGCTATAAAATATGAATTATTTAATATAAAAGTAATAGCAAAACAGGCTATAATATACGCAACAGGTATAGTCGTTGTGGCAGTTATTATTATTACTTTTAATTATTTTGATTTTTGGGTAGTGAACGTATTCCCTAGTTATCCTTCTGGCATTACAGCCATCATCTCAGCAATAATTGCATTAATAATTGGCGGAATAGCATGGGATTTTATAAGAAGAAAAAATCTAGTAAAGTATGAATTCATTACGACAGTTTCACACAAATTCCGCACACCTCTTACTGGCATAAAATGGGCTACAGAAAATCTTAATTCTATGGAATTACCCCCAAAAGCTTTAGAACAAATAGAATATATAAAAAATTCAAGTCAAAAACTAGTAGAATTAACCGATTTATTAATTAACACTTCTAGCTCTGAGACTTCTAATTATAGATATAGTCCTGTTAGAGCTAATTTATCTACTGAAGTAATTAAAGCAATAGATTCTCTTTCAAAACAAATACAAACAAAAGGAACAAATTTAGTAAAAAATATTGAACCAAATTTATTTGTGATGTGTGATATAGCAAGGGTAAAATTTGTTATTCAATCTTTCATTGAAAATGCTATTCACTATACAAATGACGGAGGTATAATTTTGGTAAAAATTAAAAAGGTAAAAAATGATGCGGTCTTCTCTGTTCAGGACAAAGGTATTGGTATAGCAAAAGAAGAAATTCCTTTTATTTTTGAAAAGTTTTATAGAACAACAGAAGCAAGAACCATAGATACCGAGGGTATGGGAATTGGTATGTTTATTTCAAAAGAAGTAATAAAACATCATAAAGGAAAAATATGGGTTGAATCTGATGGAATAGATCAAGGTAGTACATTTTACTTTTCTTTACCTCTGGCAAGAAGCAAATAAAAAGAGCAGAAATAAATTGCTATTTAATTTTTAACAATAGCTTTTCCAATCCACATTCAAAATCAGTATTACCCCTTCTAGATTGATGATAAACATTAATTAAATCCTCAATTAATTTCATTAATTCCTCGCTTGTCCATATCCTAAAATCATTTGCTAGCAACATACTTTTTGCTTTCCAAAAAATAACACCGTGAATTTCCTCTACCGCCTTCCCCTCTTCAAGAAGCTGACGATAAATAATCCAAATATGTTTCTTGTTTTTTTCTCCAAGCGCATTTGCTATATCAAAAATATTCATCCCCTCTTCTTTTTTACTTTTCAATTCTCTTTCTTCTTTTTCTGACAAATCAAAAGTTGCAGTCTTTTCTGCCTTTTTTTCTATTTTTGTGGCTGTTGCTTTATCTATCTTCGCTTCAAAAATAATAAAAATGTTTTCTGATTCAGAAATCTCTTTTAGTAAATCGGTGACTAACTCTTTAATATCTTTCTTTTCACAAAGCCTATCCAATAAAACGATATACTTATTTGAAAAAAGTCCCTGCCCGCCTATGTATTCTTGAAGTGTAGTAATATCAAAATTTTCTACATCCATTTTAAAAAAAGATGCTTCTGGTTTTTTCTTATGTAAAGAATTGGCAAGCTCATTTGCTTTAATTCTCGCCTTTTCCGTATCATTTCCATGAAAAAAATAAATCATTTTGTTATTTCAATTCTCCCCAATTTTTTCCTATAACTCCATTAGCTATACACTTTATACCTTTAATATCTTTTGGATCAATAACCGTTTCCATTATCTTTTTTATTTTTTCAATTATTTTATCAGCCATCTTTTCTTTAACTTCATAAACAAGCTCATCATGAACTTGTAAAATAAGTTGTACATCACTTTGTAAATTCTCTTTAATCAAATATTCATCTATTCTTTTCATCGCAATTTTAACAATATCAGCGCTTGTTCCTTGAATAGGAGCATTAATAGCCATTCTCTCTGCCATTGCCTTTATGAATGATAATTTTGAATTTATTCCTTCAAAATATCTTCTTCTTCCAAAAAAAGTTTCAGTATAGCCTTTTCTTTGTGCATCAGCTTTTACTTGATTTAGATATGATGCCAAACCGGAAAACTTTAGAAAATAATCATTATAAAATTTCTGGGCTTCAGCACGTTCTGTTCCCTCTCCAAGATTTTGTCTTAATGCATTAACACCCATACCATAAAGTATTCCGAAATTTATAACCTTGGCTTTTCTACGCATTTCTCTATCAACTTTATCTAAGGGAACTTCAAAAACCTCAGCGGCGACTGCGGTGTGCACGTCTTCACCTTTTGTGAATATCTCAATTAGTTTTTCATCACCAGAAAGAAAAGCGGCTATGCGCAATTCGATTTGTGAATAATCTAAAGAAGCAAGAACAAATCCTTTTTCAGCGATAAAAGCTTTTCTTATCGCTCTTCCCAATTCTGTCTTAACTGGAATATTTTGAAGATTTGGACCCTGAGACGACATTCTGCCGGTTGTAGTGCCCGTTTGCAAAAAATGAGCGTGCAGGCGGTTATTATCATCTACAAGAGTAGGTATAGTATCAATATATGTAGAAAGTAATTTCTGAAGTTCTCTATATTCAAAAAGTAATGGAACTATAGGATGTGAATCTCTAAGTTTTTCGAGCTCCGACTCTCTTGTTGAACGAGCTCCGCCACTAGTCTTTTTTAGACCTTTAGCTGTTAAAAGCATTTTATCAAAAAGAATTTCGCCGAGTTGTTTTGGTGAATTTATATTGAATTCTCCTCCAGCATGTTCCCAAATTTTCTTTTCTAATTTGGAAAGTTCTGTATGATAAGTTTTTGATAATTCATTTAAAAAATCCTTATCAATTTTTACACCTTTTTCGTCCATATTTTTGATAATTGGAATTATGGGATATTCAATATCCTCATATACCTTTTTTAATCCCCTTTTATCAAGCTCAGCAAAGATAATTTTTCTTGCATCTGAAAAATCTTTTGTCTTTGCAAATTCTAAAACATCATCAACAGTAGGGTTTGTTAGATTGGAATTAATAAGCCAAAGAGCGATGCCTGTCTCAGTTAAATCTTTTTCTGAAATATTTTGTTCGGTTTCTTCTTTTTTAATTTCTTCAGCTTTTCCACCAAGAACCATTCGTAGTCTATTTGCTAAAGTTCTAAAATCTAATTCATTAAATAAAGAAATTATTTTATCGAAATCGATTCCTTCATTGAAATTTTTAGGCAATATGAAATTTATTGGAGCATCTCTGCGTATAGTTCCAAGCATTTTACTAAATTCAGCGTCTTCTTTGCCCTCTTTTAAAAGCCCTATAATTCTTGCGGTAATGCCTGCTTTACTAAATTTTGCTTCATTGCCATCCTCTAATTCTTTATAAATATTTTCTATTGTCCCAAAAGTAGAAATAAGTGTTGTCGCGGTTTTTTCTCCAATCCCGGCGATACCTATAATATTATCTGATGGATCACCACGAAGCCCTTTGTAATCAGGAAGCTGAAGTGGTCCAAAACCATAACGTTCGTTCACACCACTTTCATCATAAATAATCGTATCTTTTATACCCTTTTTTAATGTATATACTTGAACTTTTTTTCCAGTAACAAGTTGAAGTGTGTCCATGTCACCAGAAGCAATAATTATTTCTATTTCTGAATTGTCTTTTAATTGTTCTACGATAGTACCAAGCATATCATCGGCCTCAAAACCTGGCATGTCATATATAGGAATATCAAAAGCCTTAAAAACATCTCTAGATCGTTTCATTTGAGCAACCAGTTCATCGTCCGCCTTTGCCCTTCCTGCTTTATAATCTTTATATGCTTCATGTCTATATGTTGGCTGTGGTAAATCGTAGCAAGCAACCAAATAATCTGGCTTAAGTTCATCAATTATTTTTATGAGCATAGTAGTAAGGCCATACAGAGCACCTGTTGGTTCCCCTTTTGCAGACATAAAATCTGGCAATGCATGATAAGCCCTATGTAAAATAGCGTGTGCATCAAGAAGCACAAGTCTCTTTGGACTCATTTTTGGCTTTATCTCTGTTCCTGCAGTCTTTTTCTGTTTTTCTATTACCTCTTTCATAGTCCTATTGTACCTCAAATTTCCTAGAATTCTCATCGACAAATTCACAAAGTATTTTCAAATGATTTTCTGGTAAAATCTCTTTAATATTTTCTGGCCACTCTATAATTATTAAATTATTTGGATTATCAACTAAATCCTCAAAATTAAGTGTTTGTAATTCTCGTCCGCTTTCTAATCTATATGCATCAATGTGAATAAGTCTAGCAAAATGTGAGTGATTTGTTTCATATAATTTTTCTATAACAAAAGTAGGACTAGTAACTGAAGAATGAATACCTAATTCCTTTGCTACGGATTGTGTAAAAGTTGTTTTTCCTGAACCGAGATTTCCATAAAGTCCTACTATTGTTGCTTCATCACTTTCAAAAGGCAAAGATGCCAACCAATCTTTAGCAAATTTTTGTGTTTCCTCTAAAGAATGTGTAATAAATGTTTTTTTCATTTTATATGGCAAAATTATTTTATTAAAATAAATATAGCATAAATAAGAAAATTTAATATAAATAAAACAAAAACCAGCCCACATCTCAATTTGAGAGGGGCTGGGTTGCAGAGGTAGCAATTAATGTCTACCTCTACTGCTTTTGGTTCCACGGTCTGGAACCATGACTGGTGGTGAGACCACCACCTTGTTGGTCCATGCACCATAGGACCAAGAGAGTGTGGTTGTGACTGTCACAACTTTCACCCATCTTCCCTTTCGTACTTCACTGTATTCGGCGACCCACTGGTCGCCGCGCACATAGTAGTACCGGACCATTTCTAAACCGTCTTTATACAAAACGGTTTCACCCGTTCTGTCGGCTGGTTTTGGTGCAACCCGGCTCCAAGGTATCGCCTCATTGGGCATGAGTACGAACACTTGGACACTGCTCGGGTTCGTTTCCGTTGGCATTGGTGGAGCCGGTGGTGTACGGACATAAGGGCTTTCACCCTCCGCTTTCTTAAGGCTGAAAAGTTTTTTCAGCGAAGTCTCAGCGTGCCCTGCCATACTACCAAACATAACCAACACAAATGCTACCAACAAGATTTTAAAAGAACTTCTCATATTTTCTCTTTTTTCCTTTCACAAGCTCAAGACATTTGAGCTTTACCTATATTATATCATATTTGATGGCAATGTCAATAGATAGCAAAATCATCTTATACGTTATAATAAATACAAATAACATTAACAAAATGATTCAATTTGACGAAGATAAACAAAATAGAAGAGTTGGTGATCTATTAAAAAGAGAGGAGGAAGAATTAGTACAACTCCTTTCAGGTAAATATGGTATTGAATACATTGACCTAACTGTAAATTCTATAAACACTGATGCATTAAGATTAATAGAAGAAAATACTGCCAGACAAAACAAAATGGCTGCATTTGCTCTTATAGATAAAAAAGTCAAAATTGCAACAAGAATACCAGAAGACCCAAAGGTTCAAGAAATTTTAAACAATCTAAAAGCAAAAGGTTTATTGCCTGTACTTTATATTTGTTCTACGGTCAGTTTAGAAAAAGCATGGAATTCTTATAAAGACCTTTCTTTTGCATATGAAAGTAAAGCCGGCTCTTTGGAAGTAGCGAGCGATGAAATATCTGAAATCATAGAAAAAGCAAACGGATTGCCAACAATTATTTCTATACTAGAAAACACCCTCTCTATGAAAAAGAGTTACAGAGTTTCTAGAATACTTGAAACAATACTTGCCGGTGCCCTAGCAACCGGAGCATCCGATATACACATTGAGCCAGAGGAGGACTATATAAGACTTAGATATAGATTGGACGGAGTGCTTGTAAAAGTTTTAGATTTTGATGCAGACACTTATGGGCTATTACTTTCAAGAGTAAAACTATTATCTGGATTAAAATTAAATATTAAAAAAGACTCTCAAGACGGAAGATTCAGTGTGCATGTAAAAGATATGGACATAGAAATACGTACATCTATACTTCCTGGAGCGTACAACGAGTCCATTGTTATGCGTATTCTAAATCCAAAGTCTATCGGTGTTCCATTAGAGGAGCTTGGTATACCACCAAAATTACTTGATATTATTTTAAAAGAAATAGACAAACCCAATGGAATGCTTTTAACAACAGGACCAACAGGCTCTGGAAAAACGACAACCCTTTATGCCTTCTTAAAAAAAGCACACAATCCAACTGTAAAAATTATTACCATTGAGGATCCTATCGAATACCATCTACAAGGTATTGTGCAAACACAAGTTAATGATAAAGGATACACATTTCTAGATGGATTGCGTGCAGCTCTTAGACAAGATCCAGATATAATAATGGTTGGTGAGATCCGAGATGGAGAAACAGCGGCAATAGCTATCAACTCTGCACTTACAGGTCACTTGGTGTTCTCTACCCTTCACACAAATAGCGCCGCTGGTTCATTTCCTCGACTTATAGATCTAAAAGTAAATCCTAAAATTATTAGTTCGGCAATAAATATAGTTCTTGCTCAACGTTTGGTTAGAAAACTTTGTGAGTTCTGTAAAAAACCAGTCCCTATTGATGGAGAAAATAAAATAATGATAGACCAAATCATTTCAACAATATATGATAAAAATGATATACCCCCTATACCAGCAAATATTTTTGTGGCCAGCGAATGTGAAAAATGTAATCACACTGGATACAAAGGAAGAATAGGTATTTATGAAGGAATACTTATGACCCCTGAAGTAAACGCTACACTGGAAAATAATCCTAGTGCTGATCAAATAGAAAAGGCTGCAGCACCTCAAGCAATACTTACACTTAAACAAGATGGTATTATAAAGATACTGCAGGGCACCACATCCTTTGACGAACTACAAAGAGTGATTTCTATTGTAGACTAATTGTTACGAAGCAAAAGAAAACCACTGTCAATTGAATTTTTAGTGGAGAGTAGGTAATATTGATTGCAGATAGAGTTTTGATTTTCTTTCTTATATAAACTTCTTAAGAAAATCGGGTGCATGAATCTCTAAACAATACTTTCAATGCGATCACCAAAAGTTAAACGTAGCCTCAAGGATAATCCCAGTAAATAAACACAAGGTTTATAACCAGAACGTCCTCAAAACTACACCAGATAGTTCGAGTAAACGGACTATATTGTTTAGAGATTTATGAATCCGAAGGATTCCTGTAAAAATGCTATAATTGCTTCGCTATTCACTTACCCAAGTAGCTTAGCATATATTAATAGTTATGTCAAGTAATATTTCTAAAAATAATTCTGAACAAGAAAAAGAGACTGGGTATTTAGACCAGACACTCCGTCCTTCTAAGTGGGCTGATTACATAGGACAACAATCAATAAAAGACAATTTGCATATACTTTTGACAGCCGCACAAGAAAGAAAGCATCCTCCTGAGCATATTTTATTTTACGGCCCACCTGGTTTAGGAAAAACCACTCTTGCTCACCTGATAGCAAAGGAAACCGGCACACAAATGAAAGTAACTTCAGGCCCAGCCATTCTTAAGGTTGGTGATCTTGCATCAATTCTCACAAATCTATCACACGGCGATATACTTTTTATTGATGAAATACACAGACTAAACAAAGCTATTGAGGAAGTACTTTATCCCGCGATGGAAAGCGGTGTTTTGGATATTATTATAGGAAAAGGTCCTTCGGCAAGAACAATTCAACTTGAGCTCCCCTCTTTTACACTTATCGCAGCTACTACTCGTATAGCAATGATATCTTCTCCACTTAGATCAAGATTTTCTGGTGGTGTTTTTAAACTTGAATTTTATACAGAATCAGAGATAGGTGAAATCATCAAAAGATCGGCAAAAATCCTTGATATAAACATTCATCCAGAAGCTGTTAAGGAAATTTCTTTACGTAGTCGTTTCACACCAAGAACAGCAAATTACTTTTTAAAAAGATGTAGAGATTATGCACAAATAAACAAAACCTCTTTAACAAAAGAGTCTGTAGAAAAAGCATTAAAAATGCTAGGTATTGATAATCTAGGTTTAAATGGCGCCGACCGAGATATATTAAAAGTTATGATTGAGAAGTTTAAAGGTGGTCCGGTGGGATTGAATACCATAGCTGCTGCCCTATCAGAAGAACAGGCAACGATAGAGGAGGTGTATGAACCATATCTCATACAATTAGGGTTGCTAGAGCGTACGGCACGCGGAAGAACTGCTACAGAAAAGGCTTATGGGCATTTGGAACTAAAAAAATAAAATATTATGGAATAGGTGCAGGAAAGGTGGTGTTTGAAACACCTGGTAGTGAGAGGAAATTAATAAAGGTCAATGTAGAGTATTTTAAAATAAAGGTGCCCATTACAAAGGAAATAATTACAAAACAATTCTTTGTTGATGATAAGTTTACAAGTCACTTTCAAGGAGTAGAATGTGATAATGGAGAACAAAGAATTACAAACACTTTACAAAACCTTTGATGACGCCCGTCGAGAAAATGGTATAGAGTATTGGTATGCCAGAGATTTATATCCTCTACTAGGATATTTGCGTTGGGAAAACTTTGAAACAGCTGTTCAAAGAGCAAAAGAGGCGTGTGAGAAATCAAAAGGTTCGGTTCCAGACCATTTTCGTGAGGTCACGAAAATCGTAAAAATGGGCATGAATTTGGAAAAAGAGATAAAAGATATAAAACTTACAAGATATGCCTGTTATCTGATCGCCCTAAATGGAGATCCTAGAAAAACTGAGATTGCGTTCGCACAGGCATATTTCATAACACAGACAAGGAAAATGGAATTAATAGAAAAAAGGATTGAGGAATTTGAAAGGATTAGTGCTAGGGAAAAACTTACTTTGGCAGAAAAAGAATTTGTAGTAGTTGCATTTTCTAGAGGTGTTGATGGACGAGGTATATCTGAAATACGCAGTTTTGGCGACAAGGCTTTGTTTGGTGGAAAAACAACTGATGACATGAAGAAGGGACTTGGTGTTTCGAAAGATAAACCACTAGCAGATGCATTACCAAAAGTAACAATATCCGCAAAAGAATTCGCCACAGCAATAACAACAGAAAACACTAAAAAGAAAAATCTTCAGGGTAAAGGTAGTATACTTAATGAACATGTGGCAAACAACAGAAATGTAAGGGGTGTGTTAATTAAGTCAAATATTTATCCAGAATCCCTACCACCCGCGGAGGATATAAAGAAAATGCAAGCGAGACACAAGAAAGAAATGAAGGAATTGGAAAAAAAACAAAAGGAAGAAATTAAAAACGCATTAAAATTAATTAAAAATAAATAATATGTCAGGACATAATAAATTTTCAAAAATAAAGCATCAAAAGGCGGCGAATGACGCAAAGAAAAGTAATGTATTTGGTAAACTTGTTCGCTTTATCACAGTAGAGGCAAAGAAAGCTGGAGGAAACTTAAAATCTCCTGGATTAGCTTTGGCAATTGAAAAGGCAAGAAAAGCAAATATGCCAAACGACACCATTGATAGAGCCATAAAGAAAGCTACCACAGACAATAGTGCTCAAATGGAGAATATTCAATATGAGTCATACGGACCAGGTGGTATTGCTATTCTTATTGAGGCATTAACAGACAATAGAAACAAAGCGGCTCAGGAAATAAAAGCTATACTAGCTAGACATGGAGCAGAGCTCGCCTCCCCTGGTAGTGCTGCTTGGGCATTCTCAAAAGGTTCAGATGGAATAATCACAGCAACAACAACAATGCCACTTGAAGATGAAGATATAGAAAAATTACATGCACTTGTTGAAGCTCTAGAAGAAAATGATGAGGTTCAGGAAGTGTACACTAACGCTGAATAATCATGAGAATCCTAGGAATAGATCCTGGATACGATAGAGTTGGAATTGCCATTGTGGAGAAAAATATTTTACTTCACTCAGAGTGTTTTTCTACTTCACCAAAAGATGATTTTCACAAAAGGCTTAGGGAAATTGGTATTAGAATAGGTCAAATAATAAAAGAGTTTTCTCCGGATGTTATGGCTTTAGAATCACTTTTTATTACAAAAAATCAAAAAACAGCCATGCGAGTAGCAGAAGCACGTGGAGTAATATCTTATGAAGCAAGTTTAAAAAATATAAAAATATATGAATATAGTCCACCAGAAATTAAGGTGGCTGTTACTGGTCATGGCGCTAGTGATAAATCACAAATAATCAAAATGATTCCATTATTGTTAAAAATTAAGGCTAAAAAGGCGCTTGATGACGAATATGACGCCATAGCTGTCGCACTCACCTGCCAGGCTCATGTTAAAGAAAAGGCTATTTAAAGTTTTCCACAGCCTCAATAATTTGCAAAAGTTAATTAGTTTTGTTACAAATATGAAATCCTAAAGATTATTTAATAAATTAAATAAAAAATATGCCAAAAGCAAAAGTTAAAGCAAAAACAGAAGAAAAAAAGGTTGGTAAAAAAAAGGCCGTAGTTGGTGAAGAAAAAGAAACAGAAAAAATCCTTGACCCAGATTTACTATTAGAAGACGAGGCTATTGTCTTAATCGAAGAAATTGACGAAGAGGATGAAGACGAGGAATCAGGAATACTTGATGACGACGAAGTTGATCCTTTTAAAGACAAGTGGGAGCAATAATAAATACCCGACATTGGTTTTAAATACAAGATATTTCAAACCAGTTAAATTGATTTTGTTTGTTTATTTTACTTAATCTTTATTTTAGCAAATCTCTTTTTACCAACACGTACTGTGCAGTCTTTCTCTATTTTAATAAGTATATCGGAAACTGTTTCATCTTTTTCCAAAAATGATATAGCATTGCCCTCCACCAACCTTTTCCAATCAGCATTTGAACTTACAATACCACCCTTTACCAACAAATCTCTAAGCAAAGAACCCGAACTAGCTTCTATTTCTTTTATATCTTCTGGTATTTCACCTTTTGAAAAAGTATTTTCAAAAGATTTTTGTGCAACTTCGGCAGAATCTGCTCCATGTATCATGGTAACAATTTCTTTTGCTAGTATCATTTTATAATCCTTTGGATTTGATCCGGACTCAAGCATTTTTTTGATAGACTCTATGTCCTCATTGGGTATCGATGTTGCTATTTCAAGTCCAGGCAAAATAAGTTCATCTGACCAACTCATGATCTTTCCAAAAATATCTTCTGGTGATTGATTTAAACTTACCATATTACCCTCTGTTTTTCCCATTTTTTTACCAGAAGAGTCTGTGAGAAGTTTTGTTGTAACGACAAATTTTTCTTTACCTTTTAATGTTTTTATAAGGTCTCGGCCAGTAAGCATGTTAAACGTTTGGTCATTTCCACCTATTTCTCCGTCTACATTCATAGCAACAGAGTCATAGCCTTGCATTAAGGGATACATAAATTCATGAATATAAATAGGCCTCCCCTCTTCAATACGACGCGCAAACATATCTCTTTTTAACATTTGATCAACAGTCATAAGTGAAGCAAGTTCTAAAACATCTCCAAAATTCATTTTAGACAACCATTCAGAATTAAATTTTAATAATGCTGGGTTTGATCCTTCGAAGGAAATAAAAGGTGATACTTGTTTTTTATATTCTTTACAATTTTCTAATACTTGATCCCTAGTAAGTTTTTTTCTTGCTGCTGTTTTATCTGAAGGATCTCCTATCATTGCAGTAAAATCCCCTATCAATAATATGATTTGATGACCGAGTTTTTGAAATTCACCTAACTTCTTTAATGGTATAGCATGACCAAGGTGAAGCGTTGGACCTGTAGGATCAACCCCCAAATAAAGGGTTAGTCTTTCGCCCTTGATCATTTTACTTTTTAAAAAATCTTTATTTGGAAAAAGAGCCTCTATTCCGCGAGAAAGCACTTTTTCTATGTCTGCCTCATTTGTATTCATTTGTATATTATTTAAATTATTCATTGAATTTATATGATCTATTACTATGTAATGTAACATATTTATGATAAAATTTCTAAATGCCAAAAAGAAGAAAATTTTTTAACACATCATTTGGTAAACTAACAAAAATATTTGTGCTTGTTATGTTTTCAGGGTTTTTTCTTTGTTCTGGTATCGCTATATTATGGTTTTCTTCCCTACAAATACCAGACTTAAGCGCATTTGAAGCCAGAAAGGTATCTCAATCAACAAAAATTTTTGACAGAACAGGACAAATACTTTTATATAATATTCACAATGACACAAAAAGAACGATTATTGCTTTTGATGATATTTCTAAAGACATTAAGAATGCAACAATAGCAATAGAAGATAATGAGTTTTATCAGCATATCGGAATAAAACCAACAGCAATATTTCGCGCGATTCTTGCCGACATAACACCTGGATCAGGACCAAAACAAGGAGGTTCGACTATAACTCAGCAAGTAATAAAAAACTCAATTCTTACAAAAGACCAAACCATAACAAGAAAACTTAAAGAATGGGTTTTGGCTATTAAACTAGAAAAGGTACTTACAAAAGATCAAATATTAGATACCTATTTAAACGATACTCCATATGGTGGAAGTGTTTACGGAGTTGAAGAAGCTAGTAAAACTTTTTTTGGAAAATCTGCAAAAGATGTAACTTTGGCTGAGGCGGCATATCTCGGTGCTATACCTCAAGCCCCAACCTTTTACTCACCATATGGAAAAAACAAAAACTCTCTAGATGCCAGACAAAAACTTGTGTTATTAAAGATGAAAGAAAACAACTTTATAAATGAGGACGAGTATCAGGCAGCATTAAAACAGGAAGTTGTCTTTTTGGAGAAAAACACAACAGGAATAAGGGCTCCCCATTTTTCCTTATATGTGAAAGATTATTTAGTAAGCAAATATGGTGAAGCGGTTGTAGAAGAAGGTGGTCTAAAAGTTATAACAACTCTCGATTACAGAATGCAAGAAAAAGCAGAAAAGGTAATAACAAACTTTGCTCCTACACTTGAATCTTCATTTAACGCTAGTAATACAGCAATGATAGCTATTGACCCTAAAACTGGTGATATATTAACAATGGTCGGATCAAGAGATTATTTTGATAAAAAAATTCAAGGTAATTTCAACATTTCAACAGCATATAGACAACCAGGATCAACATTCAAACCATTCGTCTATGCCACTGCTTTTATGAAAGGATATAATCCTGAAACTGTTTTATTCGATACAAAAACCGAATTTTCAACAAATTGCACTGTTGAGGGTAAACCCAAAGATCCAAAAGCTAATCCGGAAAAGGTTTGTTATTCTCCCGAGGATTTTGATGGTTTATATGAAGGTCCGGAGAGTATTAGAATGGCCCTAGCTAGATCTAGGAATATTCCAGCTGTTAAAGCACTATATCTTGTAGGGATAAAAGAAGCCATGAATACCGCTGAAGCTATGGGTATTACCAGCCTTAAGGATCCCAATAAATACGGTTTAACACTTGTTCTCGGGGGTGGAGAGGTTTCATTATTAGATTTAACTAGTGCTTATGGTGTTTTTGCAAATGATGGAATAAGAAATCCTTATCGTTCTATTTTAAGAATTGAAGATTCAAAAGGTGTTGTTTTGGAAGAACCAACAATAAACCCTGTTCAGGTTATTCCACCACAACCAGTAAGACAAATTTCTGACATTTTATCTGATCCTTCTGTAAGAACCTCTAGCCTTAACCCTATAATAAACGGTCTTGGTAGGCAGGTGGCAATAAAAACAGGAACAACAAATGACTATAGAGATGTATGGGTTGAAGGCTATACACCAAATATTGTAGTTGGTGCTTGGGCTGGTAAAAACGACAATACACCCATGATAAAAAAGGTTGCCGGACTAGTAATTGTTCCTGTATGGGGTGCATTTATGACAGAAATCAATGATATGTTTCCAAAAGAATCATTCAAAAAACCAGATCCAATAAATATTGACACAAAACCTGTGCTACGTGGAATATGGAAAGGTGGTGTTTCTTATAAAATTGATTCTATATCAAAAAAAGTTGCTACAAACCTTACACCTCAACAAACCACAGAAGAAGTTGTATTTCCTAGTGTTCACACAATATTAAATTGGGTAGATAAAGACAATCCTACTGGAGATATTCCATCTGATCCTAAAAAAGAAGGTCAATTTGAATACTGGGAATATGGTGTTAGAAAATGGTTTGATGAATGGCAAAAAAATAATCCTAATTTTAAAGAAACAACAACTTATACCATACCAAAAGAAACTGATGATATTCACGTAGAGGCAAATATGCCTAAAATATCCATAAAGTCCCCTATTCAAGATGAATCTGTAAGTATTAATTCTAGATTAACCATAAAACTTGAATACACAGGAAAATATCCTTTAAAAAAATCTGAATTATATATTAATAATAAATATGTATTGTCTAATGAAAGAGATCCTTCGTCTTTAAGCTTTATACCTACTGATATTGGTGACATTCTTCCAAATAGAAATTCTATAAAAATAATATCCTATGACTCTGTTTACAATAGAACAGAAGCTTCTGTTGATATAATGATTTCTCAATAAAATTTATACAAAATACTTAATTAATATCAATTATATTAATCTTTTTAGATATTTCCTTAATTAAGGCCTGTTTTTTTATAAAAATCTGATTTTTAACTATTGATTTTACTTTAATACTCACAATTCCGTCTTTAATAGAAATGTCCTCCATTTTTATATCAACGCCAATTTTATTTTTTATTATTTCTACAATAAAAACTCTTTTATTTATTTCTTGAACGGCAATGGATTTGAATTTATCTAGTAAATTTCCTATTCCTTTCATAATTATTTATTCATTGGCATAACTAAATATCTAAATGTGCTGTCTGAAATAGGAGAAATAATCATAGGTTTAGTCATTCCATTGAAGTAAATAGTAAGACTATCGGATTCTATAGACTGAAAACAATCAACTATATATTTATAATTAAAATTTATCTCTATTGGCTCCCCTGTTATCGTGGAGTCTAAACTCGTATTGTTTTCCCCAACATCATTATTTTTCGTTTTTATTTCACAAATCTTACCACTTGGATTTATTTTAAAATTAATTTGATTAAATTTATCAGAAAATATATTTGATATTTTAAGTGCGTTTAATAAGTCTTGTTTAAGAACAATAACTTCTGTACTACTACTCTTGGGGATAATCTGTTTATAATCAGGAAAAACACCATCTACTACTCTAGAAACAAGAAATATACCTTTATAGGTAAAGGAAATTTGGTTTTTATCTAAATTAACTTCAATTTCATCATTTATATTCTCTAGTATCCTTATAATTTCAGGAACATTCTTAAAAGGAATAAGTATTTGTCCAAAATCTTTTGTTTTTTTAATTTTTATTCTTTTTTCGGCCAATCTAAATGCATCTGTAGCAACAAAAACAACAAAATCACCGTCGCAATACACATAAACACTTGAAAGCTCAGGTTTAATACTAGAAACAGATGAACTATACCAAACCGATTTCAATCCTCTAGCAAAATCACTTCCATTTAAATAGAATTTATTACCATCTGTGATTCTAGGAATACTTGGGAAGTCGTCAGCTATTATAGTCTTGATTGACCCAGAACTGCGCGCAGTGACTACTTTTAAATTATTTTGATCAGTTACTAGTTTTATACTTTTATCTTCAGCTGTGACGCTTTCAATAAAAGATTTTAGTATTTGTGATGGAACTGCAACCATACCAACCTCGTCTATTTTTGCTGGTATAGAAATTTCAATACCCAAATCAAGATTTGTTGATTTTATTATTAAATTATTTTTTGATGTTGCATCTAAAAGTAAACAAGAAAGTACTGGAAGAGTCATATGCTTGCCAGCTACCCTTTCAGCTAACCCTACTGCTTCTTTTATTTTTTCTTGTACACATTCAATTTTCATTTTGTTTGATTATTATATAAATAATTTATTATTACTATTAGTCCTGTGGATATGGTGATAACTATTTTATATCCTTATATTAAGGCTTATTATTTGATGTGATTTTGTGGATAAAATTCTCATAGTATTTAATAAGTATTTTTTAATTTAAATTTTTTGTTAATTTGTTTTGTTTTAGTGTTTTTTATTAACAGGATAAACAATTTTCTTCACAGTTTTCCCACAATTATTAACAGTTTTATAACATAGCTCTTATTTGTGATATCTCCCCTATTAATATAGGATTTGTTTTTAAATCCTCTTTAACCTTTTCACATGAATGAATAACTGTTGTATGATCCCTACCACCCAACTTCTCTCCAATTGAAGGAAATGATAAATTAAAATCTTCACGAAGTATGTACATTATGATTTGCCTTGGCCTAACAACTTCTTTTTTTCTTGTTTTATCAAAAATACTATCTTCAGAAATATTATAAAATCCTGTAATAAGTTTAATAACATCTTTAACTGAAATATTTTTCTTAGGTTTGGTATTGTTTTTGATAAGACTTTTAATTTCTAATAGAGATAAAGGTCTATTTTTTAATTGTGTTTGGCAGGCGATTGCGTTTATTGTACCCTCTATCTCTCTAACATTACTTTCAATACTTAAGGTAAGAAAATTAAGTATTTCCTCGTTTAATTCGATATTATTATTTAAGCTTTTAGCCCTAATTATGGCTAATTTTGATTCTTGGTCTGGGGTTGGTATATCTATAATCATTCCAGCAACAAAACGAGATTTTAGTCTGTTTTCAAGGCCTGGTATGAAATTGGGATGTTTATCAGAAGAAAAAACCAATTGACGATTTGATTGATAGAAAGTTTCAAATAAGTGAAAAAGCTCTTCTTGAAATTTCTCCTTACTAGCAAAGAATTGAACATCGTCCATGATAATAACATCATATTTTCTATATTTCTCCTTAAACTTCTGAGCGCTATTTGTTTGCAAAGATGAAAAGTATTCTGAACCAAAACGTTCCGATGTTAAATAAAAAACTTTCTTTTGAGGAAAATCTTTTTTTATATGATTACCGATAGCTTGAATAAGATGGGTTTTTCCTAATCCAGTGTTTCCATATATAAATAATGGATTGTATGTTGAACCAGGATTCTTTACTACAGCTTTTGAGGCTGCATGAGCAAGTTCATTGAATGGCCCTACAACAAATGAATCAAAGAGATATCTAGGATTTAGGTTGTCATCTTTGTCTATATAAAAATCATGAAGAGGCATAGAAATAGTAGGGCTTACTTGTTGAACCTTCTTCTCAACCAAGCGCTTCTTGTCTGAATCTTTTGTGATTATGTATTCCAACGCCCTAACACTTTCATCTAACTGTCTTAATGATTTTAAAATTGTGTTGTGAAACTTCTTATATAACCATTGTTGTATAAAAGAATTTGGTACTCCAAGGAATATAACCCCCTCTTCTGATTTGACTATATATGTATCATTGAACCATGTAGAGAAATTAGCTTTAGATACCGCCAATTCTATTTCTGTTAATGCTTGTGTCCATAATTCTGAATAATCTTTCATGCAAGCAATTATATACCTGTTTATAAATTAGCAAACTTGTGGAACCTTGATAAACATGTTGATAAGCTGTGGAATAGTAATTTTTCTTTGAGTCCTTGAATTTTTTCTCCTCGTGATGTATAGTATTCTAACTATGTCATTTACATATCAACCAAAGAAAAGAAAGAGAGCAAAGACACATGGTTTCCTAGTTCGTTCAAAATCTTCTACAGGAAGAAACGTTCTGAGACGCCGTCGAACAAAAGGACGCAAGAAAATAGCTGTATAACACATATGCTACCTCGCTCAAAGAGGATTTCGGTGCGTCTGTTTAAGGATATAATAAAAAAAGGTGAAATTTCACATTCACCTTATTTTGTTATACGTAAGTCGATGAGTGATACACATAGTCGTTTTGCTATTTCTATTTCAAAAAAGGTTGCAAATACTGCAGTTTTAAGGAATAAGACGAAAAGAAGAGTTTATTCAATTATTGAGGCTTTGATTCCAAATATAATATCAAATCAAAAGGTGGTTATTGTAGTAAAAGCAGAAACCTTGAAATTAAAGCAAATAGAATTGAAAAAAGAAATAGAAAATGCCTTTGTTAAATGTGGTCTTTTAAAGTAGAATATTGTATATGTCATATTTATACAATGTTTTTGTCTTTAACCCACTTTATAACAGTCTTATTTACTTGATGGATGTTTTTCCTTGGGTAGACGCTGGTATGGCGGTTATTATCTTAACTATAGTTGTTAGACTTATACTCTTCCCCCTTTCAAAAAAGTCTATTGTTACTCAAGTCAGAATGAAAGAAATAGAGCCAGAATTAAATAAAATAAAGAATACTGTTACAGACAAACAACAACAGACCTTAAAAATAATGGCTTTATATAAAGAAAGAGGAGTAAATCCATTTTCAAGCTTCTTTATGTTGTTTATTCAAATACCAATTATCTTTGCTCTGTACTCTATTTTTATAAGGTCTGGTTTGCCAGTAGTAAAAACAACCTTACTTTACAGCTTTGTTTCTGTACCAACTATTAGTATGCACTTTTTGGGTATTATAGATGTTGGATCACCAAATATATATTTAGCCATTATTGCCTCTATCGCTCAGTATGTACAATTACATTTTTCTGTTGCATCTGCAGGTAGTAATCAAAAATCTTCGTCTCCACAGGCAGATATGACTCAAAACATGATGAAAAGCATGAAATATGTACTCCCTGTTATGGTGTTTATGTTTACATACAAAATTGCAGCCGTTGTTGCACTGTATTGGACAGTTGGAAGTCTATTTACTCTAGCCCAAGAGCTTGTTGTAAGAAGACATATTAGTAAACATCAACCACTATAATAACTTATTATCGAAATCTATTACTGATTTAAATCAAGAGACCAAAGTGTAAGATCTTGTTTGTTTATGAAATACAGATAATTCTCTTTAGGGTCTAGTGTGAGTTGTGTTGCGTCAATGAGATCTTTAGAAAGCAATGATAGATTGGCGATTAAGTGCACCTCTCCTGTTACTGTATCGAGGTGCCATATTTTGTCTACAAAGGATACTTTACCTTTATACCAATCATCAGGATATAGACCCTCTGGTATTTCATTTGGCACAGCACAATAAACTTCATTTTTTCTTAATGAACTCCATACACATTTGTCTACAATGGTACCAAAAATAACCTCTGTAGATGTAGAATTTTGTGTACCCAAAACACTTGTTTTTATTGTGCTTCCACCACTAGAATATATGATATTCTTTGAATCTTTGCTGTATTTTGCTGATAAACCTTTTATACCACTAAGAAATTTTGTTATTGAGCCAGTTTTTGTATTTACTAAATAAGAATATCCTGACGATAGCCCAGAACCTTTTGTTGTCATAGAAACATTTAATGGATCTTGCCAATCAATATTCATTTGAGTAAGTGGTGTGTCTATTAGTTTTACTTTACTTTTATCATCAAATGAAGACAAGTAACCAACACCATTTCCACCCTCGATATTCCAAGTAAAGATTTTATCTCCAAGTGGTGATACAACAACCTGATCTATACTCTGTAAAAGATATTTACCTT
Source organism: Candidatus Tayloriibacteriota bacterium (assembly GCA_903839695.1). GTDB lineage: Bacteria > Patescibacteriota > Minisyncoccia > Phycocordibacterales > PALSA-1337 > CAIOGI01. Next base: position 27,579 of record CAIMDI010000017.1, on the reverse strand, counting down.
TAATTTCGTACTGTGTTGTTGAAAGGTTTGTAGATGTTGCAGGTTTGCGTAATTCAGCATAAAAATTTGTAACGTAGTCGGTATCATCCTTTAGATATCTAAGCACCATGGCCGTGAGATTTTTATTCCAATACCCTTCATATATTTTAGGTAAAGTGGTATTTGAAATTTTTTCAATATCTAAATTCAAATCATTTGCTTGAAAAATATGTCCCGCACCCCTATCAATAAACCTAACTATTGTTTCGTCTATTGTTGTGCTTGCCAATGCGGATGATTTTATTTTTGTTGTACTTGCAAACATACCAGCAACAGGTGTTGTGCTTAATTGACGAAGTTTTGGTAATCTCATCTTTGTGCCGTATTGTGATGTGGTCGTGCTTGTTTTTGTAATACCTGTAGTGGTTGTTGAGGTTGTGGTGGAGGTTGCGCCTTTTGATGTAGGTGGATTTCTGTTAATTGTAGTAAAACCTTGATCCCCAGCTACAGGTGTTACTGGTGTAACAGTTTTATTATAAAAGAAAAACCAATACATGCCTGCAGCTATAACAGCTACTGATATTATTATGATGATTGTAAGTGTAGATTTTCGCATTTTTTTGATTATATTTTAGAAAATGCCTTGGTCATAATTATTTAAGTCTTGTCCAGTGTTATTAGAATTTTCCTCTCCAGTCCTGATAAAATTTATTTCTAGCTGTATTGTGTTTATTCTATCCTCAACGACCGCATTATAAATATCAGAATCAATACCTATACCATCTAAATAGTTTTCTGTTAGTCTGTTTTTGTTTATCTCCCCTATTGTGTTTTCAAGTATTGGTATAGATCTGTCTATATCATTAGTTAAACAACCTTTTTTAATGTCATTTAATTTTACCTCCTCATCTATCTGTTTCAAAAAATATTCCTTTTGCTTTTTGAGTTTGACAACTAACCCTGTGTCTGGGGTTGTATTTGTGGCTTTTCCCATAGCCTCAAATATTTGTATGTCGTATTGCTTAGTTATGTTTTCTATATTTGAATCAATATTCGACTGATTATTTGAGTCATTATCCGTGCTGTTTATAAGTTCACGTGTCTTTTTAAAAGATATTGTCGAGGCATATTCTAAGGATTTTGTTGTTTTTTTAGCAAGCAAATCTTTCTTCGAAACTTTAGCTGTTTCTAATCTCTCTTTAAGGTTATTTGTTTCTTGTTCAGATAAGTTTGTGTCTTTAAGTCTTTTTTCAACATCATCAATTTCTGATTGTTTTTTTGAAATATCAATGTCTAATTGACCCAATTCATTTTGTTGGATTGTGCTATATGCAACAAGCTTTGAATCAACCGAATTCTTGAAAGTTGATATACCTTTAATCAAGTTTGTAGTATCAACTTTTTTAAGTGTTAAATTTATTTGCACAAGTCTAGGATCTATTGTTCTTAAAATAAGGTAGGAAGATAGTACCATCAATAAGCCTGTGATAGCATCAATAATTTTTTTCTTACCATCCATTTTTGACGGTATCGCTTCGCTAAGCATTATTTCAAAACCTCCCCAAATTATCATAACAACAGCCAAAAAAGCAGATATTGCAATTGCAAATTTGAAAACATAACCAAGATAGTCGGTAAATTTCATTTCTGTTACCATTTTTTTATCGCATGATACATCAGAAGATGTACCAGGAATACATGGAAGTGGCTCGAGTAGTTTATATGAGTCTGAAGTTGTTGCTTGTGCCTTAGATAATAAGGGCATGACTAGCATTATTATGGCAAAATAAATAAATAGTTTTTTCATGTTATTCTTTGTTATTATTTTATTGTACATCTTCTCTATAATCTACACTTAATGAAGAAATAGCCCTCTGCATAATCTCTTGGGCATTAGTAATAACCAAATTTATATTTGAAACTCCTGTTATTTTGACGTCTCTCTTTAGGGTAATACTCTGATTTTTTGATAAATCTGGTTGTTCTACATCGTTTATTGACCATGTGTATTCAAGATTGTCGCCCTTTTTGTTTGAATTAAATCCATATGGACTTGCGATTAAACTTACTTCTGTTTTATATAAAGAAAAACTATCATATATAGCCTTATTGTACATTATTCCATAAAGAGGATTCATTTCATAAAAAACAATTGACGGTTCGGTTGGAGAAATCTCAATCGAGCCCATTGCAAATTCTTTCTGATCTTGTGAGTATGCCTCTACAGAAATTTCAAGATTTTTAGGAAGCAAATCTCCTTGTATATCAATACTTTGCCTACCCTGCCCGCTTCCATTTTCTATGTACTTTCCACCAAGCTTCCATTTATATATTATGTTTTTTGGGTTTATTTCGTTTGAAACTGTTGATGCTAGGTGCGGAAAGGCTACCAGGTGTATAGTGTTTTGATATGAAAATAAGTTTTTTCCTTTAAAAAATGGTGGGTAGTAACCCTTGCTTTCCCAAATGATTTCAACTGTTCCAGATTTTATTGCTGTTGTTTTAATTACTTCTCTACCATTGCTCGCTTTTATAATAGCTTTCACATTTAAAATACTTCCTATTTTTGGAGCTGGTACTTGAAATTCTTTCATTCCCACACCATGAGCTTTTGTTTTTTCATTAACCATCCAAACTATAGACGCAGAATCTAGGTCAATTAAATAACTTTCAATTGAGATTGACACATTTGTTCCTTCAGCTGGAAAGTCTGGAAAAGAAGAAATATTTACCCCATCAATTGATGTTTGCATTTGAGCATTTGCATATGCTGAGAATAAAAGAAAAGTAAATATTGAAATTATTATTGAGATCTTTTTCATTTAACTTATTTTAACATATTTTTTATAACAATACGCTTAATACATTTCCCCACTTATGCAGATTTGCTGTCTTTTACCGCCTCCAATTCTAATTCTCTAATCGGTGTTCTGGGTTGTCTCACCCCCTCTTGTAAATTTACAGGCTCTCTTGTTTTTTGTGGCATTCTAACACCACCCTTTCCTTTTGATGGTAACATTTTAATACCTGTTTTATCTTCGATTCTGCTAAGTATTATTACAGCTATCATTCCTGCCATAATAGTAGGGAATTCTTGTATAAATGGTATAAATTCTGCGACAGTAGACATGATTAATGGTAAAAATCTCCTGTAGTTTATTAATCCCAGTCCAAGTTTCCAAAATACCACAGCCATTATTGACCAAAATAGCCAGCCTACAATATCACCTGCAAAAGGGATAAGTGAAATTAAGTCTGCTATTGTAGCAAATATCACCAGTATTATTGATGTGCTAGTGCTTAGTCTGTATTTTGGTTTTTCACCCATTGTTGTTTTATTGTACACCTCCCTGCTGGGACGCGTCTAGGTCCATTTTTGCTTTTCTTATTGAAAGAACTTGGGCAGGGTTTGTGGTTATGATTTGATCTTCTGTATACGAAGCTATAACTTTCAAGGCTACGTGTTTTAATCCCACAAAGAATATACCTTCTCCTACATCTGATTCTAATAGAAGATATTTTTCCTCATCTGTTAAGTTGAATGTTTTTTGTACATTATCTATAGAAGATGGAGATTGTTTAAGGAGAATTTGAATTGAAGAGTTTGTAATAATCGGTAAACCATAAGGAGATTTTAGAAAATCGTCGACGTCTTGGGTTATTGTAGCTAAACCGAGATAGTATTTTCTACCTCTTTTGGCTAAACCAAGTAGGAATGAGGCCGTATCCTCTGATTTCATCATCCACCAAGCCTCATCTATAACCAACAGTCTCTTTTTAAGATTTTTTCTAATAGCATTCCATATATAATGTGTAACTATATACATTGCTACAGGTTTTAATTCATCTTCCATGTCTCTTAATGAAAATACTACGAATTTTTTGTTTATATCAACGTTTGATGGGCGGTTTATGAATCCAGACCATGTTCCTTTTGTATATTTTGTTAATCTTTCAACAAGTGATTCTGCACCCTCCATTCCAGCAAGGACGAGTTCAAAGTCAGAAAGAAGTGGTGGTTCAACATTTCTAAAATCAGATTCTGCAGAAATATCTTTTAATGCATATGTTTCGGTTATTGCCCTGTCGATAATTGCATCTTCTTCTTGAGATAGTCCACCAAGCATTATTCTAAATAATCCAACGAGATTTATAATGTTGGAACGTAATATATCAGCTGCAGATTCATCTGGACCAGGTATGGGTAGGTCAAATGGATTTATATGATGTTCAGAATTTAGTGAAATATTGAAATATTTACCTCCTGTCGCTTCAGCCATGTACTCGTATTCTTTTTCTGGGTCAATAACAATAACTTCAGTTTCAAACATTAATGTCCTAAGTATTTCTAATTTTGTACAATAAGATTTTCCAGAACCCGCCTTGGCGAATGTCACAGAATTGTAGTTTTCCAAATCGTATCTATCAAACAGAACAAGAGAGGAATTGTGTCTATTTATGCCGTACAGTATCCCTTTATTAGAGGTAAGGTCAAAAGACACAAAAGGAAATAGGCTTGAGAGTGGAGAAGAATTAAGCTTAGAATGGACCATTAATTGATCATCACCTATAGGCAAAACACTTTTGTAACCACTTTCCTGTTGGAATAATGCTGGTTTTACGTATATTAGTTTGGATTCAAGTATTGATTTTATTTCAGATTCCATTTTGTCTAAATCAGCAGTATTGTCACCAAAAATTGTAATGTAAACTCCAACATCAAAAAGTTTTTCTTGTGCCTGCATCAGGTTGTCTCTCAAGGCTTCTAAGTCTTGGTATGCTGTATCGAGCATCGGGTCACGGACTAGGCCCTTGTCCTCTCTTGTTGATATTTGGCTTTGGACTTCAGCTACTTTCTTTTGAAAATGTCTCAAGATTTTTGCTGTATCTATAGGATGTATAAATATAGAAATATTAAAAATTTTATCTAAATTTATTATAGGCGCAAACCAACTATCAGTTAAAAATCTAGGATATGAAATGACAAAGAAAGTTCTGGCAACCTTTTCTCCAAGATTGATTTCTTTTGGTGTTATTTTTAATGCAGAAGGAGCAATAACATCCTTTAATTCAAGAATACCGGCCTCATATATTTCTTGAGGCATTAAGGATACTATTGGTGATGCTTCTTTCTTTTTAAATAAATTTGAAAATATACTCATTTTTTTCTTTAATTAATTTGAATTGGTTTCTCAGTTTCTCCTGGATTAAATATTTTATAATACAATTCAACAACCTCCTCAGTACCAAGTTCTGCAACTCTTATACCACAACGCACTAATCCCTGCTCTACAACACCAGTTCTCTGTTCTAGCTGACTTCTATATTCTTCAAATTGCTCATTTGCAAGTACTTTTTCTGACTCATCCCTCCGCATATAATTACTAATCGGATTTTTTGTACTTGATATTGATGCCGGGCTATATGGTATTACTATGAAAAAACTCTTTGTCATTATACTAGAATTATCAACAAAAGTTTTAATGAATTCAATATATTCCCTTGTTTGTATTTTCATTAATTCTGTGACCTGTTCTTTGTATCTTTCTTCAAGAAGTGCAATATACGGCCTAATATCTAGTCTTTTTGATTGAATAAAAATCTGTACAGCAAAATCTAATGAATTCAAGAAATTTTGGAATTGTGAAATAATAGCGCCTTGTTCGTCTGATGATTTTAAAGCAAAGTTTAATGATGAAGCCAAAACTAGAGACCTTAAGGATCCATCTTTAAGTACTACAATACCATCTCGTATTTCCTGTATTGGTACAAAGTCTTGAGTTGTTTTTGATGTCTGAGACATATTATTTTTGATTCTTGTTTGTATACATGCTTTCCTTGATATCTAAACTCCATGTTAAATCTTTTAATTTACTATCTGATATTTTAGGAACCATTATTGAAGCATATTGTTTAGCTTCTTGTATGGGATTATCTGTGGGTACTCTGTCCACCTTTTTCCATATATATAATTTTGCAGATGTCACGTATTTGAATGCCCACTCAAGGACTTGTATAAGAGGAAAGCGTTTGTAAAGTTTACCCCAAGCCAATGCCAATGAAAATCCCATTACTAACAATATAGGAATTGCGGATAATAAAAGAGAAGAAAGAGTTTTGTAAATAAGAAAAGATAATCCTGCTCCTCCCGCAATATAGATAAATTGCTTGAACGTTAATTGTCCAAATATCTTGTCCTCAACTTCTATGAATTGTGGAACTTGGTATTGCATTATTATATTTTAACACACTTATCTATATCTTTTCTCTGTAAGGATCTAATGCGTCTGCTTTTGTGTCCGTAACATCTTTTACTTCTACAACTTTCTCATTACTTATGGGAGTAGTTAGTAAATGGTCAACAAGAGGAACAGGAGCATCCTCTATTCCCTTCAGTAATGCCTCCCTGTTTATATCTGTTTCTTTGTATTGAGGAGATGAGGATTGTGGTTGTGTATTTTCTATTTTAAAATCACCAGCATGTTCAATAGATGCAACAGTTTCCTCTTTGTTTAAGGTTGGCTCTACAGCGGCAACCTCTTCTTCAACAGGTGTTTGGTTTTGACTTTCAGATTCAGCTTGAGATTGGATTTTTCTAAGTGAATCACGAACACTGTCAAAAATTCTTTTATTTACATCCTTAGCTATTTGCATAGCAATTTCTGATTTTATTTCAGCTTTTTTAACTAATTCACTCACAAAGTTTTCAGATTTTGTTAATCCTAATATTGTTGAGCTTATGACGTCTTCCAGTTGACCAGTTTGATCAATATTCAATGAGTAAGAATTTGCTATTTCTTTAATATTATTTATCAAATCAACAGAATTCATTGCTGACTGGAGGTCTTCTGGCAAAGATCGCATTTTTTCATCTAATATATTATTATCATAGTCCATGTTAATTAATTAATTTTAAGTTATCTAATAAAGCCTCCTGCGTATTTATGTCGTTTGTATGTGTCACCTGGTCATCTAATAGTTGCTTATATCTTGTTTCTTGTGTTGCTGTTGCTAAGCCATTTACTCCAGTTATGGTTTTATTTCCAGTTTCTTTTGGATTATTAGTGATTGCTTGTTGAAGTTGCTTAATCTCATCCTTTGTTGATTTTAGATCATCTTTGTGGCGTGATAACTTGGCCTCTTCTATCGGTATTTTAAGTTTTGCTGCTGCAACCTTGTCTTTTCTAGCAACCATTGAATACAGTGTATCAACTGACCTGGTGTTGGTCTTTGTTGCGTAGTCAATCTTTCGGCGATCTTCTAGTTTTGTTATAGCTTTCTTGGCCTGACCTATTTTTTTCTTGAGTTCGTCTGTTGGTTCTCCTTTCGCTTGTGCTTGTACGAGATCGGAATTTAGTTTTCTTAATTCGCCTTGCGCTATATTCATTTGGCCGCGGTCATGTCCTAGTGACTCTCCAAACTTTGTTCGTGCAGATACTTGTTCTTCTAGTTTTTTGTTGTAGTCTACTGCTTGGCCACGAACACCTTTTAATGCCATTTCACCAATTACTGATTTTGAAGCATAATTTTTTAATCTTTCACTCTCTGCAATTTTACTTGCAAATCTACCACCTGTATTTGTCCACAATGCTTTTGGCTGACTATATATTCTCTGTTTCAATGACTTCGTCATGTTTTCTGCAAATCCTGCTCCCATTGCTCCAAATTTTATTGCAGCAAATAGTGGAAAGTTAATGAATAAAATAGCAATCATGTATTGAATAACTACCCCTATTAATATCTGCATCTGACTTTGTTGTGGTCCATTAGCTAACGGAGCATTTACAAAAGACAAAAATTTAGGATCGCTAATTATAGACAATGCCACATACAACAGCAGAAGATATAAAGGCATGAATAACAATTGACTCTTAAGATTCTTAAGCCATGTGTCCGACACTTCACTTTTGATTTTAGGAAATATTGCCCCCATAAAATATAATGGTGAGAATATCATGAGCAGTAATAACATACCCGTTCTTATGGAAATGGCAATAGCTGCACCTAGAAAACTTATTGATGCAAAAAGCATTAGCGCAATACCACAGTAGGTCGCTACTATTATAGAGAAAACTAGGGTGGGCTCAGTAGTTATATTGTTAACTTTTGCGATTTCAGCGTCCAGCGGATGGTATATTTTTTGAATTTTCAAACTACCCATAAAAACATCAGATAGTCCACCATCCAGACTTGATCTCCAGGTTGCTGAATCAGTTGAATCAGTTGTTATTGCTCTATAGAATTGCATTGAAATAAGATTTGATGCGTCTATGGCTGTTTTTGTAAAGAATAGACTAAAATTTATTAATAAACCAGCCATAATTATTTTTCCAATTAAACTTTTCGTATCATTACCTGATGAACCAATAATAGTTTTAATAGAGGAGTAAAGTAAAAAGAATATTATTAATATACTTGAAATATTTCTAATAATAATCCACACATTTCTTATGGCTGGTGTAGCATTATAAATTTCACCTATATTAAGTGTTAATTTAATTGAAAAATTAAGTAATGCACCGGTGAACGTGACAACAGTTCCAAAAATCGACAATACAAGATTACCGACAACAGCAGCAATTTCACTAGCGCATTCTGTTGGATGAAAATACGTAAAACTTATACAAGCAGCATCAGCCTTATTTGGTATCAATGCAAAACCGACTATTATCAGTGTGATTGTAAGAAAAATTGTAATGTATTTTTTCTTCATTTGTTTTTAATATATACCAGCTGGGAATATCTGGCATGTTTGAAGTTTTCTTTTTGCATCACTAGATTTGCCCTCATAGATAGTTTTTATATTTGTTAAATCGGCTTCTGCATTGTTTGTGTTAATAGTATTAATTAATTCACCACTTTGAAGCATGCTATTATAATTTGATATAGGTGTACTGATGTCTATTAGCGATGTTGATGAAGATGCCGTAGACTCTATGTCTTTAAGTTTATTTAATCTTTCATCAGCGTCTTTTACTAAATCAAGTAATTTGGCAGCTGTTGTATTTATTTCATCAGAAAGTATAGAAGTCACCTCTCCTATTCTTGATTGCGCTACACTTATTTGTGCCTGTGTTAGTGTATTTGGGTTTGCATTTATTTTTTCTGAATAACAACTCTTTACTGAATTATATTCCTTTATAACATTTGCTACCACTTGGAATGCTTCCTCCCTAAAGTTTCTGTAGATAATTGTTTTAGTTTTTGATAATTTAACAGCATCTATTAATGATTTCTTCTGACCATTAAGTTCAGTAGCCCCTCTACCAAGATCTTCGTTCATGGTACTTATATATGAATTACCTGATGAATTTCTTTGAGATGAACCACCAAGTCCTGAGCCTCCAATTACCACTGAAACAAGTTGAGCGAATAATGCATTAACGATTTCACCAAACTCATCAGCAAGGTTAAGTTGATCTGTTCCGGAACCAAGTTGTTTGTCTAATGCACCAGCAATAACAGATCCAGGTGTTTGTATCGGGCAATCATCAGGACTCATGGATGCCTTAGAGGTAACTTCCCCTCCTGTACTACTTATCGATCCTGATGGATTGTTTATGTAAGTATCTGTTTTTGGATCATAAACAGCTGAATTATTTTGAGCCTCTATCTTTTTAGCAGCAGCTATTTCTTTTTTACATTTTGGATCCCTCCAAGATAGAAAACCTCTTCCTCGATTTATTTCATCATTTTTCTTGTCTTTTTGATCAGCTATTTGAACAGCTAAATCGTATTTTGCTTGTAGATAAGACCCATATATATTATTTTGTGGTTCTGTCGTTAGAGAAACAAACGCTGGCCAACCTCCTTGTTTAAAATCTCCTGCCGTAAAACCATTTATAGACGCATTTTTTATTGCATTTTTACTATTTTTTATTATAGTTCCTATTGTACAAGTATATCTCTTAAGTGTGCGTGGACGATATGTAAGAAGAAGTGCAAGTTTGATGTTTATACTAAAAGGAGAACACATGCTTTTTAGTATATCTCCTGTTATAAATCGGCCCGTTGCTTGATCAGCTATATCAAGAAAAAATGAACCAGGATCTTGCATAAATGATGGACTTCCCTCAAAACCAGAGTTTATCCATTGCACTATACTAGCTGTGATTTGTTGAACTATCATTTTCGCTAAACCATTAACCATTGGATCCAGAACCATTTCTTTATAATTATCAGAAAGATCTAAGGCTTCTTGAGCTACATTACTAATTGCAGATATTGTACTCTGAAATATATTTCCAAGGTCTGTAACCATGGTGGCATTAGCTTTGTTTACTGGAAAGGTTAAATAACTAAAAATTATTGACAATATAAGTGTAAAAGAGATTATTTTTTTCATATTTGTTGTTTTGTAAATATATAACCCCCTTCATTCGGAAGATATTTAATATTTTGTGATAATAGATATGTTTTAAGCGCAACAACTGATGAAAAAAGGCCGGAAGATACAGTTTTATATTGAGAAGCTGCTTGTAATCCTGATAATGGATCTACCGCAGCTTTTTTAAATAATTCAGCAATAAAAAGACATTTATTTGTGGAGTTTATTATATCAAGATGAATTTTATTTAATTCTAAAGGCGTTTCCAATTTTAATAAGGCATTAATTATATTTTTGTAACTTTTAATAATAGGATCAAGCTCATTTAGAACGCTCTCGTCATCTTTTAATTGATAATCTCTGACAATAACGCCTTCATTTCTAGATTTTACTGAATATTTATTAAATATGTCTCCAACATCGTTACCATATTTCTTTATGGAGTCAAAGGTGGAATCTTTTTTTGTAACAATTTTATTTAAAGTATAGTCTACTGGGCTTGAAAAAGTTATATTTCCAATAGTTTTATCTATAAGTTCTTGTTGGCTTAATTTGACACCAGAATTACCCATTTGTCTTAACTCCATGTATTGAGCAAAAAATTGCCTACTAACAGAGTCGATTTGTTCTAATTTCTCCGCTTTTTTTGTTAGGTCGGTTATGGTAGTTGAACCGAACATTTCGTTTGTTAATAGAACTTTTTTCCAATCAGTATTATTATCAGAGTATTTTAAGCTTGATGTTGAGGTCTTTTCTAGTGAAACATCATTTTTTATATATACTTCCTTGCCATTTTTATTTCTGTACTCAGCAAATAAGAAAGCACCACCCACTAGGATGATTGAGATAAGAATCATGAACACATTTTTTGTGTTTGGATACTTCACAGGGCAGTATTAAAAATACTGATGAAATTATATCAGCTAATTAATATATTTCCTATGATTTTTTTCCACATTTCAGGGGATAAGTCCTCTGCCCTAGTATTTCTTGATATTTTTTCCTTTTCCCAGATGGCCGTAAGTGCTTCTTTGGTAATTTTGGTCTCAAGATTTTTTATTACAACCTTTCTTTTATGCGAAAAAGCTGTTTTTATTAGTTCAAAATAGTATTTTTCATCTATTCTTGAATCCTCAAAGAATCTTTTGGATATATTTTCTATAATTAACACTGCAGAATCGACATTTGGCATGGGTCTAAAGAATTTTCTGGGTACTGTTACTAAATATTTTGGTTCACCATAGGCCTTTACAGATAATGACAAAATACTCTCTTTTTTGTCGGTTATTCTCTTCGCAACCTCTTTTTGAAGCATAATAACCATTCTTAGCGGTGGATTCTTGGTTTCTAGGAATTTTCTGATGAATTCACCGGTAATATAATACGGAATATTTGCAATTAGTATGTAATTTGCTAAATTTTGTTCATTAAATTTTAAAACATCATCATGAATTAGCTTCAATTTACCCTCTTTTATTTCATTTGCAAATTTTTCTTGTAAAAATGGAATTGCTCTATCGTCTTTTTCTATAGCAATGACTTTTGCACCAGTTTCTAATAATTTTATAGTTAATGCACCCTTCCCCGGACCAACTTCCAACACAGTGCTTTCAGCAGATACTTTTCCAGCATGAACCATTGCAGAAATTACATTTGGTGCATGTAAAAAATTTTGCCCTAATGATTTTTTGGCAACAAAGTTTTTATTTTCTGGGAAATTATTTTCTTCTGTTGTGTTATCTTCTTCTATAAAATTATTCATAATATTTTTTTTAAAAATCAATAAAAATAGCTTTCATTCCTCTAGGAGCTTCAACATCACCAATTGAATTTATATACTCATCTCCTATGTCGGAAATAAAATTTGATGGAGTATTTACTTTTTGAGCTCCATAAATTGTTCGTAATTGTGCATAGCTTAAAAATACTTTTTTTCTTGCGCGTGTCAATGCAACATAAAAAAGTCTACGCTCTTCTTCGGCTTCACTTTGACTTATTTCTTCTTTTCCCAAGCGTTGATGAGGAAATAAATCTTCTTCAAGTCCAACAATAAATACATAGTTGAATTCCAAACCCTTTGAAGCGTGTACTGTCATAAGTCTTACAGCATTATTGTCTTTTTCCATTTCATCTTGATCAGTTGCTAGTGCAGCATTTTCGAGTAATTTTTCTATTGCTTCTTCTGGTGGAAGTGAATCGTATTGTGATGCAACAGTGACCAATTCCCTAAGGTTTTCAAGCTTTTCTTGCTCTTCTGCCGTACCATTTCTGTATGCATTTTCTATACCAGTTTCTCTTATAATATATTTGATTAATTGGGAAGGTTTTTGATTTATGGCAATGTTTTTTATACCATCAAGTAAATTCAAAAACTCCATTACTTTATTTTTTAGAGATGGACCTAAAGTATTTTCTTGTTTGGTAATTACTTTTAATATAGTCGCTTTTCCAATACCTCTCGGAGGTACATTTACTATTCTTACGAGGTCATTTGTACTATCTCTATTTAGAGATGCTTTTATAAAAGATAATATATCTTTAACTTCTTTTCTTTCAAAAAATCGTACTCCCAAAACTTGATAAGGAACATTTTTATTTAAGAATGCCTCCTCTAAAGTACGTGATTGAAAATTTGCTCTGTACAAAACTGCAATCTCTTTCGGATCTGCACCACCTTCTATTAATTCTCTAGCATTGTCAGCTACCACTCTCGCCTCTTCTTGTTCTGTATATGAAATTAGTAATTCAATTTTCTCTCCCTCTTCATTTTTTGTAAATAAATTCTTGTCTCTGCGCATGGTATTTTTCTTTATTACATTGTTTGCGGCAGTAAGTATTGTTTGCGTTGAGCGATAATTTTCCTCAAGTGTAATTACCTTTGCATTAGCAAAATCTTTTTCAAAGTCTAAAATATTTTTTACACTAGCACCACGAAAACTGTAAATATTTTGATCACCATCACCCACAACACAAACATTATTGTGTCCGCCTAGTAGTTTTACGATTTCGTATTGTACATTGTTTGTATCTTGATATTCATCAACATGAATATATTCCCATATTTTTTGATAGTGATTTCTTACAATTTCATTTTCTCTGAGTAATGTAGCTGTTTTAAGCAATAAATCATCAAAATCTAAAGATTTCTCTTTATTTAAGGTTATTTCATACTTTTCCCAAACTTGAGCAATATTTTTTTGAAAAAATGCCTTTAGATTTCTACTTTTGTATTCCGAAAGTGTAACTCCATCACCCTTTTCTCTTGAAATGGCATTTAAAATAGCCCCGGGATCATGTTGTTTTGGATCCAGCCCTATTTCCTCCAATGCATCTTTTACTGCCCTTTTAGAATCGGATCTGTCATATATGGTGAAATGCCTTGGAATTCCCAATATGGCGCTATTTTCCTTAATAATATGCACACCCATAGCATGAAAAGTGCTTATAAATGGTCTTTCTGAAAAGGAAATCGGTATGTTTAAGCTTTTGTCTTGCTCGATCATATCAAAAACACGCTCACGCATTTCCTTCGCGGCTTTATTTGTAAAAGTAATAGCAAGAATTTTTGATGGTTGAATTCCTGTTTTGATGAGGTTAAGGATTCTGTGAGTTACTGTGTTTGTCTTCCCTGCACCAGCACCAGCAATTATAAGTAGAGGTCCTTTTAGGGTCTCCACCGCCTCTTTTTGTCTTTGATTTAAATTGTCTAATGACATGTCATCACTATAGCACGTATGAGCTAATTATTTAAAAATATTATGCAACTTTTTTTTAGCTCATTCAAATCAAAATTTGACAAAATCTCATAATTATCGTTGTAAACAGTCTATCCACAATACCTATTGACTTTAAATATCATGTCACGTACGCTATATAGGTACCTATTAAATATATGTACAAAGGTGGCTCTACAAAGCCATTTACTGATATTACAGATAGACAGAAAGTATCGTAAAAGATACATTGCAGATATTGACGAAAGACTATTTATCTTATGCAATTTATATCAGAAAAAAATAAAAAGTTAACTATCTTTTTTACCCCGATTTATAAAGGAATTGTTATTTCTCTTGCCATTACTTATATAAGTTTATTGAGCCCAAACACTACGCATGCGGGCTTTTTTTCATTTTTAGCGGGAGCAACAACTGACAATGTATCAGCTAAGGTTCCAGATGATACTTCATCTATAAATTCTCAAAACATGCTTGTCTTACAGGCAGTCACAAATACAGATCCAACCCCAAATAAGGTTTCAGACGAAACTCCTTTGGTTTCTGGAAATGCCTTGATTGCAGAAATCGGACCATATGGAACTCCTACTGATGTTGATAAAGAATCAACAAATACTCAGATTAGTTTATACATAGTACATAATGGCGACACATTATCAAAAATCGCTAATATGTTTAAGGTTAGTGTAAATACTATTGAATGGGCCAATGATTTATCAAATGGCGCACCGTTAGTTGAGGGTCAAAAATTGATTATATTGCCTATTTCAGGCGTAAAATACACTGTTAAGAAGGGTGATACCATAAAAAACATAGTTACTAGATATAAAACTGATTTAAATGAAGTATTGCAGTTTAACGATCTTAGCCTATCTTCTAATCTAAAAGTTGGAGATATTATAGTAATACCAGATGCAGAACCAGTTTCCATTCAGACAACAGGCCTCTTTTCTATGAAAAAGATTCCAATAAATCCTTCCCTGCACGGTACAGATGGACCATATTATCCTGGTTATTATATTCGTCCTGTAGATGGTGGCTATAAATCACAAGGTTTACATGGTTATAATGCAGTAGATATAGCTGTTCCATTGGGAACACCAATACACGCTGTGGCAGAAGGTACTGTAATTGCCAGTGTAATGGGTGGATGGCACGGAGGATATGGTAGTTATGTTATTATTTCTCATCCAAATGGTTCACAAACATTATACGCTCATACACAAAAGAACTTTGTTAGTGTTGGAGATCATGTAGAACAAGGACAAATGATAGCTAAAAGCGGATCAACTGGTAATTCTACAGGTCCACATCTACATATAGAATTTAGAGGAGCAAAAAATCCTCTCTAGTTTTAAAGATCTCTCTGTCTATATTGAATAGCTTCAAGTAAATGATTGGTTTTTATATTTGTTGATTTATCTAAATCTGCAATTGTTCGTGATAATTTTATTATTTTGTGATACGCCCTTGCTGATAATCCTAATGTTTCCGAAGATTTTGCCAATAATTCACTAACTTCTTTATCTAGTTTTATTAATTTTTCTATATTTGAAACAGTCATTTCGCTATTATATTTTTTATTTACTATTTTATTGTTTAAGAAACGTTTTTTCTGTGTTTTCTGTGCTTCAAATACCCTTTTCCTTATATCTTCCGAGCTTTCATTTGAAGATGATTTTTCTGCTAATTTTGCATATTCAATTTTTGATACTGATACCCAAATATCAATTCTATCAACTATTGGTCCAGAAATACGTTTTTTATAATTGTTGATGTCATAGTTTGTGCATTTACATTTATTACCCTTTCCATAACCACATGGGCACGGATTCATTGAGGCAATAAGAATGCAATGAGCCGGAAAACTCAGTGTTCCTCTTGCTCTGGAAATAGTAACCGAACGGTCTTCTAATGGTTGGCGCAAAGACTCAATGACTTTTCTATCAAACTCTGGAAATTCGTCAAGAAAAAGAACCCCTTTGTGAGCTAAAGTAACTTCCCCAGGTTTTGGAAAAGGCCCACCTCCGATAAGGGAAGCATAAGAAGATGTGTGATGAGGAGATCTAAATGGAGGTTTCGTAATAAATGGTTTTTCTAAAATTTTGGCAATAGAGTGAATACTGGTGACTTCAAGGATTTCATCTTTGTCTAGTGGTGTGAGAATTGTTTGAAATGCTTTTGCTAACATTGTTTTGCCAGTACCAGGTGGACCGTACATTGCTATGTTATGGCCACCCGCTGCGGCTATTTCGAGTGCCCTTTTTGCTGTTTCTTGACCGTGTACATTATTGAAATCAATATCAAATTTATAATTATCAAATTTTATTTTTGTCCTTTTTTGCGTTTTTATTTTATAGCCGTTTTTTGATATTAAATGGCTTATTATTTCATCTAATGTACTCACTGGATATATTTTAATTCCACTGACCAAAGCAGCTTCCTCGGCATTTTCCTTTGGTATAAATATTTCTTTGAAACCATGTTTGTGCGCACCGTTCACC
Organism: Candidatus Tayloriibacteriota bacterium; assembly: GCA_903839695.1. GTDB lineage: Bacteria > Patescibacteriota > Minisyncoccia > Phycocordibacterales > PALSA-1337 > CAIOGI01. The sequence goes on along the minus strand of CAIMDI010000017.1, from coordinate 11,035 downwards.
AATGGTAATACACCACTGATTTTTCTTATATTTCCCTCTAAAGATAATTCACCAAGAAAAATTTTCCCATCAGGATTGAAAAATATGTCCCCGCTAGCACTCAAATATGCAAGAGCCATACCTAAATCAAAAGATGGACCTTCTTTTCTTATATCAGCAGGAGCAAGAGAGATAACAACTTTTTGATTTTTTTGTTTTGGTGATGTGTAGCCGGTGTTTTTTATTGCTGCTGATATTCTGTCCCTCGATTCCTCAACGGCTTTGTCACCCAATCCAATAATCGCAAAGGCGTGTAAACCATTTGATAAATCTACCTCGATATTAATAATATTAGTTTGTAAACCTGAAAGTTGTGCGCTATAAGTTTTTGATATACTCATATGCACAATTTATAATAAAGTTATTAAGAAGTTCTAAAGAGAAACTTAAGAAATGATAAAGATTTGCATTAGAAAATAATATCTAATAAAAGTCCATAAAGAAAAAATAGGCTAAGCCTATTTTTTTGTGTTCATATGAGCCATACAAGTTCTTGCAGAGGGATTTGCTTCAAGCCTTTCTTTTTCTATGTGTTCACCGTGAGCTTCACAAATACCGTAAGTTCCTGCTTCTATTCTTTCTAATGCTGCCCTAACCTCGTTTAATTGTGGTTCTAATTGATCTAGAATAGCTTTATTTTCATCTAGTTCCTCCATTTTGTCTGCAACCTCATTTTCATCCGCAGAATCAACTTCAATGTCTGTTGTTGTTGCCTCCCAATCATTTGCATTACTGGGATTAACACGGCTTACAGTACTTAACTCTTCTTCCAATAAAGTTTTTTCTTTGTTTAGCTTCTCCTTAAAATGTAGTAAATCAGTTTTATTCATATACGTAATTCTATCTTATATAGGTTTGTTTTTCAAGCTCTAAAATAAGACTTTTTAAAATGCTTTCTGATGTTGTAATAACTATAGTATCTTTGTCCACAAATGAATAAACAAGTAATGTTGTTCTATTTTCTGTTATAAATTCCCTCACATCTCGATTGAGTATTACCCTATCCTCAAATTTACCTTTAACTGAGAAATATGAAGTTACGCTGCTAGTACCAGTACTACTTAATTGACGTATTTTTTCTTTATAATTTAAAAGTGTTGCCAATTCGTCAGGCATTGCTTGCTCCCATCTTAATATTCCTGCGAAAGCATTTTGGAAAAAATCAGTTTTAAGAATAATAAAAGGAGTTTTTATTTCATTTTCGGCATAAGTACCAAGCATCCAGCTATCCAATAGTGATCTATTGAACATATCTTGTGAACTATAGCCCATTACTTCAATAAATTTAGAAGAAGATAATTTTATTGTTGTGGATCCTTGATTATCTGTAAGTACAAATTCTGATATTTTTTGTTGACTTGAAGAATTGGTTGTCATGGCTACTTGTATTTTGTTTGCCAATAAGTCATTTCTAAGACTACCTATGGGTATAGATTTTTGAGAATTAGCTTTTAATAATCCTGAAAATTTCTCTACAGGTACATCAGGAACTACTATTGCCAAAGGACTTTTTAAATAAAGATAATAACCCCCACCTATTCCACTTATAATAAAAATGAGACTCAATATAAACATAAAGAGTTTTTTACTAAAGTTTCCTTTTGGTACATCATCTTCAGAATAATTTTTGGTGGCACTTGGGGTTGTGTTTGTCGCTGGTATATTTACAACTCTCTTTTGTTGTTCAGCAATGGCCATAGTAGTCACAGATACATTCTTTTTTGCCAACAATTCAGCCATATCGCTTTCATAGGTGCGAATTGGTTTTTGTAATACTATTTTAGGTTTTGTCTGAGGATCAGCTTGATTATCAAGCATGTGCAATGGATGCGCTCCGGGTACTGGTGAGCCTACATCTAAATTCGGAGCCAAAACGCTCTGTAGAGTTGGTTTTTCTTCGTTCATCATAATTATTATAACACAACACTACAACTTTTTATTTATTTTTTCTTAATGAAGTTTGGATCAATTTGTTTAATAGATAAACTCAATCTACCCCTTTCATCTACTTCACGTATAATAACTGGAACTTTCATTCCTTCTTTCAAATAATCAGAAACTTTATCAACTCGGAATGTTGCTATTTCTGAAACATGTACAAGGCCTTCTGTTGATCCAGCAATTCTTACAAATGCACCGAAGTCTGTTATCTTTGTTACTTCACCATCAAATTTTTCACCTGCTTTGTACTCACGTGTCATATTGTAAATGACTGATTTTGCTTTTTCTGCTGTACCATTTTTACCTGTAATGAATATAGTTCCATCATCTTCTATTGTAATATCATCTACACCAGTTTTTTCTTTTATTTCTTTTATAGTTTTTCCACCAGTACCAATAACCAATCCTATTTGATCTTGTTTTACTGCTGTAATAACTATTTCAGGTGCATTTGGAGATATTTTTTCTCTTGGTTTAGCAATTTCCTTTTCTATTAGATCAAGAATTTGGAAACGAGCAATCTTTGCCTTTTCAAATGCCTCTTTTAGTATTTCCAATGGGATACCATCAACTTTTACATCCATTTGTATTGCAGTAATACCCTGTCTTGTTCCAGCAACTTTAAAATCCATATCTCCATGATGATCTTCCGGTCCTTGAATATCTGTTAGGACTTTGTATTCATAATTTTTCTTACCAAAAAGTTTACCAATCACTCCTGCCTTCGCTTCACGCATCATAAGTCCTGAGGCTATACCTGCAACTGGTGATTTTATTGGAATTCCTCCGTCCATAAGTGCAAGTGTTGATCCACATACTGAGCCCATAGAAGTAGAGCCATTTGAAGAAAATGCCTCTGATACTATACGTATTGTGTAAGGAAAAACTTCTTTTGCTGGGATAATAGGAAGCAATGCCTTTTCTGCCAAAGCACCGTGGCCAATCATTCTGCGATTTGTTCCGCCAACTCTTCCTGTTTCGCCTGTTGAGAATGGAGGAAAATTGTAATGATGCATAAAGCGTTTTCCCTCGCCTCCCTTTTTTGATTCTTCCATTCCGTCTATTTCTTGGGCATCACCTGGTCCACCAAGAGTAAGTACTGACATAACATGCGTAGCTCCTCTGTAGAATATGCCTGAACCATGAAGTATTGGAGAAATACCTCCAGCTTTTACAAAAAGTGTTCTTATCTCATCCATCTTTCTGCCATCTGGTCGTTTTTCATTCTCAATTGCTTCTTTGTGTATTAAATCATTTATCTCGCCGTCAAGAAGTTCTTGTGCAAGAGCAATATTTCCTTCTGGTAATTTTTCTGAAAAAAGCTTTGTCCAAATACTGGCTATTTCTGACATCTTTTCTTTTCCTGGGCCACTGAAAACATATTCTGCTAATTTTGGTTTTATATTTGTATCAAAAAGTTCTTTTGTTCCTGGAGTTAGTTCTGGCTTTGGTATTATTATTTTTACAATATTTCTTTCTTTTGTAATTTCTGCAATTATTTTGTTTTGCCAATTTTGTATTTTTTCTATTTCTTCGCTTGCTTTTGCTAAAGCTGTATTTACATCATCTTCACTTACTTCCTTTCCACCAACTTCAATCATATTTATAAGTCCGTCTTTACCACAAGCGACTAGGTCAAAAGAAATGCCGGCTTCTTCGCGTTGTTTGTAATTTGGATTTACATGAAATCCTTCATTCTTTGCTATTCGTATTGCAGAAGCAGGTCCATTCCAAGGGATATTTGAAGTTCCTAGAGCAAGAGAAGCGGCAATAACTGAAATAACATCAGGATCATCTTCGTCTATAGAAAGCACAGTCAATACAACTTGTACTTCAAAACGAATATGTTGTTCAAAAAGTGGACGAATAGTTCTATCAACAATTCTTCCAGAAAGAATAGCTTCATCACTAGGTCTTCCTTCTCTTCTTATAAAACGGCTACCAAGAATTTTTCCAGAAGCATAAAATCTTTCTTCATAATCAACTGTTAATGGAAAAAAATCGCCCTTTTTTTCTTCTTTACCCATAACTGCCGTAGCAAGTACTATGGTATTACCGTATCGAAGCATAACAGAGCCATTTGCTTGTTCTGCTAAGTCATTAAATTCTGCTGTGAGAGTCTTGCCACCGACCTCAAGGGTGTATTGTTTAGATTTCATGGGTTAACTATAACATTATGTCTACTCTATCAACAACTTCGACTACCACAACAAGCCAGGCTGGACCAAGTTTTTATTAAAGGTTGTTAGTTGATAGTTGACAGTAAACTATCAACTATGATAGTATTACCCCATGACAACCGAGACATATAATGAAATATATCAATTTATTGTTAAAAATGGCCAAGCTTCCATTGTTCAGCTTTTTAATCATTTCAAAATTTCAAGACAAGCTATTTTTAAACATATAAACAGATTGCAGAGAGAAAATTTAATATATAAAGTTGGTAAGCCCCCCACTGTCTTCTATTTTCCAAAGATAATCATAGAAGCGGTTAAAAACAATATTTCAGTTGAAAATAAGAAAATAATTGAGGAAAATTATTTAATAATCACACCAGATGGTAAAAAACTTGATGGAATTGTTGGTTTTGAATATTGGTGTAATAAGCAGAATTTACCTTTGGAAAAAACTGCGATTGAATATATAAAAACTCTTGAAAAATACAATAAATATAAAAAAGATGGATATATTGACGCAACTACTAAAATTAAAGATAGTTTTAAAGAAGCTGGACTCAATAAGCTATATTATAAGGATTTTTATAGTGTTGAAAGATTTGGAAAGACAAAATTGGGTCAAATTCTTCTTTATGCAAAGCAAAGTCAGGATAGAAATTTGATAGGTCAAATTGGAGAAGCCATAAGGCCTAGTATTATGGATATAATTAAGAAAAATAATATTAATGCTATAGGTTTTATACCACCAACTGTAAAAAGAGAGATTCAATTAATGAAAGAACTTGAAAAGTCTCTCAATCTATCTATTCCCAGAATCAATTTAATTAAAATCTCGGGAGATATTGCTGTACCGCAAAAAACCTTGAATAAAATTGAAGATAGAATTGAAAATGCAAAGAAATCTATTATTATTAATGAAAATAAAATTTATAATAATATTCTGCTAATTGATGATGCTGTAGGCTCTGGAGCCACATTAAATGAGACAGCGCTTCAGATCAGAGCGAAAGGTATTTGCAGGGGTAAGATAATTGGCCTTGCAATTACTGGTAGTTTTAAGGGCTTCGATGTAATTAGTGAGGTGTAGCAAATTCGACACTGATTTTTACTCTTGCCCACTTAAATCTGCTATTTCATCTGCTACATTTCCCAATGTTGCATCTTTTGGTCCTCCTTTTCTTTTATTGAAATGCTTAATATTTGGCTTCCCTTTCACATTTCCTTGAAATCTATTTTGATGAGCACCTCCAATCAGGTATTTCTGTACATTTTCATCTAAATCAATAAAATCATCAGCTACCTCGCGTAGCTTTGTTGAAGTTGATTTTCCAAATGAAACTACTTCTACTTGGCAACCTTGATTTACTTGTAAATATTCTACCAAAGGAACATGATCTCCATCCCCTGTTATTAATATTACTGCATCAAGTTTTGGTGCTAACTTTACTGCATCTATTGCCATTCCTACGTCCCAATCAGCTTTCTTTGCTCCACTGCTGAATATTTGAAGATCTTTTGTCTTTGTTTCTATGCCCATTTTTGTTAATGCTTCAAAAAAGGCCTTCTCGTCCCCTGCTTCTGTTGTTATTACGTATGCGATTGCTCTTATAAGTGATCTATCACCCACAGAGTCCTTTACTATAGCTCCAAAATTTACTCTTGAATGATATAGCATTTTTGCACTATGATAAATATTTTGAGTATCTATAAAAACTCCAACACGTTGCTCTTTATGTTTTATTACTGACATATAAAATTATTTCTTATTAATTACTTATTAAAATTAATAACACGATTATTAAAATTACCTACTAGACTAAAGTATATCATTAAAAGCACAAACCGCCTGATGGCGGTGGCTTGTTTGAATTATTTTGCCTTTATGTCTAATTTCTTTGCAATACTGTTATAACGCTTGGTGCTCTTTTTTTTCAAATAGTTCATATGTGTTTGTCTATCAGCTACCATTGCTAGAAGACCACGTCTTGAGTGATTGTCTTTCTTATGCTTTTTCAAATGACCAGCTAATTCTTCAATTCTCTTTGTTAATATTGAAATTTGAACCTCTGGAGAGCCAGTGTCCTTGTCGTGTATTGCTACGTTTTTTATAATATTTGATTTCTGTCGTGTTGTTAACATGATTTGAACATACTAGCATCAATTGCTTTATATTGCAAGTGGACGCTAAATAGCAGATAATTAATGTATGTCGCAAAATATTTCTACTTTAAAGACTGAATTTTTACAGTATATTGAGATTGAAAAAGGACGAAGCCTTAATACTGTAAGGAATTATGACCAATATCTTAGCCGTTTTATTGACCATACCAAAATAAAAGATCCAAAGGATATAACTGATTTAGTTGTGCGTGATTTTCGTATTTGGCTTAACAGACAAGAGACAAAAAATGAAAAAGGTATGGCTGCGACTACATTAAAAAAGAGAACACAGAATTACTATTTGATAGCATTAAGGGCATTTTTGAAGTATTTAGCTAGACAAAACATAGTTTCCCTTGCTCCAGATAGAATAGAATTGGCAAAGGTACCAGAAAGGTCTTTGGACTTGATTACAATAGAAGAATTGGAGAGATTACTAAATATTCCAGATTTGAAAACCCTGAAGGGTCTTCGAGATAAGGCAATGTTAGAGCTATTTTTCTCCACAGGTCTTCGTGTTTCTGAGCTTTGCGCTTTACCCAGGGATATTAATTTAAAATTGGAGGAAATGTCGGTTCGAGGGAAAGGCGAAAAAGTTCGGGTGGTTTTTATATCAGAAAATGCCAAAAACGCAGTTCAAAGATATTTAGACAAAAGAGATGATATGGACGATGCATTGTTTGTGCAAATTACAGCAAAGAAAAACGATAAACTGGCTAAAAATAAGGATTCCCTAAGATTAACACCACGTTCAGTTGAGAGAATAATAAAACACTATGCTTCTATGTGTGGAATTTCAAAAAAAGTAACTCCCCATGTTATTCGTCACTCTTTTGCTACTGATTTATTGAGAAATGGGGCTGATTTACGTTCTGTTCAAATGCTTCTTGGACATGCAAATATCAATACAACTCAGATTTATACACATGTTACTGACACTGAATTAAGAAAAATACACAAAAAGTTTCACAGAAAAAGTGAATAAATACTTATATTAATACAATTTCTGCTATAATTCATATATGAATATCATTTCTTGGAATGTAAATGGATTGCGGGCAAATGTAAAAAAGGGTGGATTTGATTGGTTTTTGCAGAAATCACCTGATTTTATGTGCTATCAAGAGACAAAGGCGCATCCAGAACAATTAGACGCTGGTGTCAGGAATCCACTTGGTTATCATTCATATTTTGATCATTCAAAGGAAAAGAAGGGTTATAGTGGTGTTGCGATTTACTCCAAAAATAAGGCAAGTAACGTGGAATACGGCTTTGGAATTGAAGAATATGATAAAGAGGGACGATTTATAGCCCTATTTTTCGATGATAAAAAGATACTGGGGGTCAAATTTGTGCTGATTAACTGTTATTTTCCTAATGCGGGTACTGACCCAGAAAGATTGGTTTTCAAAATGAATTTTTATGATGAGTTCTTAAAATATATAAATAAACAGAGAAAAAATGGTTACGAAATTATTTTCTGTGGCGATGTTAATACAGCTCATAATGAAATAGATTTGGCACGACCAAAAGCAAATGAAAATCATACAGGATTTTTACCACAAGAAAGAGAATGGATTGATCAAGTGATTAATGATGGGTATATAGATATTTTTAGACATACAAATCCTAAAAAAATAGCTGCATATACATGGTGGGATATGAAAACATTTGCAAGAGAAAGAAATGTTGGTTGGAGAATTGATTATTTTTTCATATCCCCTGCCCTTTTGAATAAAGCAAAAAAAGCCAGTATTCTCAACACTATTATGGGTTCAGATCATTGTCCTATAGAATTAATTTTAGATTAATTTAAAATATTTTTTAAATATATTTTATAAAGGACAAAAGAAAATGAGTTATCCACAGTTTTTATTGTTAATGTCCTTTACATGTCTTTTATAATTGATACAATGATACCAGATCAGATGAGGCTTCAACCGAGGGTAGTCGCATCACAGCTCTTCCAAAATTTAGGGTAGTAATAGTAATAAGTAAATAAGTAATAGGTAGTAAGTAATAAGTAGGTATTGAAATTCTCACAGGAGAAGACAACCCCTATTTTGCTTAAGTTGAGCAATTGCATAACTTTACATCAAAACAATTTATATCTGGCGCTCGCCGGATCATGTTAATTTAAAAGTATTACGCAACGCTCCCTTTTGTGGAATTTGTTAGGTCAGCCTTCGTTGAATCGGGTCTGTGGACCCAAATGATTCCTTGTAGTGGAATTTTACACAACTGCGTACAGTTTGTAGGAAGTCTCAACTAACCTCGAGGCAACCTTTCATTCTTGGCGCGGTTGTTTTGTTTATGAATATGATTATCTATAACAGAATAAATACCTATAACAGAATAACCAATAGCAGACTATGTTTCTTATGAAACATGGTATTTTTTGTGTATTTCCTCTATATTTTCACTTTCCAATTTGTTTTTCATCATTTTACCCATATTTGCCATTTTTTCTAAGTCAGCTAGCGGCATTTCCATCAATTCTACAGCCCTTTTTTCTAGATATTCAGTCGTATTTAGACTAGGATTCTCTAGTACTTCTTCAAGTAAAGCATTCAAAATAAGGCCTATTTTAGGTCCAGGTGTTACACGTGTAACCTCCATTATGCGATTACCATCGATTTTAAGCATACAAACGGATATTGGATCCATCATCGCTTCTTCTATCATTGATTCATACTTTCTTAATCTATAAGGGCTTTCTTTGGGTCTTCCGGTGCCGATTCTGTCGCAAATTCTAATATTTACTAAATCCCAAATATTTTCCTTGCCAACATTTGCTATCATTCTTCTTACAGCAGAAAGGGTAATCATCTCGGTGTCTGAGAAAAACATATGCCAACGTATAAGTTTACAAACCTTTTCTACTGTTTTTGTCGGGTATTTTAATCTTTCAAGAATCTTTTTTGTTACACGTGAACCAACGACTTCATGTCCATAAAAGGTGAATTGATTTGTTTCACGTGAAATTCTTCTTGTTTCTGGCTTTGAAATATCATGGAAAAGGGAAGAAAGGCGTATTTCTAGTGGCCAGTTCTTATCTGCTGAATGTTGAAGTGTTCTAAGCAAATGCTCCCAAACGTCATACGAATGGGCTTGGTTTTGTTCTACACCCTTTGCAGATACTAGTTCAGGAATGATGTTTATAAGGATATTTAGCCTATCCAAGGTTTCTATTCCTATCTTTGGATCTTTAGACATCAGTATCCTTGAGAATTCATCCCTTACTCTTTCAATAGAAATTTCCTTAATCAATGAAGAATGGCTAATTATAGCCCTTTCAGTATCGATGTTAATCGTGAAACCTATTTCTGAAGCTAGTCTTACGGCCCTAATCATTCTCAAAGCATCTTCACTGAAGCGATCGTCAGCATTTCCAACAGCTTTTATTACTTTGTCCTTTATGTCCTTTAAGCCATCGAATAAGTCAATTATATCTTTTATTGCCCCTTTAGATAAACTCACCGCAATCGCGTTAATTGTAAAATCCCGACGTTTAAGATCGTCATTAATACTTTTACTAAATTTTATATCGTCAGGGTGTCTGCGGTCGGTATAGGAGCTTTCAAGACGGTATGGAGTAACTTCTACTATTCTCAATTTCTCATCCTCTGTTTTTTCATTTACCACACCAACAGTACCGTAAGAGTTTTCATAAAATGTTTTTTCAAAAAGAGGGATTATTTGTTCCGGGGTAGCATTTGTGGTTATGTCCCAGTCTTTGGGAGTTCTTCCAAGCAGAATATCTCTAGTACATCCACCAACGAGAAATGCCTCGAAACCAGCTTTCTCTAGCGTCTCAACAATGTCTACTATTTCTTTGGGTATTACACTGTTTTTCATTGTATACAATGTTAGCATCTATTTAGTATTTTTCATATATTAAATATGTGATATAATGTTGTACAATATGATATCTAATATACAGAATGTAAAAAAAGCTAGAGAAATGCGCCTTTCTGGTCGTTCACTGTCAGAAATCTCAAAAGTTATCGATATATCAAAAAGTACATTGTCATTATGGCTTCGTGACATAGTTTTAAGTGAAAAACAAATTTTGGAATTGAAGGAAAGAACGAGTATTAGTGCAAAAAGGGGGAGATTAAATGCATTGGTTATTTTGAAATCAAATAAGGTATTCAGAAGTAAAAAGATATATGATGATGCTATAAGAGAATTTCCAGTTTTAGTAAAGGATTCATTTTTTGTATGTGGTTTATCGCTGTATTTAGCAAAGGGTTCAAAGGTAGGGAATTCATTTCAATTTTCAAGTTCAAACCCATCTATAATTAGAATAATGAAGTTATGGGCTACAAAGTATCTAAATATCGGCTTAGATAGTATAAAGTTATCAAAATATGATTCATATTCAAGAATAACAATATCAGGTGTAAATATATTGAGGAAAGTGATAGCTTGGCAAAAGCTATTAATACAGTATTATGATATTGTTAGTGGGGAAGTGTAATAAAGCATAATGCGCCCGTAGTGAAATGGATATCATACCGGTCTTCGGAACCGTTGTTGGGGGTTCGAATCCCTCCGGGCGCACCATTTTCCGTAATAGCTAATAATAAAATGATACCCAAATCATACTAGAATTTTTGTTAATTTTTCGACTATTTTTGGTTTTTCCCGTGTTTCCTCTGAATATCATATAGGACTGTCTTCAATCTATCAATCTCTTTTTTCATAACAGC
>CAIMDI010000016.1 GCA_903839695.1 Candidatus Tayloriibacteriota bacterium | reverse complement strand
GCTCTTTTTTCGCCTTAAAGTAATCCTTCTTGTAACGATCGAATACCTCTTGTTTTGTTTCCATTTTCATATGGAGACTACGGTAACCTATTTATTAGATATCCAGTATGATTTGGGTATCATTTATTGCTAGCTAGAACGTTTTCTGGTAAAAGTTTATGAATTAGTTTATAATAACTTTTAATGTTTTTTGAATTATATGCGGGTATCGTTTAGTGGTAGGACACGACCTTGCCAAGGTTGAGGTAGGAGTTCGATTCTCCTTACCCGCACATTAGTTAGTCTTTTATTAAGTCCTTTTTATAATACGGCTTGTTTGTTAACAATTATCCTTAAACTGTGGATAACTCTGTGGACAATGTTTATAAGACAGCAAAAATATGGCTTATATTCGTGTCTGATGTCTTATTAATTATCATTTTATAAATTACTAATATATGAAAAATAATAGGGAAAAGGGGAATATTGGTGAGGAAATTGCTTGTGTTTATTTAGTTAAGCATGGGTATTTAATTCAGGACAGAAATTATTATAAAAAATGGGGTGAAATAGACATAATTGCGGTTAAGGATAATATACTTCATTTTGTAGAGGTAAAAAGTGTTGCTAGTGAAGGTAATTCAAAAGGTCATAGGCCGGAAGAGAATGTCCATGATCTTAAACAAAGGAAATTGAGAAGAATAATACAGACATATTTAAATGATAAAAAATATGGTTTAGATGCCGAGTTCAAGTTTCATGTCATTGCTGTTAGATATAATGAAAAGACTAGAAAGTTTTTTGTGAAAATGCTTGAAAACATTATTTTGTAATAAAGCCTATAAATTTGGATTTTTATTCATTGCTGTGCTAATATAGTTGAATATCGGAGCGTGGTGTAACGGCTAACATTCCTCTTTTGGGAAGAGGCGACTCCGGGTTCGAATCCCGGCGCTCCGACAAGTATGTTTAAACAAATTTTGAATTTTTTTGACAAGTTTGAGGATAAAATTCGTGGTCATCTGAGTCATTTTCCAATATTGTATTCTATGATTGGTGGTGTTGCTATTGTTCTATTTTGGAGGGGGGTATGGCATACAGCAGATATTCTTCAGGCCAAGGGAGGAATATTGGGATTTGTATTTTATGAGCCAGTAAATATGATTATTGTTGCTATAATCTTATTGGCAACAGGTCTTCTTGTCTCTGTGTTCATTGGTGATACCGTTCTAATGTCAGGTCTAAAGCATCAAAAGAAAATAGCTGATAAGACAGAAAAAGAGATAGAAGAAGAGGAAGCTCAATTGGCAAGTATTAAAGCCGCTGTAAAGGAAATCAAAAAGGAGGTAGATGAAATAAGGGATGCAGTAGAGAAAAAGTAGATTCACTTTTGCGTAGATGATATAATTATGGTTGTGCAACTATAATTAATTCATTAATGTACTCTAAAATTAAAAAAAATGAGGCGATAAAATTAAGAAAAGATGGTTTTTCTTATAACGATATTTCCTCAAAGTTAAATATCGCAAAAAGCACATTGAGTGGTTGGCTTAAGCATGTTGTTTTTATTCCAAACGATTTGGTGATTGATAGAATAAATAAAAGTAATAGGAAATTTATAGAAATAAAAAGGGTCGATAAACTTCAGTCAATCAGTTTAGCGAGCGATTATGCTAACAAAAATATAGGAGAAATTTCAAATAGAGATTTATTTATGTTGGGCATTGGTATATATATAGGTGAAGGAAGTAAAATTGGTGATTTTGTTAGGATTGCTAATTCAGATCCAAGGATCATAAAATTTGTAATGAAGTGGATGATTAGATGTTTTGATTTAACTACACAAAATTTTAAAATAAGAATTCATACATACCCAGATCGTAATGATAGTGATGTAATTAAATTTTGGATGGAGCAGTTAGGTCTCAGTAAGGAATCTTTCTACAGCTCTTCTCTTGATAGACGTTCTAATAAGAAAGCAAAGAACAAAAATACATTACCTTATGGCACTGCACATTTGTCGGTTGTCAGTAATGGAGATAAAAACCTGGGAGTCTTGTTACATCGCAAAATTCTTGCTAGTATAGATTCTGTTCTAAGGTAGTAGAGCGGGGTTAGTTTAACGGTAAAATATCTGTTTTCCAAACAGTTGTCGCGGGTTCGACTCCCGCACCCCGCACAGTGAAATGCACCCCATAAAATTAGGGATTAGATAAATGGCTATTTTGTTTGGTTTAGTAAGGAAGTTTGATTAGCAATAATAATTTATGAATAAAAAAATAAAAAATAGTTTATCGATACCAATTTTATTATGTATTGTCTTAGTCTCAGCTTCGTTGATTTACTATTACGGAAATAAAGTTGATGAAGATGAGATTGTTGTTGTTCCAAAATTTATTTCTCATAATAAAGATAAAATAGTTACTGATAAGGTGGTTGCCGATAAGATAGTAGTTGATAATAAGGTTTTTTCGACGACTACGACTAATAAAATCAACACAAATTATGCATATTTGTTCGAATCAAGTTATAGAGAACCAAATGTCAGTAATGTTGTTGGTTACCTTGGTGGAGGGGCTTTTGCTTTTTATGTTCCAGATTGGATAGTTAATAAATGGAAAATTGACAGCGTAAAAGATGATCCAGACAATTTGGGAGTAATTATTCATCCTATAACTCCTATTTTAGATAAAAAACTGTCTGATATTGTGGTCACAATTAGAAAGAGTGGTGAAACCTTTAATGCAAATACTCTATTTGAAAATCTTAAGAAAACACCAATAATCATTAGTGAAGTTCTTCTTAATAAACACACAGAAGGCGGTATAAAAATAGTTACAGAGACAAATACAAGAATTTATCATATACAGTATGAGGACAAAGATAAAATGTATGATTGGTATTTTATTGATGGAAATAATAATACAATGTCAATTTCATTTAGCTCAGATAAGGAAAATTTTTATAAATACTCAACAAAAATAAGGGACTTTGTAGAGGGTATAAGTGAAGTAAAAGCTCTTCAAGGATAAATTAAAACAAAAAACCACCCTATGGTGGCTTTTTGTTATCCTGTATAAAATTGTATTTGATAAATACTCGAACAGGTTTGAAAAGTATTTTAGAAGCTGATAAGACTAAGAGTGTCTTATTTTACAGCATCCTTCAAAGCCTTTGCAGCTCGGAACTTAGGAACCTTCATGGCTGGTACCTTAATAGCCTCTCCAGTTCTAGGATTTCGAGCCTCTCGTGCAGCACGTTGCTTTACTGAGAAGATACCTAGTCCTGCGATTGAAACCTCATCGCCCTTCTTTAGAGAATCAACGATTGAGCTCAATACTACCTCTACCGCTTGTTCTGCTTGGACCTTTGTTCCTCCTAATACTGCATGTACTGCATCTACAATTCCTGCTTTGTTCATAGTTGTTTTTTATTACTTATTAATAATGTTTTCTAACCTCGGTATAATTATATAATAAGCCATTTTATAAGCAAGGGGGTTAAAATTAGAACAATTTTATCTTGCAAAGTCAATTACACGAGTTTCACGGATAATTGTTACTTTTATTTCTCCTGGATATTTTAGATCTTTCTCTATTTTATTTGCTATTTCTCTTGCCATATTTTTTGCTTCTAAATCTGTAACCTTTTCTGGCGTAACAAAAATACGTATTTCACGGCCAGCTTGAAGGGCATATGACTTTTCTACTCCTGTAAATGCATTTGCTATTGCTTCTAGATCTCCCAATCGTTTTAGATAATTTTCTATGCTGTCGTGTCTTGCGCCAGGGCGTGCACCAGATATAGCATCAGCCGTTTGAACTATGCGTGACTCAACTGTTTCATAAGGATATTCCTCATGATGAGCTTGCATTGCTTTTATTATTTCTTCATTCGCGCCAAATTTTTGTAATATTCTTCTACCGATTTCTACATGTGTTCCTACTACTTCATGATCCAATGCCTTGCCAATATCATGCAGAAGGGCACCTGCCTTTGATACAGCAACATTTGCTCCTATTTCCTCAGCTATCATACCAGCGATATGTGACATTTCTATAGAGTGTTGTAGAACGTTTTGGCCATAGCTTGTTCTAAAATGTAATCTACCTAATATAAGTAGTATTCTTGGATCGAGACCAATAACACCACATTCGTATGCTGCTTGTTCACCCTTTTCTTTTATTGTTTTATTTATACTTGCATTTGCTGATTCAACAACCTTTTCTATTTTAGCTGGTTGTATACGCCCGTCTCTCATTAACTCTTCTAAAGCTGTTTTTGCAATATGTCTTCTTACTGGATCAAATGAAGATATTGTAATAGTTCCTGGGGTATCATCTACTATTACTTCAACACCAGTTACTCTTTCAAAAGCCTTTATATTTCTTCCTTCTTTTCCAATTATTTTACCTTTTATTTCATCATTCGGAATTGAAACAGAAGTAGACATAGCATCTGATGCAACAGAATTTGCAAGGCGTTGTATAGACGTTGATAGAATTTCTTGCGCTTTTTTCTCTAGTATTTCCTCACCGTTTTGCTCAAATTTTTGTATACGAACAAGTATGTCTTCTTCATAATTCTTCTCAACAGTTTTAAGTAAAGATTGTTTAGCATCTTCTACACTCATTTTTGCTATTTCTTCCAATTCCTTTGCTTTCTCGCCTTCCATTTTCTCTACACGCTCTTTTATAGACTTTATTTCAATGATTTTTTCTTTTATTGATTCAACTTCTTTATCAATATCTGTTTGTCTTTTATCAAGAATATCCTCCTTTTTTATAAGGCGGGATTCAGTTTGTAATGCTTTTTCTTCTTTCTCTTTAATCTCTATGCGAGATTCATCGATAATTTGCTTTGCTTTTACTTCTGCTTCTGTAGTTATCTTTTTTGACTCTTCTTTTGCAGTGAGAAGCATTTCCTTTATTTCAAGCTCCATTGAACCCTTTTTTCCAAGAGAAATAATGAGGCGTAAATAATATCCAATTGCTATTCCAGCGATACCTGCTATGCCTAATAAGGGCAGTACTAATTTTAATGATAATATCATGCGAATGTTAATCCGCTATTTTTCAACTATAACTTTGTGCGTTGATTGTTAATTTTTTGAAAGACACGGTAGTTTTTAAGTTTTAAAAAGCGAATTTGAAATTAATTTATAACGTTTTTACTGTATCACGGCTAGAGAATTTTGTCTACGATACCATATTTCTTTGCTTCTTCAGCATCCATAAAGAAATTTCTATCAACATCCTTTTCAATTTTTGATAGTGTTTGTCCAGTATTTCTTGATAACATTTTATTTATACTTTCTCGAGTTTTTAATATATGCTTTGCACTTATCTCTATGTCAGAAGCCTGACCTTCAGCACCACCAAGAGGTTGATGAATCATAACTTCAGAATTTGGTAATGCGAATCTTTTGCCCTTTTTTCCAGAGGATAATATTAATGCACCCATTGATGCTGCCACTCCTACACATACAGTAGAAACATCGTTTTTAATATTGTTCATTGTGTCTATAATAGCTAGCCCTGCAGTCACGACTCCACCCGGGGAATTTACGTATAATGTAATATCTCTTTTTGGGTCTTCAGATTGTAAAAAAAGAAGTTGAGCTATTACAATATTTGCTACATGATCGTCTATTGGACCACCAAGAAAAATGATATTCTCTTTTAATAGTCTTGAATAAATGTCATAAGCCCTTTCGCCAAAATTTGTCTTCTCAATAACGGTTGGTATTAACATGTTTTTTAATTTTTATATAGATAATAATTTTATAATACATCATGTTTCACATTTGGCAACTTTTGATTTCGGGTATAAACTTAACATATGAAAATACATAGATTTTTTTTACACGATAAAATAGGCTCAAATGAATCAATAACAATCACCTCTGAGTCGATGATCAATCAATTTAAAAATGTTTTTCGGTTTACTAAGGGAGATCAAGTTATACTTTTTGATAATTCTGGCTACGATTTTACTTTCTCTATAAATGATTATGGCAAAGATTCTGTTTCACTGACAAGAGTTGATTCTCATGAAAACATTGTTTTACCACTTCGAGAAACATTTCTTTTTGCATCTTTAGTTAAGAAAGATAATTTTGAATGGATAGCACAAAAGGCAACAGAGATCGGAGTTTCACATATAATTCCCATTATCTCTGAGAGAAGTGAAAAAAAAGATTTAAATATTGATAGAATACAAAAAATTATTATAGAGGCTGCAGAACAATCTGGCAGGGGAACATTACCGATATTATATGAGATAACAGATTTAAATTCCGCAATATTAAATTACGGCCATGTAAAATCTATAGCATGGGATCCACAAGCTCCAAAATTTGTTTCACAAGATTTGGTTGGATCTATAGGTGCGTACGTTGGACCAGAGGGAGGTTGGTCACCACAAGAATTATCACTATTTAAGGAGCACGGTATTCATACTAGATCTTTGGGTCCACAAATACTAAAATCAGAAACAGCTGTTATCGCGGTTATTTCTCAATTAGTATTCTAATTATTTTTCTATTTCTTCTAGAAATTTGTATACTTTCTCATTTGTAAGAACTGTTTCTGCGTATGTATATGCTTGTTCTTGATTCGCATCTTTATAATGTGCTAATATTGCTTTAACTTCATTCTCGATCTCTTTAGCATCAACATTAATTTTTTCTAACTTAACAATATCATTGAGAATAAGTTGAAGTTTAGCTTTCTTCTCTGCGTGAGGTTTCCATTCAGCGCGAAGATCATCAATAGTTTTTTTGGCATGCTTTAGATAATCTTCTAGTTTCACACCCATGCGAGATATATCATCAGAAAACTGAGCTTCTATTCTACGAGTTTCACTTTCAATAAGTAACTCTGGAATTTCAGCCGAAGATGCTTCTAAAATTGCGTCCGAGAGAGCGATTCGCTTTTTCTCTTGGGCCATTATTTTTTTCTCTTCTAACAAAGAAAGTTTTATTTTTTCCTTGAAATCATTTATGTCTTTAAAGTCACCTAGACTTTTAACAAAATCTTCAGAAAGTTCTGGCATTGAAGACTCAACAATTTTCTCATGTTCCTCAGGTGTAAGTCTTTCATGATCATGACCTGTATGATCTACTCTAGATTTTCTAATTCTTAATATTGCATCATCAATTTCCTTTTCAGTAATTTCTATTTTTTCTTCTTTTTTACTATTATTTTTTAAAGCGATTTTTTTGTAATCACCAATTTTAATTTCAGGAATGACTGTAGTAATGATTTTAAATTCTAAAGGATTGTTTGCTGCAAGTTTTGTTATGCTGATTTCTGGATATCCTATAGCATCTATTTTTTCCTTTTCAATAATTTCTGGATAGAATTTTGATAATGCTATTTCTGCCATCTCTTCTAATACTGACATTTCACCAACTTTAGAGACCAATACACTTTCTGTTATTTTACCTTTTCTAAAACCATCTACAGTAATCTCATTATTAATATTTTCTAATGCCTTTTTTCTAAATGAAGAAAAAGCCTCTACAGGAATAGAGCCTGTAATTTCTATTTTCGACTTCTCAAGTTTCTTGATATTTATATTTTCAATATTGTTTTTTTGCATGATTTTCAAAGTCTACCTTATTTACTATTTTTGGCAAGTAAAAAACACCTCTATGATTTTTAGAGGTGTTTTTTGTTTAACTCGATTTAGAAACTATAATCAATATCTTTTAATTGATTGTCTAAGTCTTTGTTGATAGATTCAATTTCTGAAGTCGTTGATACTGTTACAGGTTGTGTAACTGCTGTGGTGTTTTGTGTTTGAGTTGGAGTAATTTTTGAGTTTTGTACATTTAATCTTTGACCAAAGAAGAATAACATTACACCAATTATTATTGTTACAACAACAAGTGCTCCGAGTATAGGTCCAACTTTTCTATCCTCTTTATTTGTTGGTGGAAGTCCGTTCATCATACCGCTTGAATTTTTTGTGTTTAAATCCATATTATTTTATTTAATTATTAATTATCTCTTGTTGATGAGGCTGTAGAATTTTTAATAATAGGGGAATCAGAAAATACTTCTAATACTTTTTTTAATGAGTCTCTAGCTTCCTTCACTGCTTTTATAGCCTCGTCTCCTATTTTTCTAGGTTTATCTAGGCTGATATCTGTGCTTGTGGAATTTGTATTTGTTACAGGGACAAATATAGTTTTTGAAAATAGATCAATGGCTGCTTTTGCCTTTATTATTTTTTCATCAGCAATTGTAAGTGCGGTTTTGGCTTGATTGGCTCTTTGAACTTGTTTTTCATTTGTACTGCTTGCCATCATTGAAACTCTTTTTGAAATTTGTTCTCTAGACTTCATTAGGTTTGAAATAGAAATTTCAAGCTCTTTCAATAAAGCGTTCTTTCGAATTTGGAATTCATTCGTTTTCATCTTTTTCAACATTTCTTTCTTTTGATCCTTGATTTCCTTGAACATCATTGTTGTAGAAGCTCTCATTCCTTTTCGTACCTCTCCCGCTCTTTCTATTTCTCTTTCACCCTCCCTTTCTCTCTCTGTACTTGATGCAAATATACCCATTTTCCTTTCACGCTCGGTACTCGAAGCAAAAATACCCATTTTTCTGTCTTTTTGCTCAAGATTGTTGTTCCTTATATCTTTTTGCTCAAAGTTTTTTCTAACTGCTGGTAATATTTTTTTGCTACTAGAAGAGTTAACTTCAGCAGCATTTGCTGTAATAACTATAGATAGCACTACGGTAGCACAAATTATTGATAAGATTTTAATTTTATTCATTTGTATTTTATTTTTTAAATTAATTTAAGTAATACTAACCGACAAATTTATTATACATTAAAAAAGCCCTCAATAGTAGAGAGCCTTTTTAACATTTTTGCTATTATTGTCTTTATTATTCAGTTTCCTTTTCTTCGGCTATACTTGATATAGGCACTGATTGAATATCGATTTTCCATCCTGTTAATTTGGCTGCAAGTCTGACATTTTGTCCTCCTTTACCTATAGCCAATGATTGTTGATCATCAGAAACTTGAACTATAGCCCTTTTTTCCGTATCTCTAAGTTCTATACTGATAACTTTTGCTGGAGAAAGTGATTCTTCAATAAATTGTGCCGTATTCTCATTCCATTGAATAATATCTATCTTTTCTCCACGTAATTCGCTCATAACTGTTGAAACTCTTACTCCACGTTGACCTACGAGAGAGCCGATAGGATCAATATGAGCATCAGCTGAAAATACAGCGATTTTTGATCTAGCTCCTGCTTCGCGAGCTATTGCTTTTATTTCTACTACTCCTTGAGCTATTTCTGGAGCCTCAATTTCAAATAATTTTGCTAAAAACTTTGGATGAGCGCGTGAAAGCTTCAATAATATGCCTTTTGGAGACTCTTCAACTGCATAAAGATATGCGCGAACTCTTTCTCCTTGTTTATAATGTTCTCCTGGAATTTGTTCTTCATAAGGAATAATACCAGTAGCTCTTCCCATATCTACGAATATTGAGCCTCTTTCTACTCTTTGAGTTATTCCTGTGACAATTTCTCCTTCTTTTTGGCCGTATTCATTTAGAACTGAAACCTTTTCAGCTTCGCGGATTTTTTGAATAATGACTTGTTTTGCCGTTTGTGCAGCTATTCTTCCATAATCACCTTTTTCTTCAAGGGGAAATATTACTTCATCATCAACTTTTGCATCCTTTTTAATTTTTTTAGCATCGTTTAAAAGTATGTGATGTTCGGGATTGAATCGTACACGAATATTTTCTTCAGCAATGTTTTTTAAATCTTGTTCGTCCTCCTCATCTTCCATTATTACCTTTGTTTCATCAACGGCAATTTTTACTTGATAAAACTCTACTTTTCCACTGTCATTATCGAAAACAGCCCTTATAATCTGGCCTTTTTTACCATATTCCTTTTTGTATGCAGTAGCCAAAGCTAGTTCTATGGCCTCAAGCATTTTAGCCTTTGGAATTCCTCGCTCGTCCTCTAATTGTTGGAGAACGGAATGTATTACTTTTAAGTCAAACATGTTTATTTATTTAATATTTTATAAAAAATAGCTCGCTTTCGGCGAACCCATTACCTATTTATAATAGCATAATAATAACTTGTCCACAAGTATATTTGAGTAGTGTTAATTTTAGTAGTAATATATATAGTATGTATTATAAAAAACTATTTTTGATTGTCATTTTATTCTTAACTATATTTTCTATTAACGCTTCAAAGGTTAATGCTGCAAATGTCACAGGTTATGCTTGGTCTTCAAATATCGGTTGGGTAAAATTTGATACAGGAAGCTCTCAACCCGTAACTATAGCTACTTCTTCGGGTATAGGTACATTTAGTGGTTATGCTTGGTCTTCAAATATCGGTTGGATTAGCTTCAATTCTGTGACTGGTTGTCCTACGCCAATAAATGGTACTTGTATAGGAAAAGCAGATCTAAATACCGGAGCAATAACTGGTTGGGCTCGTGCATGTGCTGGTACCATAAACAATGATTGTAATAGTGCAAAAAGAACAGATGGATGGGATGGATGGATAGAGCTTTCTGGATCAAATCACTCATCACCAAGTATAACAGGGTCTGGTGGCGTTACTCTTTCTACAACAACAGGATTAATAAACGGATATGCGTTTGGTGATATGGTAGGATGGCTATCTTTCAATGTTTCTTGCCCAGCATGTGTTGGTCTGGCTGTAGTTACACCTCCTACTATAAGTGTAGATCTTAGGGTAAATAATTCAGACGGACCTGTAACTATAAGTGACAATACCTCTGTGAATGTTTCATGGACACTTACAGGTGGTCCTGATAGTTGTTTATTAAAAAAGAATGTAGCGGGAACAGTTTCTCAAATCGGTTCTCCTTATATAGCAAATGGCTCTGTATCTTCAGGAAATTTAACATATGCAGCAAATAATCCTACAATATATTTTATGACCTGTACTAAATCTGGAAGTACAGACGTAACAGATTCTGTAACTGTAAATATAACAAACCCTACTCCTCCTGTTGCTCCTGGCGGTGGCGGATCTGCTGATATTGGTAAATTATGGTTTGTAAACTTAGATTCATCTACAACCACAACTAAGCAAGTGAGATTAAACATAAAGACAAATGTCGCATGGAGTTTACCTGGTGGATGGACAGGTTGTTCAGTATCACCAAATTCTGCAGACCAACTTGTCGCTGGATGGAATGACATTATTTTTCCTGTATCAAGCCTTGCAACATTGAAAAACAATAAGGCAGGAGACTACATATTATCTATAAAATGTGGGGCAGCAAGTAGTACAAAATCTATATCTATAAAGGTTACAGATCCAGATGCCGGCAATAGATAAATTATTTTTTAAATTAAATTAATATAATGGATAATAAAAATAATCAAGATTTGTTTGCAAAGGTAATGCCAAATCATCCACATAGAACACTTTATATATTACTTTCTGTTCTATTGATGGTTATGGTTGCTAGTTATATTATCTTTTATCAAATAAACGTTACAAATAAAGCTAATACTGATGAAAGGGTAATAGTACAGGTGGTAGATAAACAAAGTGAAGAAATGGCAAGAGTAGCCAAAGAATTAAATGAAAATAGTAAAATAAAGGCTCCACCAACAATCACAGAGCAAAATAGTATTGCAGAGAAATTAAGTAAACAAGCAAAAAGTAGCAAACCAATGACGGCAGAAGAAAGAGAAAAAATAGCAAATTTATTAAATAAAAAATAATATGAAAAGACAAATAACACAAAATATAAAATCAATAATGTTAGCGATGGTTTTAGTCTGGGGTGTTAGTTATGTTTCAGCTGATTGGACTGCACCCAATAGTACAGCTCCAACCTGTGTAACAGATCCTACTGCCCCAGGCTATAACCCAGCATGTAGCGCACCACTAAATGTCGGCACATCAGCACAAACAAAGGCTGGATATTTGAGTATTAGTTATTCGACAACAAGCTATGCACTATCAGTACCAAATGGTTCAACATGGTTAAATGGATTGGGTGTAGGAAGTGGAGGAATAGTTTCAGCTGGTATTGTAGATACAGCAGGAGGTTTGATAATACAAAGATGCGCTACAGGATTATGCCCAGGAGATGCAGGTAGATCTGCGGTAACAGGACAGATGTGGATAGTTACACCATAAATAAAATGTTAAAGAAAATAAGAATACAAATTATTTTACTTTTAATTCCTATCTTTATTTTATCTGTATTTTTCAGTAAAGTCGCCAACGCGATCGTGCTATCTTCATCTTTTGATTATACTCTTACAAATGGGGGAAATAAAACTGTAATGGCTGGAAATTCAGTTACAAATACAGTTACCGCTAGTTTTAATACCGTAAGTCGACCTAATTTGCACCCAATTTTAAATATTACATCATTAATTGATGCATCAGGAATTAATATGAGTCCGGCTTCATTGGGTATAGATGTATTAGTTCCTTCTGCTCCGGTGTCAGCAAATGGCAATATAAACATTATTACATCACCATCAACTCCTGCCGGAACTTATACCATAACCTTAAGTGCCCAGCCTCCTTTAATTACAGCATCATGTACCGAGGAAGCACCAGCAGATTCTTGGAATTATAATCACCCAATTACTTGTTTGGACAGTATAGGAAATCAATTAAGTGCTACTATTGGTAGTGCAAGTTGGTATCTTCCAAGTAACGCATCTTCCTTTAATCCAGCAAATTCTTTATGTAATTCCACTGGATATTCTGTAATTTCAGCTATAACGGGAAATGCAAATATATCTTGTGATACATATAGACCATCATCATCTAAAACCACTAGTTTTACTCTTACAGTTATCAGTCAACCATCTTCTAGTTATATAGACATAGGTTTTCATGTAAAAGACCCAAGTGCAATACAAAATATTGCTATTATTAATCCTGCTAATGTAACAGCCGAATCATCTAATTTGCGCATTTATAAAAATGGTATTGCCTACAAGGTAGCTTTAGTCAGCCCAACAGACCCTGATGCCACCAAAGCTCTCATAAAATTAGGCAATGGAGTTATTATGGCTCTTAGAAAGTTTACAGATTTTTCATATTACTTTGTTGATAAAAGCGCTCAGGCAACTGGATCATGTGTAAGTGGTAAGACAACAACATTCTATTCAACCTTTAATATAAATAATCCATACAGTAGTGTAGCCACATTTACCAGAACGGCATTTAATCCCATATCTCTAGAAACTGCACCAGCATCATTTACATTACCAAGCAATACAACTGTATCTAAAGGAGGATTTGGTAATCTTGTATTTTCTGGTTGCGTACCAGTACCACCAGCACAATACGGAGGTACAGGTTCTGCGACATATAGTGTAAGTGTAAATGGAACAATAGTTGGTTTTGTAACATATTCTTGGACATACGCTCTATAATTTAATTTAGTTTTGAATAAAATTGTTTTTATCCCCAAACTCTAACTCTTTTTTCTGTTATAATATGCATACATATATAACTCATGCATGTTGAAGATTTACAATTAAATAAATTTATTCTTGATTCGAGTTTGGTTTCGAAGGCTGATCTTGATTTAGCTGAAAGTGAAGCTGTCAAAACTGGCGTTAGGTTGGGAGATTTATTGGTTAAACAGGGAAAAATAACTCAGGATAATTTGAGAAGAATGCAGGCCTATGTATTGGGAATACCATTCGTTGATTTGAAAAATAGAAAAATCCCGTTTGAGACGCTTTCCCTTATTCCAGAACCGGTGGCTCGTAATCACAATATAATTGCCTTTAAAAGTGATAGTGAAAAGCTAGAAATAGCCATGCTAGATGTTGACGATTTGTCCGCTATCGATTTTGTAAAAAAGAAAGTAAATTTAAAAATTCTTCCTAGACTTACTGATGCGGATTCTATGAAGAATGCTATTATCCAATATCAAAAAAGTCTTAAGGCAGAATTTGGAGATATTATTCAAAAAGAATCAGATACATTAAAGACAATAGACGAGGGTAATGGTGATGGAGCTACCGAAGAGGATTTAAAGAAAATCGCAGAGGATTTGCCAGTTATTCGTATAGTAGATACGTTATTGAAACATGCGATTATCCAAAATGCTTCAGATATTCATATAGAACCTATGGAGGATCAATTGCTCGTTAGATACAGAATTGATGGAATGCTTCATGATGCCATGGTTTTGCCTAGAAATGCAGAAGCTTCTATTACTGCACGTATAAAAGTACTTTCAAATCTTAAATTGGACGAAAAGAGATTACCTCAAGACGGACGATTTAAAATTGACATGAATGGAGAAAAGGTTTCTTTCCGTGTTTCATTATTGCCAACATATTATGGAGAAAAAACTGTTATGCGTCTTTTGCGTGAAAGTGTTTCTGGTTTTACTCTAGAATATTTAGGATTTCATGGAGAAGGATTAGAAAGAATACATCATGCTACTACATTGGCTACAGGTATGATCCTTACAACAGGACCTACAGGATCTGGAAAAACCACTACACTATACACAATTTTAGATATTCTAAATCAGCCAGATGTAAATATTTCTACTATTGAAGATCCAGTGGAATATCAAATGAAAAGAATAAATCAGACCCAAGTTAAGCCAGATATTGGTTTTACTTTTGCATCTGGACTCAGAACTCTTGTTCGTCAGGATCCAGATATTATTATGGTGGGTGAGATTCGAGATAATGAAACTGCATCTTTGGCTGTTAATGCGGCATTAACAGGTCACCTTGTATTATCAACACTTCACACAAATAGTGCTGCTGGAGCTATACCTCGTTTGCTTGATATGAAAATAGAGCCATTCTTACTTGTATCTACTATTGAGGTTATTGTTGCACAAAGACTAGTAAGAAAATTGTCTGAACACAAAGAAAAATATTTACTTTCAAAGGATGAATTGGCTTCATTGGGAAAAACTGTTGATTTAAATAGAGTTTTGGAGGCATTAAAGGTTGAAAAAATAGTTAAGTCTACAGATAATTGGGACAAAATATATTTTTGGAAGCCGGTAGTTTCAAAAGATGATGATGGATACAAAAGCAGAGTTGGAATTCATGAAGTATTAAAAGTCAGCCAAGGAATTAAGAATCTTATAATGAAGGGCGCTACATCAACAGAAATTGAAGCTCAAGCAAAGAAAGAGGGAATGCTTACAATGATTGAAGACGGTATTTTCAATGCGGTGCAGGGTAATACCACAATCGAAGAAGTATTGCGTGTAATTTCAGAATAAAAATGTCTCATTTTATTTATAAAACAAGAAAAAATAATGGAGAAATAGTAAAGGGCGAACAAGACGCTGCCGATCGTTATGAATTGTACAAAATGTGGAAACAGTCAGGAGAGGATGTTGGAGAGATAATAAATGTAAAAGAAAAGAAGTTTTCTCGGTTTAAGGATTTATCTTTTTCACTTCCTTCATTACATTCTATAAAGACACATGAAAAAATTACCTTTGCAAGAAGCCTGGGATCTATGATAACAGCTGGACTATCCATGTCTCGCGCATTGACTGTTATGGAGAGACAAACAAAAAATAAAGAATTAAAAAAAATTCTAATTGCTCTTGAAACAAGTATAAATGAAGGAAAGACATTGAGTGAAGCAATGGGTAATTTTAAGAAAGTATTTTCACCAATATTTATTTCTATGGTGGCAGCAGGGGAGCAAAGTGGTACTTTGGCAGAATCATTAAAAATTGTTGCTTTGCAAATGGATAAATCATATTCACTTCAGCGTAGAGTTAAGGGTGCCATGATGTATCCAAGTATCATACTTGGGGCTATGATAATAATCGCTATTTTAATGCTTACTTTCATTGTTCCGACTTTGATGAAAACTTTCACTGAAATGAATTTAAGCTTGCCAGCTTCTACAAAATTTGTTTTGTGGTCAAGTTCTATGGTTATCGAGCATGGAATATTGGTATTTCTTGTTTTTGTTTTATTGGTAGTTGTATATATTTTATGGTCAAAAAGTAATGGTGGAAAAAAGATTATTCATTATGCAATACTTAAAATTCCTGTTATTGGAGAAATAGTAAAAGAGGTCAATTCAGCCAGAACCGCTAGAACACTTTCCTCGCTTTTAACTTCAGGAGTAGATATGGTTGAATCTGTTCGTATTACAAAAGATGTTGTTCAAAATATGTATTACAAAGCGGTATTGGAGAAAGCAGAAGGAACGATCACAAAAGGAGAACCTATTTCAAAAATATTTATTGAAAATACAAAGCTATACCCCATTTTTCTAGGGGAAATGATGAGTGTTGGAGAAGAAACTGGTAAAATTGGTGAAATGCTTATGGGCGTTGCAGTTTTTTATGAGGATGATGTCGAGCAAAGAACAAAAGACATGTCTACTATTATTGAGCCTTTCCTAATGGTTATTATCGGTGCTGCGGTAGGATTCTTTGCTATATCAATGATTTCACCTATGTATTCTCTGGTAAATGTTATATAAATGATTTTTAAAAAAATATTTAAGAAAAATGGTTTTACTTTAATTGAAACTCTTGTTGGAGTAGCAGTTTTTCTTGTCATTTCTATTGCTGCATTTCAAGCATACGTAAGTCTTTTTAATATAATAAATTTGAATCAATATAAAATTATTGCTTTAAATCTTGCAAATGAGCAATTTGAAATCATAAGAAATCTTTCCTATTCGGATGTTGGTTTGGCAGGAGGTATTCCAAATGGAAAATTGACACACACACAAGACTTAACACGAAGTGGAATTGTTTTTACTGTAATTACCACAATCAGAAATATAGATTTGCCATTTGATGGAGCCATGGGCAGTACGACCAAACCAGATCTTTCTCCTGCAGATAGTAAAACAGTTGAAGTTGAGATTCAATGTGCGACATGTAAAAATTTTACTCCAATAATCTTATCTACTATTGTTTCACCAAAAAACCTAGAGACAGCTTCAACAAATGGGGCATTGCTTATTAAAGTATTTGATTCAAACGGTGCACCAGTTCAAGATGCTTCTGTTCATGTCGTAAATTCTCAAGTAAATCCAAATATAGTTATTGACGATGTAACTGATATTGATGGTTTTTTGCAAATTGTAGATGCGCCACCAGGAACAAATGCTTATAAGATTACAGTTACTAAATCAGGATATTCAACTGATAGAACTTATACACCAGAAATAGACAATGCTTCACCCACAAACCCTGACGCTACAGTTATTTTGCAACAATTAACTCCAATAAGTTTTTTTATTGATAAATTGAGCACATTATCATTTTCAAGTGTTACTGCATCTTGCACAGCTGTTCCAAGTATGGATTTTTCTCTTACAGGTTCAAAAAAAATAGGTAAAGATATACCAAAATATTTAAAAAACCATATTACAGATAGTAAGGGTAGTTTAGCAATTCCAAATATGGAATGGGATTCATACACTGTAAAAGGTTTAGATTCTAACTATGATATTGTCGGATTAAATCCATTAAACCCATTTGCATTAAGTCCAAATAGCAATCAGAATGTTTCCATTATAGTAGCTCCTAAAAATTCAAAGAGTTTACTCATAACTGTAAAAGATAGTGCTACAAAACTTCCCATAACAGATGCAAGTGTTAATGTTACAAATTCTTCAGGTTATGATGTAACAAAAGTCACAGGTAGAGGTTTTATTACACAAACAGATTGGTCTGGTGGTGGTGGTCAAGCGTCTTCAACTGATTTAACAAAATATGCAAATGATGATGGGAATATCGATACCTCCATATCAGTGGGAGATATAAAATTAAAAAAAGTTTTTGATTCATACAATCTAAGCGGTTGGCTTGAGTCATCAACTATGGATACTGGAATGGCAAGTAATTTCTATAGTTTTTCTTGGTTACCAGCAAGTCAATTGGCAAATACAAGCATAAAATTCCAATTTGCTAGTTCATCTTCACCTCCAACAACTTGGGATTTCAAGGGACCAGATGGAACGTCTGCAACATATTACACAACTTCAAATTCAACAATTTCCACCATTCATAATGGTGATAGATATGCCAGGTATAAAGTATTTTTAGAATCAACATCTACTTCTACATCACCAAATGTTTCAGATATTTCTTTTACTGCTACGACTTCATGTACACCACCAGGTCAAGTAATATTCTCGGGACTTTCTGAAGGAAATTATAATATACAAGTAATAAAGGATGGATATACCACTTCTAGTGCAGATGCAAATATAGAAAGTTCATGGCAAGAAAAAGAAATTATTTTATCACCATAATCATGAATAAATTGTTTTTTAATTATAAAAATAATTACATTAAAGGATTTTCAATTATTGAATTGATTGTGGTGATTGCTATATTAGGAATAATTATGATCGCTGTAGGTGATTTTAGTGTTAAAGTTATAACAAATAATAAATACTCTCAAGATTCATTATCCAGCGCTCAAGATGCCAGAGTTGTTATTAGAACTATGGTAAAAGAAATAAGAACAGCATCGAGAGGGAATAACGGAGCATATCCGATAGAGACAGCAAATGCAGACAGTATATCTTTTTTCAGTGATATAAATGGTGACGGTAAAAAAGAACAAATAAGATATTTTATCTTAAATGGTATTTTAAAAAAGGGTTTGATATCTCCAACAGGATCTCCACTTGCTTATAATTCTGCTAATGAGGTTATTTCAACTTTAGCGTATAATGTAAAAAATACTTCCTTATTGCCTTTGTTTGAATATTTTGACAATAAGTATTCTGGTACAGGATCACCTTTAACACAACCCATATCATCATTATTATTAATAAGTTTAGTAAAAATAAATTTAATTATAGATTCTGATCCAAACAAGGCTCCAGTAACTAGAACATATACAACACAAGTAAGTATAAGAAATTTAAAAGATAATTTATGATTATTAAATCAGATTCAAACAATCAAGGTATGATTTTGGTAAATGTATTGGTTTTTGGTGTGATTGCCATAATCGTTACTACTTCTCTTGTGAATTGGGCTGCCACAATGCTAAAAAACACAAGACAATTAACTGCCAGAGAGCAAGCATTCCAAATCGCTGAAGCCGGAATAGACTATTATAGATGGCATTTAGCGCATGCAACTTCCGATTTTAAAGATGGAACTGGAACAACAACATCAAATGGTCCTTTTATTCATACTTTTGAAGATAAAGACGGTGTTATTATAGGTTCATTTGAATTAACTATCACTCCTCCAATTACGGGTTCAACTCTCACAAAAGTAGTTTCTAAAGGAACAGTATTAAGTGATGCAAATGTTTCAAGAAGTATTCAGGTGACTTTTGCCATACCATCTTTTGCCAGATTTGCTATGGTTGCAAATGCACCTTCGCGTTTTGGAGTAGGTACTGAAGTTTTCGGACCGATTCATTCAAATTCAGGAATTCGTTTTGATGGTTTAGCACATAACACAGTAACAAGTGCCGTAGAGAAATACATAGATACTGATGTGGGGGTTAATAGGCAAAAATGGGGGGTTTATACTAATGTAGGTACAGATGATCCTAATCCACCTACTCCTGTACCTAGTAGACCAGATGTATTCATGGCTGGTAGACAATTCCCAGTAGCGCAAGTTGATTTTGCTGGTATCACGGCTTCTTTGTCTGCTATGAAAACTATTGCAGTAGATGCAGGATCTGCCGGAAGATATTATACTTCTTCTGGACTGCAGGGATATCATATTGTTTTAAAAGAGAATGATACTTATGATATTTATATGGTAAATACATTAGTATCTGCTTCTAAAACTTGTACTTATGACGGACAAACAAATTGGGGTACATGGAGCATAAGCACAGAAACACTTTTTAAATCAGGAGTTACATTTCCAGAAAATGGAATTATATTTTTCGAGGATAATGTATGGGTAGATGGTAAAATAAACGGAGCTAGACTATCCATTGTGGCAGCTACATTTCCAGAAGATTTAAATACTTGGAAAAATATCATTGTAAATAAAGATTTATTGTATACAAATTACGATGGCACAGATTCAATATCTCTAATTGCTCAAGGGAATATAACAACCGGATTAAATAGTAATAATATTTTGAGAATTGATGCCGCATTGGTGGCGCAAAAGGGTCGCATAGGTAGATATGCATATTTTTCACAATGTGGCACAAATTATAAAAGAAGCACAATTACTTTGTACGGGATGATAGCTTCTAGTGAAAGATATGGATTTTCTTATGTTGATGGAAATGACGTGTATTCTAATGGATATCTTTTAAGAAATATTATATATGATGGAAATCTTCTATATGCTCCTCCACCAAGTTTTCCTTTGACCTCAAATCAATATTCTACTCTGTCTTGGGAAGAGCTAAAATAGCTATTATATAGGCCGTTAAATCTATTGTTCGACGACTACAATTTCGCATGTTATCATGTATAAATGAATAAAAAATTGATAGTTGGTAATTGGAAAATGAACCCTGTCTCTTTAGAAGAAGCAAAACGTATTTATCGTTCAGTTAACTCAATATCAAAAAAAATAAACTCTACTGATATTGTTATTTGTCCACCCTTTGTATATTTAAAGTCTTTTTTAAATAAAAATAGCAAAACCAAAATTTCTGTTGGAGCACAAAATGTATATACAGAAGAACAAGGTTCTTTTACTGGAGAGATAAGTCCATTAATGCTAAAAAACCTAGGTATTTCCTATGTAATAGTCGGTCATTCAGAGAGAAGGGCAAGAGGAGAAACAGATGAAATAGTTTCAAATAAAGTTCAAATAGTTTTAAATTCAGGAATGAGTCCTATACTTTGTATTGGTGAGAAGGAAAGAGATGCAAGTGGTAATTATTTAAATATAATAAAAGAACAAATAAAGAATTCTTTAAATAAAGTAAATAAAAAAAATATAGGCAAATTAATAATAGCCTATGAACCACTTTGGGCTATAGGTGCAAAAGAAGCAATGAACGCTCCAGATGTTTATGAAATGTGTTTGTTTATAAAAAAAGTATTGTCTGATATGTATGGGCACAGTGAAGCTATATCTACAAAAATCCTTTACGGCGGATCAGTAAATTTTAGAAATGCTACAGATATTATTCAGCAAGGTAAAGTTAATGGCTTATTGGTGGGACGTGAGAGCGTAAATTCCTCTGGTTTTGTCGAATTATTAAAAACAGTTGATTCTTTATAATTATAAAAATGAAAAATATAAAAGACGTAGAAAAGCTTGATGGTGTAAAAGTTCTTGTGCGTCTAGATTTCAATGTGCCGGTTCAAAATGGTATCATTGTTGATGATTTTCGTATTCAAAAATCTTTGCCCCTTATAAAATATCTATCTGATAAGGGTGCAAAAATGATTCTTGTAAGCCATATAGAAACCAAGGATAATCCTACTCTTGAACCTATTGCTAAATATTTGAATAAATTAGGTGTGGAATGCGTTTTTGAAAAAAATTATAAAAAGGCTTTAAATACAGAAAACAAAATAACTCTATTGGAAAACCTTAGAGATTATGAGGGTGAAAAGAAAAATGATAAGGATTTTGCAAAAGAGCTAGCTTCTTTGGCTGATATTTATGTAAACGAAGCATTTCCAGTTTCTCATAGAGAGCATGCATCGGTTTGTGCAATTACAGAATTTATACCTAGTTACGCTGGGATACAGTTTCAAGAGGAGGTAAAACATCTAAGTTCAGCATTTAATCCCGAACATCCATTTTTATTTATACTTGGAGGTGCAAAATTTGAAACAAAATTACCTTTGATAGAAAAGTTTATTAGCATTGCAGATAAAGTATTTATTGGAGGGGCATTGGCAAATAATTTCTTTAAAGAAAGAGGAGATAGAATCGGCAAATCAATGGTTTCATTAGAAAATTTCAATTTAAGTAGATTTTCCGCATCAAATAAAATCCTTTTACCTATAGATAGCCTGATAAAAGACGATGCAGTTATGGATTGTGGTATGAAAACAGTTGATATGTTGAGAGTGGAAATAGAAAAAGCAAAATATATATTATGGAATGGGCCATTAGGTGCGTATGAGACAGGTTATAGAGCTTCTACCCTACAGCTTGCAGAAATACTATCAGAGGCCACTTTAAGAGGTTCAAGGACTATTGTTGGAGGGGGAGATACTATTGCCACAATAGCTGAATTAAAATTAGAAAATAAATTCACTTTCGTTTCTACTGGTGGTGGGGCTATGCTAGATTTTCTCGCTAAGGGAACATTGCCGGGGATTGAGGCTTTGGAGAAAGGATTATAAATTATCGATTATCTTTTTCTTATTTCCTTCGAAATCACTTTTTTCTCCTTTTACTGTTTCGGGATTTGGGAATACCCATATATGAGCATGGGGTATTTCTTCACCAACTATTTTTATTGAAATAGCGTCTGTATCAAAAGCTTTTCTTTGGGCTAATGCAATTTTCTTTGTCACTTCAAAATAGTCTTTTGTATTTGGAACATCCCATACCCAACGATAATGTTCTTTGGGTATAACTAAAGTATGACCAGGGGAGATAGGGTGAATATCCATAAATGCTATAAAATCATTGTCCTCATAGACAATGTGAGAAAAGATTTCTTTTTTAATGATTTTACAAAATATACATGATTCCATGGATATATTATACATTACTATTCACAAAGAATTCTACTGGTAGAGATAATCATTGCCAATACTATATTTTTAGGTATATTTTAATATAAATGCTACCAAAGTAGCATATTATTGATATTAATTATATCTATATAATAAGCCATATTATGGTATCAGATTATAATTATCTGTCATTTTACTTGATTATATTGAATATAAATGCTAATATTGCTACTATATAAATAATCAAAAAATCTAATGATAATAGAAAGAAGTATAAAAAAGGAAATTGAAGAGCAGCTCTTTAAGGGGAAGATCATTATTATTTATGGACCTCGTCGTGTTGGGAAGACTACTCTTGTAAAAGAAATACTTAGTAAATATGGCAATGATGGTAAGTATATAAACTGTGACATTTTACAGAATAAGCAAGGTTTAGAATCTCAAGATGATAAGAAGCTTAGAGAATTTCTAGGCGAGGGAAAGATATTTATCATTGATGAGGCTCAAAGAGTAGAAAATATAGGAATTAATTTGAAAATACTAGTAGATACATACCCCGATATTCAAATCATTGCTACAGGGTCATCAAGCTTTGATTTATCTAATAAAATAAATGAACCATTAACCGGAAGAAATATTACTTTCATGCTTTATCCTATATCTGTTTCTGAAATGAGTGCAGTGTATGGAAATAATCAAGGTATAGACACCAATTTGGAAAGTATGCTTTTATTTGGAAATTATCCAGAAATAGCAAGTGGTGCAACAGATGACAAGATCGGGTATCTTCAAGAATTATCTAGTAATTATCTCTATAAAGATGCTTTAGAGTTTGAAGGTCTTAAGAAACCAGAGATGATAGTAAAACTTCTACAATTGATAGCTCTTCAGATCGGAGGAGAAGTTTCATACAATGAACTTGCATTAAAGCTTGAAACAACAAGAAAAACTGTTATGAACTACATATATTTATTAGAACAAGCTTTTGTGATATTCAGGCTGCCACCATTTTCTAGAAATATTAGAAATGAAATAGGAAGAAAAAATAAAATATACTTTTATGATCTTGGAGTTAGAAATGCTCTAATAAATTCATTTGATAAACTTGAAAATAGAAATGATATCGGTGCTCTTTGGGAGAATTTTCTCATAATTGAGAGAAAAAAGTTAATAGAAAAAAAGAAATGGTATAGAAATAGATATTTCTGGAGAACTCAAGACAAAAAGGAAATAGATTATGTTGAAGATTATGATGGAAGATTACACGGTTATGAATTTAAGTGGGGGAATAAAACATACAATATTCCTAAAAGTTTTATTAATGAATATAAAAATAGTGACGTGTCCATTATAAATAGGAGTAATTATAAGGAGTTTTTGGGGATTTAGTATTAATTGGAATTATAAACACAATCAATGCATCTATAGATACTCATGGCCAAGTGGTCAAATATCATTCGATGAGAGGAATGATAGAAAAGATATAGCATATACTTTGTTTGAGATTAAAGAAGGAAAAGCCATAGAAGTAAAGTAAGCAAAGCTTAAAAACTTGCTATACTGTTATTCATGCCACGATATGAAATACGAAAAAAGACCAACAAGCCCTTTATTGATCATATATTATTTCATCGAGGCATAGAGACTTTAGAAGATAAGGCTGAATTTCTCAATCCGAATTATGAAAAGCATATTCATGATCCATTCCTGTTAAAAGATGCAGAAAAGGCCGCGAAGAGGATAATCAAGGCCATAGATGCCAATGAAAAGATTGTTATTTATAGTGATTATGATGCAGACGGTATTCCTGCTGGAGTTATTTTTCATGATTTTTTTAAAAAAATAGGATTTAAGAATTTTACAAATTACATTCCCCACAGACACGATGAAGGCTTCGGTCTGAATACTGATGCGGTAGAGCAATTCGTGAAAGACGGGGTTCAGCTCTTGGTGACTTTGGACTGTGGAATATCAGACATTGAGGCCGTCAGTTTAGCTCAAAAAAATGGAATAGATGTAATAATTACGGATCATCATGAACCACATGAGGAAATTCCTCCAGCTTTTGCTATCGTTGATCATAAACAGAAAGATTGTAAATATCCAGAAAAAATTCTTTGTGGTTCGGGCGTTTGTTTTAAATTAATACAAGCAATTTTAAAAATTAATAGATTTAATTTAAAAGAAGGTCAAGAAAAGTGGCTATTGGATATGGTTGGTATTGCTACTCTTTCAGACATGGTCCCTTTGACTGGAGAAAACAGGGCATTGGCACATTTTGGTTTAAGGGTATTAAAAATTAGCCCAAGAAAAGGACTAATGCGTTTATTAAGACATTTAAAAATTGATCAAAAACATTTAACGGAGGATGATATTGGTTTTATGATTACTCCGCGTATCAATGCTGCGTCTAGAATGGGTTTACCTATGGATGCTTTTTGTTTGTTGGCGACTGATGATGATATTGAGGCACATAAATATGTTGAACATCTTGATAAAATAAATAATGAAAGAAAAGGTGTTGTTGCTTCACTTGTAAAAGAAGTAAAAAAAATAATTAAAGAAAGACATACAGATAATTCTAGAAATGTAATTGTGGCGGGGAATCCTGAATGGAGACCGTCTTTACTTGGTCTTGTTGCTAACACTTTGGCAGAAGAATTTAATAAACCTGTATTTTTGTGGGGAAGGGATGGCGATGGTGTTATTAAAGGATCTTGTAGATCTGGAGGCACCGTAAGTGTTGTAGAAATAATGAATAAGGCTTCTTCGGAGACAATGCTTCAATATGGTGGTCATTCTGCATCGGGTGGTTTTTCTGTTTCAAATGAATCTATTCACTATTTGGAGAATAATTTAAATAATGCTTTTGATATTTTAGTTAAAGACATGAAGGATGGGAAGGTAATGATTGAGCCAGATTATATTGATATGGAAATTCCTTTGGAATATGCTAATTGGAATAATTATGCGGAAATTGAAAAACTTTCGCCGTTTGGAGTTGGTAATAAAAAGCCAGTTTTCATTTTTAAAAATATAAAAATATTTGGAATAAAGGAATTTGGAAAGGAAAAGAATCATTTGGAATTAACTTTTAAAAAAGAAAATGGTCAGGCAATAAAAGCGATTGGGTTTTTTATGGATAAAGAGTATTTTAAAAACAGGGAAGGTGATTTTCTAAAGATTGGCGATATTATTGATTTGATCGCGACAATGGAGAAGTCACTGTTTGGTGGTAGAACAGAGTTGAGGTTGAGGATTGTTGATGTTGTTTGATTATATTTAGTATACAATAGTAAATATATATGGAGAATAATATAAATACAAAAATTAAAAAAATAATTAAATTATCTTTTTTATTAATATCAGCATATTATTTTTATTTGATTAGTAATAACCCCTTAGAATACAGTATCGTTCATTCTATTCATTTAGTTTTTCATGAGGCTGGACATCCCACTTTTGGTTTATTGGGTATTCAATTTCTTCAAATGGCTGGTGGTACTATAATGCAATTATTAATTCCATTAGTCTTTATTTATTATTTTTTTAGTAAAAGAGATATTTATTCTACAGCTTTTATTATTCTTTGGTTGGCTTCTAGTTTTTTTGATGTTGCAGCTTATGCCAAAGATGCAATTCTAATGAATTTGGATTTATTGGGAGGAGATAACGCTATACATGATTGGAATTATCTTTTATCAACTTTGGGTGTTCTAAAATATACTGCGCAAATTTCCTCATCAATATACTTTCTTGGTATAGTATCTTTAGTTTCTGGTTTGGCTATAGGTATTTATGACTTATTTTTTAATAAAGAAGTAGATACTGTATAATACTCTTATGCAAATAAAAATTTTTACTGATGGAGCTTCAAGGGGAAATCCTGGTCCTGGTGGATGGGGAAGCGTTGTCATTTCTAACGATAGAGTAAAAGAGCTTGGAGGGCGTTCTGACAATACAACAAATAATAGAATGGAACTTACAGCGTGTACTGAAGCATTGGAGACTGCAAAAGACGCGGAGATAACTGTTTATACGGACTCTTCTTATGTAATCAATGGAATTACGAAATGGGTTAGAGGTTGGAAAGCAAATGGTTGGCTTACAAAAACAAAAGATGAAGTATTAAATAAAGACTTATGGGAAAAGCTTGTGACTGTCACTGAGGGTAAAAATGTAGTTTGGGAATATGTTGGAGGGCATTCTGGAATTGCTGGGAATGAAAGATGCGATGAAATTGCTACTTCTTTTGCAGACAAGGTAGAAATAAAACTATTCAATGGTGCTCTTTCCGATTATTCAATAAAAAACATACTTGATTTGTCTCATTCAGTTGAAAAAGTTTCAAAAAAATCACATTCAAATGCTAAAGCATATTCATATATAAGTATGGTTGAAGGAAAAATACAAATACATCCTACTTGGGCAGAATGTGAAGCGCGTGTAAAAGGAAAAAGTGGAACTAGATTTAAAAAAGCTATTTCTCAAGATCAAGAAAAAGAAATCATTGCTGATTTCATGAAAAGTGTGTCATAAACATAATCTTTATCATTTCTTATGTATTTCTTTAGAAGTTCTTAAGAACTTTTTGCTATGGTGTGGGAATGGGAAGTGAATTATTTGATTCTTGGAACGAGAAAAAACAACATATTCAAAAGAATTTGAAGGAATTACCTTGTCAGGAGGGAGAGGTTTGGTGGTGTTCTCTTGGGAAAAATATAGGTACTGAACAAAACGGAAAGAACGACTATTTTGAAAGACCTATTTTAGTCCTTAATCGAATTAATCATTACACGATATGGTCCCTACCTCTTTCTAGTAAAAGTAAGTTAGATAAATATAGATATTCTATCGAGGAAATGCACGCGCAAATTGTACTTTCCCAATTACGCACAATAAGTACAAAAAGATTATTAAGAAAAATCACCAAAATTTCTGATGGTGAATTTAACTCCGTTATAGATAAAGTTGTTGAATTGCTGATCAATAAAAAACGAAACCCCGCAAAAGCGGGGAATCTCGGAGGCGTTAGCCTACTGTGATCACATTATAAACCAATAATAAATAAAATCAATATATGAATAAAAAAGTAAATATAATAATAAATATTGTATTGGTCTTGGCTGTTATAATTAGAATTTACTTTGCATTATCTTTTGATCAAAGTAATATTATAAATAAATATTCCGGCAAAAGCGTTGAGGTATATGGCTATATTTCTGATGAACCACAAATAAAAGACTTTAATCAGAGTTTTACATTAAAGGCGGAGCAAATTTCCGGAGACTCTGTAGAAATATATATAAAAGTGTCTCCAGATAGGTACACAGAATACAATTACGGCCAACACTTGAAGATTATTGGTAAGATCAATACACCAAGAAACTTTAAAAGTAATGGTGGAAGGACTTTTGATTATACCAATTTTCTTTTAAAGGATGGGATATCATTTGAGATGAAAAAGCCTATTATAAATATTTTGGAAGAAGAAAATGGAAATTTTGTATCAAAATATTTATTTAAAATAAAAAAAGGTTTTTTGGAAAATATAAAAAAGGTAATGGGTGAACCACATGCAGCACTCGCTGGGGGATTGGTGGTTGGTGAAAAGAGTGCGCTTGGTAAAGATTTGATAAATGATTTTAGAAAAGCTGGACTCATACACATAGTTGTTTTGTCTGGATACAATATCACTATTGTCGCAGACACCATAAGGAGAATATTGTCATTTTTGCCAAGGACAATAGGAATAGGTTTGGGAGGAATTGGTATTTTAGCTTTCGGAATACTTGTAGGCGGGGGAGCGACAGTGGTGCGCTCTTGCATAATGGCGATTATTGCTCTAACAGCTTCATTACTTAGAAAAGACTATAACGTCAGCAGAGCATTATTTATAGCTGCCGCGCTTATGCTTATTCAAAACCCATTAATTCTTTTTTATGATCCATCTTTTCAATTATCTTTTCTTGCGACACTCGGGCTTATTTTATTGTCATCACCAATTGAAAAAAAGCTTGGTTTTATTACTGAAAAACTTGGTATAAGAGGGCTCGTGGCTTCTACATTGGCAACACAAGTTTTTGTTTCACCTTATATTCTCTATATGATGGGTCAATTATCTATTATTGGAATAGTGGTAAATATTATTGTATTACCAATTATTCCCATGACAATGTTATTTGTTTCTCTTACTGGTGTACTGGGTTTTTTATCATATTTTGCATCAGAAATTACCGGATGGATTTCATATATTATGCTTTCATATGAATTGTCTATGGTTAGATTTTTTGCAAATCTACCTTTTGCTTCTATAGAATTACCAAAATTTTCATTTTGGATTGTGGTCGGATTTTATGGAAGTTATTTTATAGCATTAATAAAATTACCTTCAACCTTTTCCCAATTTAGATTTAGGAAAAAGTCTTCAACATAATTCTTTTTTCCAGAAGGTTGATAGTCTGCAACATAAGAATGTTCCCACATATCTAGAGCGAGGATAATAGATACATCAGGTAGGTGACCAATATGCTGTTCATCAACCCAATATTGAATCAGTTTATCGGTTTTCTTGTCGTAACCAAGCATAGCCCAGCCGATTCCACGAGTGGTTGCTAGATTTTTAAATATTTGAATAAAAAAATTAAAATCGCCAGTCCATTCAGTAATTTTTTTATAAAGTAATGAATCTGTAGAAGGTGCTGTATAACCTCCCTCAAACTGTGAGAAGTAGTATTCATGATTACGCATACCAGCAAATTCAAATCCTTGTCGACGGTATGATTCTCTTCTTGCATACTCAGGATTATTTTGGTTTTCAACAATTTCGTGAATTTCATTCAAATTTTTAACATAGCCAGAATATAGCTTCAAATGTTCCTCTATGGTTTTTGCAGAGATTCCCTTAAGCACAGGTATATTAAACTTTATTTCATTAAATTTATTCATATAAAAAAATTATATCATGAAAAACATTAAAATCTATTTATTGATCGGGATAATATTGATAGGGTTAATTATTCTTTCTATTTATATTTATCATTGGGAATATAGAAAGCCTGTTTTAGAAGTATATTTTTTTAGTTTAAATAAGGGCAGGGCAGTATTTATAAGGACGCCAAGCAATAAGACGATTTTAATAGGTGGAGGACAAAATTCTGAAATTATTAGAGAATTGACGAATGTTATGCCTTTTTACAATAGAAAAATTGATTATGTATTTTTGCCAAGCGCATTGCCTGCACAAATTGGTGCTTTGATAGAAATTATTAATAGATATGAAATAGATAATATAGTTTTACCAAAAGTAATGTCTACAAGCACAGTTTTAAGTTTATTGATGAAAGAGATTCGGCAAAAGAAAATTCATATTGAAGAAGTGGAAAAGGGAAATAAAATAGATTTAGATAACTCAATAATAATGAATGTACTATTTCCATATTCAGATTTTAAATTCAATAAAACAAGCTTACCAGAGCTAGGATTTTCGATATTATATAATAATACGAGTATATTTTTGATGGGGAATTTGTCTAAAACAATACAAAAAGATATAGCAAATTCAATGGAATCAAAAACTGATCAAAATTTAATCGAGTTTTATAATAGCGGTGGAGATAGTAAAGTTTCAGCAGATTTGATAGAAAAAATAAAGCCAAAATTTATATTTACAACAAAAGAAAAAACAGTACACTTTGTTTCAAATGGACTGTTCTTTCAAAAAATATAGACTATTTTATTATTCCTGCTTTTTTTAATGTTGCGAAAGCTCCTCTTTTTTGAATTGTTTTTAATGCGCGAGTAGAAATATTTAGAATGAAAGATTTTTTAAGTTCAGGAACATAGATCTTCTTTTTTTGAAGATTTACATAACTTCTAACGATTCCAGTAGGATTAAACTGAGTAGCACGAGTTCTGTTAGAGTACCCGCCACTTCGTATTGAACCTCTTTTTGTTATTGCACAAACTTTAGCCATAGTGGTAGATATGCTATCATAGAT
Organism: Candidatus Tayloriibacteriota bacterium; assembly: GCA_903839695.1. Taxonomy (GTDB): domain Bacteria; phylum Patescibacteriota; class Minisyncoccia; order Phycocordibacterales; family PALSA-1337; genus CAIOGI01. The sequence continues at coordinate 4,223 of CAIMDI010000016.1, read as the reverse complement.
AATATATTTAGCAAGTAAGAAGAATAAATTATGGACATATTAACCATTATCGTTTCAATATTCATACTCATAATGTCCGTGGTAATTCACGAGCTTTCTCATGGTTATACGGCTGAATTACTGGGTGACCCGACACCTAGATTACAGGGAAGATTAACATTAAATCCCTTAAAACACCTAGAAATGTTCGGTTCCGTGATAGTACCAATTATTACGTCTTTTTTGGGTTTAACCTTCGGGTGGGCAAAACCCATAATATGGAACCCATACAATGTAAAAAATAAAAGATGGGGTGAATTTCTTATTTCTATTGCAGGTCCAGCATCAAATTTATTAATAGCCTTATTCTTTGGATTATTAGTCAGATATGGTTTGAGCGTTCTTCCTGCTTCATCATTGAATATTCCTTTTATACGTATTTCATTATTTATTGTAAATATAAATATAATATTGGCAGTATTCAATATGATACCCCTACCACCCCTAGACGGCTCAAAGGTGCTTTTTGCAATATTGCCACAAAGTATGATCAAGATTCGAGAGACCATTGAACAATATTCTATTTTCTTTTTTCTGTTTATAGTTTTGTTTTTGTGGAAATTTATAGATCCAATAATACTATTTATATTTAAGTTGATTACTGGGGTGGAGGTTTAGTTAAATACTTTTAAATTTAAATCTAATAAAGTAAATAGTCAGAAAAAACTGATTTGATATAATGATGTCACTAGAGGTCACATCAATATTTTTTTAATACCATTTTTCAGTGGTATCTCTCACTCTATAAAGGTTTTATTAATAATTAATCTATATTTTATTATGTCAAAATCAATAATAATTAAGGATATCGAGGTTAAAATTAGAACAGCGAAGGACAATAATGACTATATTTGTTTAACAGATATGGCCAAATTAAAAAATAAAGACGAGCCAAGATTCGTAGTTCAAAAATGGCTATCTGCAAGGTATACAATTCAATTTATTGGAATTTGGGAGGAAATGTATAATCCAATTTTTAACCGTACCGAATTCGGTACGGTTAGGAATGAAGCAGGCGTTCCTTCGTTTATGTTGTCACCGGAACGTTGGATAAATCTAACAAACGCTATTGGTATCAGATCCAGTGCAGGTCGTTATGGCGGTACCTATGCCCATAAAGACATTGCTTTTGAATTTGCTACATGGCTCTCGCCAGAATTCAAACTCTATTTAATAAAAGAATTTCAGCGTTTAAAGGAAGATGAAAATCGCAGGCTATCACTTGATTGGAATATTAAACGTACTTTGACCAAACTAAATTACAAAATACATACAGATGCTATCAAGGAGCATATTATTCCTGCACTTATAACCAAAGAACAAGAATCATTTATTTACGCCGATGAGGCAGATGTTCTGAATGTGGCACTATTTGGAAAGATAGCAAAACATTGGAGAGATGAGAATAAAGGAAAAGAGGGGAATGTTCGTGATTATGCATCTATTGAACAGTTGCTTGTATTGGCAAATATGGAAAGTGTGAATGCGGAGTTTATAAGAATGGGTATGACACAAGGCGAAAGGTTAAGAAAATTGAATGAGACGGCTATTATTCAGATGAAATCTCTGTTGGGGATGAATGTAGAAAAAAGATTAAAAACTGCTTCTGTTTGAACGTATTTCCTTGCCTTTTCCTTCATTTGTGATAAAGTGATTTCACATTAAAAACAGCAGTAGGAGTGAGTAACCGCTTGGTGAAAACAATCAATCCTCTGTAAAATCAAGTTTTTAAGAAATTAAGTAGGGTTTTATTAGTGTTTTTGAGTATTATTAATGTTTTTATTATTAAATATAAATAAAGAATGCCAACAATTAATCAGTTAATTAAGAAAAATCGTTCACGTTTCGTGAGAAAGCCAAAGTCTATTGCTTTAACAAGAAGTTTTAATACAATTAAAAATCGTCCTAACTTTTTTCCATCTCCTTTTAAAAGAGGCGTGTGTATAAAGGTGACTACAAAGACTCCAAAGAAGCCTAACTCAGCTATTAGAAAAATTGCGCGTGTTAGACTTTCAAATGGTCTTGAAGTTACAGCATATATTCCAGGAGAAGGACACAATTTACAAGAACACTCAGTTGTACTTCTAAGAGGTGGTCGTGTAAAAGACGTAGGTCTAAGATACACAGTTGTAAGAGGTGTATTAGATGCAGCAGGAGTAGAGAAGAGACGAAAGGGTCGAAGTCAATACGGAAACAAGAAACCAAAGGCAGCAAAGGTTTAATCCTATTATAATATCTTAAATTAATTAAAAAAAATGAGAAGAAAAATAAAGAATAAGAAAATAATCAAACCAGAGCCAGTTTACGAATCCGTAAAGGTTTCTAAGCTTATAAACTATGTTATGGACTCAGGTAAGAAGAATGCAGCAAGAAAGATTGTTTATGATTGTTTTGATGTTATAAAGGAAAAGACAAAGACAGAAAATCCTATGGAAGTTTTCGAAACAGCCCTAAAAAATACAACTCCACTTATGGAAGTAAGATCAAGACGTGTCGGAGGTGCTAATTATCAGGTTCCTAGAGAAGTTCGCCCTGAAAGACAACGTTCTATGTCTATGAAATGGATTGTTTTAGCAGCAAGATCAAAGAAAGGGAAGAGAATGGCAGAAAAATTGGCAGATGAAATTATTTCAGCTTCAAAGAATGAAGGAGAAGCAGTAAAGAAGCGTGAAAATACTCACAAAATGGCAGAGGCAAACAAAGCATTTGCTCACTTTGCGTGGTAATCTAATTAAATAAATTATAAAATTTAATAAGAAAAAGGCGGGCGAGTCGTAAAACGACTCGCCCGCTTGCGCATTATCCCGGAATGAAAGGCTTATCAATCCTTTTCCACGAACTCGGGAATGGGATCTTCAACTGTTCGCAGCCATTTTTGAGAAGTTCACGTGACGCTGTGAACTTTGACTCAGGATCATTTGTGTCTCCTTTTCTTGCGGGATCAGCAAGTTCAATCAGACGAATCCCGTATTCGGCAGCTTTCTCCCTGAGAAAGATGAGTAATCTAAATGCATACCCAGTGTTTTGGACACCCCAGTGTTGTTCAGCGGTTCCAGAAGACTTTGACAGACCTAGACGCGTCTTCATTTTACCGACTACAATCGTCATCCTCTGACTAGCTAGCCATACCGCCAGCTTTCTCTGGTGATCGGTGTGCTGATTCAGTGATTTCCTGTGCATGATTCGGCGAGCACCCATTCGTCTTTTCCATGATCGAGAGTATTTTTTACATCTCTCGACACGTTCCTTGACGACTGCGATTTCCTTATTCCATTTTTTGTCAGGACGTCTTGTGGGAATCAAAAACTCTGACCCAACAGGTTCCCCTGATGTACTTATTGCGATGTCCCCAGAACCAAGGTCGATTGCAAGAACACCCTTTTGTGGAACTGGACCCGGCATTGGCATGGGGATGTTAAAAACGAAGTTCGCCCAGTATTCACCTTCTCTTTTGGAGACTGTGACCTGAGCAATTTTCGATCCCTTTGGAAGTTCTTTAATCTTGTCCATTATGAACTGACCCAAGACAAATTTGACTTCCTGTTTTGATCCTATCGAGGCTGAAAGAATTCCGTCATTCGTCACATCAAAACTTGTCCATGTGAGCGTGATGAATGAACCCTCATTCCTTTTGCCTGGTGGCTTTGCTTCGTTGTCCTTATTTTTCAGAAGGGCAAAATACGAAGAGAAACCGCCAGCAAGTCGGCGAAGCATCTCCCTTTCCAGCCCCGCGATGATCGCGGAAAATCTGGGGTTACTCCTCACACCAGTCAGCCAATAATTCAGGCTAATAGGTGTAATATGTTTTTTTTCAACATTCCCCTTTTCCAATGCCAACCAGACATTACATTGATCAATACCCATGTTCCAGAGCTCGACCAAAGTAGAATTCAGACTCTTAAGTTTTTCAATGTCCTCCGGCCTCACCAACACTCTCTGGCCGTATGTTTTTCTAAGCCACTTTGCTTCATTGTTCTTATTCTTTCTATTCATTATTAATCCTTTCTATTTAAACAATAACACACTTAATATAATATATCAAGTTGACACCAAACCAAATATAAGTTAATGTAAAAAAGAAGTCGCTCCTCGACAAGTTATAAATTTTGAGAAGAATGTCGACCCTTTTCCCAGAAAGATAGATATAAACTTCTCATTTGAAAAGCAGCTATACGGTGTTTGAT
>CAIMDI010000015.1 GCA_903839695.1 Candidatus Tayloriibacteriota bacterium | reverse complement strand
CAGTTCTATCCATTGAACTACAAGGGCGATCTAACACTATAGAATATAGCAAAAAATGTTACTAAACACAAAACTTATCATTTTCTATAAAATAGATGGGTCAGGAACAGATTTATAATTATCTTTTATTTGTGTCGCTGACTCTATTTTTGAATTGAATTTATCTATAACAGAATCTAAGCCTTTGGTATCAAAAGTGTCTAATTTTACTAAATCAAAATTTTCAGCACTTTGTCCATCTCTATTACTAACGGTATTGTGTAAATATACTGCATTTACGATTAAAGTGATGCCAAGTACTGTACTAAAAAGAAGAATTAATGCCCAATCAACAAAAGGGTTTCTCCCCCATCTTCTAACAAAGTTTCTTGAATAAAATTTTTGAATTTTAGGATGATTGTTAAATAATTTCATAAATATTATTTTATAGTTAGGGCTGTTACATCCATTGAAAGACTCCACAAATTCTTTTTGCTAACAACAACTTTGTCTGTAGAAACTGATTCTACTGCTCCAGAATTTAGAGTTATGGATGAAATAGAAATACTGTATGGCAAATTTTCTATCAAAGATAATGCCTTATTAACACTAGTCCAATCACCATGTACAGCAACGTGAACTCTAGCCCGACCAACTATTCCCACTCCTTTGTCCGACAGATTGTCAAAGGATACAGAAGACAATGTAACATCTGCATCTGAATCTGTAGCGACATTTTCGATAGACTTAATAAAATCAAGAATTTTATCCTCAGTCACAAAATATGATGAAACAATAGCTCTTCTTTTAGATGTTGAAGAACTTAATTCTAGCAACTTTGCTTCTTGAGATATATTTTGTTCGCTATTATTTAATTCTTGTTCAATGGTAATAGATTCCTGAACATTAGAAACCGTAGCCTTGTAAATATACCAATAAGCAAAAGAAGTTAGAACCAATAAGATTACTGCGGAAATTAATAATGTAAAATGTTTTGAATTTACTTTCATTTTATTTTCTTTAATTTAACCTTTATCGCAAAAGCTACATCTTTGGTTTTTGTCAGATCAGGAATTGGAAATTCTACTTTTGAGAAAATAGGGTTTTTTTCTATATTTCTCTTAAATTCAAGCAATGATTCTCTCGTGGCTGATTTTCCTTGTATTAAGACTTCGTAGCTAGAATCATTTGTTGATGTGGAATTAGTTTCTGTAACACTAGAAATCTGTATTGAAGTAAAAATAGCTTTTGGCAATTTTGCAGAAACTGTGTTTTGAATTGCATTTTCAAATGATGATTCTTTTACATCTTGTTGTATCTGTCTCAAAATATCACTACCCTGTTTTAATTCGACAATTGTAGCATCTATACCACGCGCCTCTTTGCTCTTTTTTAATTCTTCCAATTTACTTGTTAATTCATTTTCTTTAATTGAAGAAATAACATATCCAGGAATTAATGAAATTATTCCAACAATAACTGCGCTTGATACAAAAAATAATAATACAATCAAAATTCTGATTTTGTATTCTAATCTCAATGCGCCCGCTTCTTTTTCTGGTAATAAAGTGTAATGAATCATAAAATTATGGTAAAGCTAAACCTGCAGCAATAACGTATTCCAGAGATTCCTCAAAAGTTATACTTGGAATAAAGCTGTCACTTGAAAAAGCATTTTGCCAAACATTTGCAATCTCTACAGTTATTTTAGGGTCGGGGGAAACAACAGAATCATTGCCTACTCTTATGGCGTCCTTTCCTGTAATGATGATTTTATTTATTTTTCTTCCAGAACCATATTCTCCCCAATATGAATATACTCTACTTAATTCACGTTGAAATAATGAACTTTCTGAATCCTTACCTATAGCAACAGTTGAAGTAAAACAAACAACGCCACCACAAACTATATATATGCCTGTTTTATTATTCATAATATGAATTATCAAATGATTTTCAGTTGATCCCTTAAGCACAACGGCTCTTGCAATGGCCTTTGGTTGAATTTCAAAAGATATAACATCTAAACCTGCGGATCTCAAAACATTTAAATATGAAACAACCAAATCTCTAGGTGCCACAGACACACTGGCAATATTTTTTTCATCTTTATGTTCAATTTTAGGAATTAAATCAAAAAAGAAAAGTGCATCTGCTGCTGATAGCGGAATATTTTCCTCCAATTTGAATTCGATGTTTTGGCGGATTTGATCTTCATTGGCCATTGGTACTTCAGTTTTAAAAAGATACATTCTCTCTTCAGGAAGTGAAGCTTTTACAGTTTTAATTTTTAATTCTTTAGTTAAAATAGAAACAGCCTTTATAAGATCGGCCTCTTTTATAATGCGTCCAGATTCTACAATACCTTTTTCTAGAATTTTAGTACCAAAACGACCCAAAGTAAGCCCTTTTGTGCCCTCTGTGTATTCTATACACCTTATAGCGTCATCAGAAATGTCTATCCCCGCATATGGAATATTAAGAAAAGTCGGTGGCGGAAATAAGTTGAAAAAAGATTTTTTAAACATACAAGTATTTAATAAGTATTATAACACTTTTTTATGTTTTAAGAATTCCACAACGGCAGGTATAAAAGAAATCACAATTATTAATAATATAATAGGAAGTAAGTATTTATCTACATTTGGTATAACCTTACCTAATGTATATCCTGCTAAAATTATTCCCCATGTCCAAACAAAACCTCCAATTAAGTTGTAGCGAAAGAAAGTTTTGTAATCCATATTTGCTACTCCAGCTATAATAGGTGCAAAAGTTCTGACTATAGGAATAAATCTAGCCAAAATAATAGTTTTTTTGCCATTTTTTTCATAAAATATTTTAGCTGTTTCTACATGTTTTTTTTTAAAGAAAAATGAATCATCTTTTTTAAAAAGTAGCGGACCAGTTTTTTTTCCAAAGGCATAGCCAACATTGTCCCCTGCAATTGCAGCTATACTACAGAGTATTAATAATAACCATATAGATACGATTCCTTGAGACGATAAAATTCCTGCTGTAAACAATAAAGAATCTCCAGGTAGAAAAAAACCAAAAAATAATCCTGACTCTGCAAATATAATAAATACAACACCCAATAGCCCAAGGGTTTTTATAATTATTGTAGGATCAAACAAATCAGTTATTAACATATTCAATTATTTTGCTTTAGTTCCTACAGGAATTGATTGATTTGGTTCGAGAAGTGAAAAAGCTCCATCTGCAGTAGAGAGTGCAAATAGCATTCCATTACTTTCTACCCCTCTCAAAACTCTTGGTTCAAGATTTGTCACAAACATACAAGTTTTTCCAATGAGAACACTAGTATCAGGAAATTGTAAAGAAATGCCAGAGACAATTTGTCTTGGTTTAGAAACAGATGTTTTATTTCCCAATTCGTCCACGGTTTCTGAGACCTCTCCAAAATCAACCATTAATTTTAGTAATTTGTCTGTATCTGGGATTTTTTCTGCTGACAAAATCTTCCCAGCCCTTATTTCTACTTTTGCAAAATCTTCATATGAAATCATAATAAATTAATATTACCCTTTTGCCTGCATCTTATCAAGAAAACTCTGTAGAATGAGAGCCGCAGCAGACGCATCCAAATCTTTGTTCTTGCCTTGGAATCTTTCAGCATTCGCACTTGTCATGAATTCAGGTTCAAGATGAACAACAAAACCTTTTGCTTCTAAATCCATTTTAAAATTTAAGCTTTCTGGAAGAATGGCGTTTGCCCCACCCATGTAATTTTTTGACTCCCCCATTACAATTTCCTTTATATTATTTTTAATAGCAATATCAGTAACATCGGTAAGAAGATTTTTTGAATTATTAATAGTAAGCAAAGGCAATGCAAATTGGCATCCTTCGTCAGAAAGTGCTATACCAATTCTTCTTGAACCATAGTCAATACCTAATATTCTCATTAACATAGTGTACTCTAAGTTGAAATTATGAGCAAAATATGAGAGTATCTTTATACACCACGGATGGGTGTCGGAGTGGTCTAACGAAACAGTCTTGAAAACTGTCGCCCGCGAAAGTGGGCCGTGAGTTCGAATCTCACCCCATCCGCAACGAGTGAACGTAGTGAACGAGTAAGGTGGGAGAAAAGTGCCTATGCACTTTTCGTGTGAGATGAGAAAAGGCTGAGTATATCGCACGGAGCGAAGCGAGTACGATACGAAGCCTGTACAGAGTCTGTAAGACTCGAATCTCACCCCATCCACATAAAAAAATAACCAGAATCAACTCTGGTTATTTTTTAACCTTAAACTGTGAACAAACTATTTCAGCTTAAATCATATTAGATGATATAATAAAAAACATGAAGCCTCTAATATCATGGAATGCACCTGAGCATATTCATACAGAAAAAAATAATGATTGGTATTGGGCAGTGGGTATTATAACCTTGACTGCCGCTGTTTTAGCTATAATGCTAAACAATGTAGTTTTCGGTATTCTTATTATCATCAGTGCATTTGCATTAGTAGTACACTCTTCACAAAAACCAAGAATATTTCATTATGAAATAAATGACAGAGGAATTATTGTAAATGAATCTCTATACCCTTTTCTTACACTTGAATCTTTTTGGATTGATGCACATCAAGAAAAACCAAAACTTCTGATTAAATCTCACAAAACTTTCATGCCTTTTTTGGCTATTTATATTGAAGAAGTTGATCCCGAAGAAATAAGAGATATATTACTAAACTACATTGCAGAAACAGAGCATCAAGAACCCATTTCTCAAAAACTTCTAGAATTAATAGGATTTTAATAGTTTTAATTTTGTTTTTGAATTATTAAACAAATGTGATAGTCTGTTTTATGTGCTAATTGATTAATGCCTTCGTCGTTCAATGGATAGGACGCAACTTTGCGGAAGTTGCAATGTAGGTTCGATTCCTACCGGGGGCACAAGACGAAAAATCGGAAACTTTAGTTTCTGATTTTTTGGCTTTGTGCTTATAGGAATCGAAAGCCGGAGGACACGAAGGTGTCCGAGGCGGGGTCGCGGGCGAGCCTAGCAAGGCGAGACCTGTGACCGATTCCTACCGGGGGCACAAAATAAATATTGTTGCTATTATATCAATTTAATGATAGAAAAGATTAGATATGAAAGAAAATCTTGTAGCTAGAACACTTAAAAAAATCGCTCCTAAAATTGGTGCCAAAATTATATTGGAGCCAAAGTGGGGTAAGGTAGGACAAATCAGGTTTGAGAGTGGACGTAGAAGATACTTCCGTTATTCAACCCTAGATCTAAATCACATGGGGGCATCTGACATAGCACGTGACAAAGACTATGCCAAATTCTTTATGAAAAAAATGGGCTACCCCATTATTAGAGGTAGAGCATTTTGCTCAGAAAAGTGGGCAAAACAAATACACTCAAAAGAGAGCATGAGTGCTTCATATAACTATGCAAAAAAACTTGGTTGGCCAGTTATTGTTAAACCAAATAGCTTAAGTCAGGGGCGATGTGTATTTAAAGTCCAGACGCGCCGTGAATTTGAAACAGCTTTCAATGTTGTTTCGAAAAAAGATTCTATGATCCTTGTTGAAACATTCGTCATTGGCCATGATTATAGATTAGTTGTACTCGACGACCAAGTCATATCAGCCTATGAACGTATTCCCCTATCAGTAGTTGGTAATGGTAAATTGTCAATAATACGACTACTTAAAGAAAAGCAATGTATCTTTAAAAAAACAAAAAGAGATACTGTGCTAGATTTAGATGATCGTCGCATCAAGGATAAGTTGGCACGGCAAAAGTTGACCTTTGAATCGATTCTTGAAAAGGGGAAAGTTGTATATCTACTGGATAACGCAAATTTATCCAGCGGTGGTGACTCTCTAGATGTAACAGGGATAGTACACCCAGACTATTGTAGGCTGGCCACAAAGGTCACCAGGGACATGGGACTACGTCTGTGTGGTGTTGACATAATGGTTGATGGTGATATTTCTAAATCACCCTGCAAAAATAAACACTGGATTATCGAGATCAACTCGGCACCAGGACTTGATCATTACGCGACCATTGGTAAACATCAACAAAAAATTGTTGAAAATCTGTATTTGGAGGTTCTTAAAGCAATGGATACCGACGCCTAAGAACCTTCGCACGGACTCCTTATCGGGGTCCTTTTTTTAAACATTTTAAATATAATTAGCACAATATAGGTATTTGGGATATATTATTAAATAATGAAAAGTGCAAATTTTAGCAACAAATACAAAAAGTACTATGAGGCAATAAATTACCTCGAAACGCTTGGAAACATAAATGGCGGCTATAGAAAAGCCAATATTAAAACTCATCCTAATCCTAAAATGTTTTTAGATAGAATGAACGATTTGTTGAACAAAATAGGCAATCCAGAAATAGGTTTTAAATATATACATATTACAGGAACTGCAGGAAAAGGTAGTGTTTCATCACTTGTTCATGAAAAGTTATCTAAAACCCAAAAAAGTATTGGTATTTTTACTTCCCCTTTTGTTGTAAGTACTATTGAAAAAATTCAAGTTAATTCAAAATATATCGATCCAATAGTTTTTGCAGAACTCGTAGGAACAATTAAACCACATGTTGACCAAATGATATTGGAAAGCAAATATGGATCACCTTCGTATTTTGAAATGATTTTTGCAATAGCTCTTTTGTATTTCAAAAAAGAAAAGTGTGAATACGTAATCCTCGAAGTTGGCTTGGGTGGTCAATATGATGCTACAAATATAATTAAAAAACCTATAATAACAGCCATAACAAATATAAGTTTAGATCATACTAATATTTTAGGAAATAAACTTGAAGATATTGCAATAGATAAGGCTGGCATTATTAAAAATGGTAGCATTTTTTTTACTTCGGAGGAAAATAAAAAAATATTAAAAATTTTTAGAGATAGGTGCACATTAATCGGCGCTAATTACAATAAGCTAAATGTAGACAAATTAGACTACAATTTACGCAATCAACTTTTGGCTGATTCAATTTGTAAAAGCATTGGAGTCGACGAGGTTATTTTAAATGCAAAATCGATTTTGTCATTGCCGGCAAGGTTCGAAATTATAAAGAAAAAACCTTTTATAATTATTGATGGTGCCCATAATCCATCAAAGATAGGAAGTACTGTCTTTAATCTTAGTAAACTAAAATACAAGGATTTAGTATTAGTGATAGCTATTTCATCAGATAAAGATTGGAAATCAATGTTAAAAATCATTATTCCAATAGCAAAAAAAGTTTATATAACTCGTTTTAGTAGTGCTGGCCGTCAAGCTGCAAATCCTAAATTGCTTTTCAATTATACAAAAAAATATCTCCGCAGGGGTTCGTCGGTATATTTTTATTCTGATCCAATAAAAGCATACGAATGTGCCATAAAAGAATTAACCACCGAAGATACCCTTCTGGTAACAGGGTCATTCTACTTAGCTGGAGAAATAAGAAGTATTTATTGTCCTGAAGAAAAAATTTTAGAAAACAGAAATTCTTCAATAAAAAATTAATTAAATATCTAAAAATATTCTTTTATTTTTTATATATGATACAATACATAACGAATAGTAGTTCGCCATAAATTATGATAAACACTCAAATCAGTCAGTCGAACCAAACGTCAAACTCCATTTTTGGAGCATAGAAAGGAGAGTGATCAATCTCGGCAAGAGGAAATGCCGTAACCTCTTACTAGCCAAATGGCTAGTACCTTAGAACCAAGACCTGCTTGAACTTACCTCGCAGGCAATGTCGCTGGCCCCTAACGCAAGGGGTCAGCGACGGTTTTTTTATAAAAAAAGCATGCCCCGTAAAATACAGGGCATTTTGTTTTTGTTGGCTCGATGGTAGATCAAGCGAACTGAAGGGTTAAAGTTCCCTTGAGTACCGTGCGGACAACGGTCGATCTGATATTTTTTACTGTACATGCCAGAACAACTATCGTCGACGGTATGATCTTTTCCTCATTTCCTATCCGAATATGAGAACCCGTCACTGTGCGAACAGTGAATTCAGTTTCAAGAACCCCACCCTCTGGGTTTATTTCCAGAAACGTAATATCTTTCTTCAACTCCATCTTTTCAACTTCCTCCTCGAGTTGCCACACATTGTGGAACATTTTACTGAGGGCAATGTGCATTATGTTGTCTGTTCCACATCCGCACATAAAGGCAATTTCCTCTCCCATAATACGCGACAGGATAGTTTTTTCACCTAAAATGTGAGGCTCGTTTGCAAAACCAGAGTGCACGGCGTGAAGATGAATTAGTTCTTTGGTGACAAGTTGTCCAGCGATTTTCACTTTGTCACCAATTTTTAGTTCTTCTCTCATGCTTAGAGCATTCATTTAATATTTCCTTTCTAATCCAAAAGTATCACCAACCGACAGAAAAGTAAATAAAAAAACTCGGATTATCCGAGTTTTTTTGCTGCTGCCATGATGCGAGACTTATATCTTGATGCTGCGTTGAATTTTATAAAATTTCTTTTTGCGGCTTTATCTAGGGCTTTGTATAGAACAGGTATGAGTGCTTTTGCCTCTTTTCCCTTTTTCTCTTCGATAAGCTTTCTAAATTTCTTTAGAGGAATATCAATAGCAGCCTTTGTTCTAAGGTTATTTACCCTCTTTCTTGAACCTGCGCGCAATGCTTTTTTTGCTGATGATGTTATTGCCATATATATTTATATATAAAAACTATCACATACCTTTAAAAAAGACAAGGTTTCATATATGATAGAGCTATGATATCAAAACTAACAGGGACAATATCGCATACAGAAACAAAATACATAATATTAGAAGTAAATGGCGTCGGCTACAAAATATCAATAAATTCTGAAACTGCATCAAAGATTATCAAAAATGACAAAAATATTACATTTTGGACATATTTAGCAGTAAGGGAAAATGCTCTTGATTTATATGGGTTTTTGACAATAGAAGAATTAAACTTTTTTGAATTACTCATAACAATATCTGGCATAGGACCCAAAACAGCACAAGGCATAATGAACGCCGCTTCAATACAAACTCTAGGAATGGCTATTCAAACTGGAGACTCAACACATTTAACAAAGATAAATGGAATTGGTAAAAAGGTGGCAGAAAAAATAATAATGGAATTAAAAGATAAAATTGAGACAATTGTAGAAAGCACAGAATCAAAGGAATCCATAAGAAATAACAGTGATACGGTGGAGGCATTGATCTCTCTTGGATACAGTCAAATCGAAGCACGAAATGCTTTAAAAGAAATTCCTAAAAATCTACAAAAAACTAGTGATAAAATAAAGGAAGCATTAAAAATATTAAATAGATAAATATGTACAACAAAATAACATTAGCCTTAAAAAAATATATACCTGAAAACTTATTTACTTTTTTTGCTCCAGCATATCATTATATTATAGCCACAATATCTGCATTGATTTATGGTTTTCCATCAAGAAAAATAAAGGTTATAGGAGTAACTGGAACGAAAGGAAAAAGCACGACTACAGAAATTTTAAGCTCAATTCTTGAGGAAGCAGGCTATAAAACAGCTGTTTCAAATACAATACGCCACAAAATAGACAATGAATCTATTGATAATAAATTCAAAATGTCTATGCCTGGTAAATTTTTTATTCAAAGCTTTATTAGAAAAGCTGTGAACGCTAAATGTGATTATGTGATTTTAGAAATGACATCACAAGGAACTATGCAGTACAGACACAAATTCGTATATCTTGATTCCTTTATTTTTACGAATATTTCTCCTGAACATCTTGATTCGCATGGATCATATGAAAATTATATTAATGCAAAAGTAAAAATTGCTTGTGAAATGATCAAGTCAAACAAAAAGAACAAGACAATAATTGCTAATATGGACGACAAAGAATCAGCACGTTTCCT
>CAIMDI010000014.1 GCA_903839695.1 Candidatus Tayloriibacteriota bacterium | reverse complement strand
GCATATCAACAACAAATACATATTCAGTTACAGGACTAACAGCCAACACCTCCTACACATTCACAGTATCTGCCGTAGACAAAGCAACAGTACCAAACACTTCAGCTGTATCAACGGGGTTGGTTGTACGAACTTTGACTCCAACAACTACTAATCCACCAGGATCGGGGACAGGGGGCGGGATACCACAATAATTACATAACTAAATAATTAATAAATAAAATCTTCATTACTTCTTAAGCTTTTCTTTAGAACTTCTTAAGAACTTTTTGTTATGGTGTGGGGATGAACAAAGAATATCTAAAAGACTTTGATAATTGGAATATGGTTAAGAAGGGAATTAATTCTTTTCCTAGTGGCCCGTTCTGATTATTAAAAAAATAAATTTACAAAGTGCGATAGTTATACCACTGACTAGTACACATAAAGATAATGCATATGTATACAAATTAGAGACAATATCATCAAGCGTTCTCATTTCTCAAATCAAAAGTATCAGCAATAAGAGACTTCTGAGAAAGATTTGTCGAGTTAGTCTTGAAGAATATATACATATAATTATTCGCATGAAATATATTTTTACTTTTCAAAACGAAACCCCGCCGTAAAGCGGGGAATCTCGGGGCCATTTAAGGCATAATGTATCTATACTACCAAACTCAAACCAGATGTCAAATAAAATGTATAAATTATTTAAAAAATATAAAATAAAAATTGCACTTATTACATTTATAATAATATTTTGTTCTACTGCTGCATATTTATCAGCACCTGCCAAATTCTCTCATAGAGACATTCCCAAGATTGATCTATCTCAGCTTTACCAAGTTGCTACTGTAATTGATGGTGATACATTTGAAGTTAAAGTCGACCAAAAACTAGTCACAGTACGCATGCTTGGCATCGATACCCCCGAGACTGTTGATCCTAGAAAGCCAATTCAATGTTTTGGTAAGGAAGCATCTGACAATACAAAGAAAATGCTAGAGGGGCAGTCTGTTACACTTAAAACTGACAAGACTCAATCAATCTTGGATAAATACGGCAGGGTATTGGCATATGTGTATCTTGGGGACGGACTGTTTGTAAATGAATTTCTTTTAAAAAATGGCTATGCACATGAATACACTTATGGCATACCATACAAAATGAGAAAAGATTTTAATAAATTTGAAAATGATGCAAGAAAAAACAAAAGGGGATTGTGGGGAGATTTGTGTAAGGGTATTACTATTTAGCTTTTAAAAAAATATAAATATCTTCAAGTGCTTTTACTGCATCTCCTGCTGCAATATTGTTTTGATGATATAAACCATCGGTACAATCACCGGCAGACCAAATACCTTTTACGGAAGTTTGCTGGTTTTTTGTATCTGTTGTTATGTGGCCAATTTCGTTCATTTTTACTAAATCTTTTGCAAAGTATGTTGTGGGTATTGATCCTATTTCGACAAAAATACCAGATGCAGAAAGCTCAATATCAGAATTAGTATTTAAGTCAGTGTATACAAAACTAGAAACAAAATTTTCACCTTTTACTTCTTTAGGTAAAGCATTTTTTATTATTTTAAAATGAGGATTTTTTGATACTGCATCTATGGTTACGGGGTCTGCACGCATTTTATCACTTCGGTTAATTAGCGTAACACTTTTACAATATGCTAAAAGTTGCGCAGCACTTTCGAAGGCCGCATTTCCTCCACCAATCACTATGACATCTTGTCCAGAAAACATAGGGCCGTCACATGATGCACAATATGTTAATCCTTTATGTTCAAAAATATCAGCACCTTTTACTTCAAGCTTTCTTCTAAAACTACCAGTAGAAATTAGAATAGTTTTTGATTCATATTCTCCTTTTGATGTTTTTATAAGAAAATTTTCACCCTTTTTTTCTATTTTTTCGCATGATTCACCTTCATTTATATGAACAGAGTCAGCAGCATAGGCCTTTAAATGATTTTCTAAACTCTTTGCAAAATCACTACCAGAAATTTTGATTGTACCTATCCAGTTTTCAATACCTTCAGAAACTGTACTCTGACTATTCCAGTCTTTTGTTATAAAAAGAGTTTTTAATTCTTTTCTTGCGGCATAAACACCAGCAGCAACACCAGCTGGACCTCCTCCAATAATTGTTAAATCGTAAATCATTTTTACTTTTATATTTATTTTACTTTAGCTTTGATCTTCTCAAGAAAGCTGGAACAGCACCCCAATCATCATCATTGTCTTGTTCTTCAATTTTAATTTCTTTCTTTTCTTCTATAACAACTCTTTCTTTGGTAATAGTAGGTTGGCTTTGTATGGAATTATAAATTTTGCCTTTTGTGTCTTCTGATCTTCTACTTTCATTTGTTGAACTGTTTATAGGAACTCTGTATTGATTTCCTTGATTGTCATTTGTGTTTGGTAATAAACCTTCAGGAAAACCTGCAGCAATAACTGTAATCTTTACTTCATTTTTCTTTAATTTATCATCTCTTACTGTACCGAATATTACTTTAGCTTGAGGGTCAACTGATTCTGTAATAACTTTAGCTGCATCTTGAATTTCAAACATTGTTAAGTCTTCACCACCAGCTATAGAGAATAGAACACCTTTTGCACCATGAATAGAAACATCAAGTAGGGGAGAGTTTATGGCTAATTTTGCTGCTTCTATGGCACGATTCTCACCTGAAGCAGAACCTATACCCATAAGTGCAGAACCAGCGTTTTCCATAACTGTTCTTATGTCAGCGAAGTCTATGTTAATAAGTCCGGGAGTAGTAATCAAATCAGAAATACCTTCTACTGCTTGGCGAAGTATTTCATCACACATTGAGAATGCGTTTTTGACTGTTGTACTTTTGTCTATTGTCGAAAGAAGTCTATCGTTGGGAATAACAATAATGGCATCAACTTCTTTTCGAAGTTCCTCAAGCGCAATATCAGAAATCTTTGATCTTTGTTGTCCTTCGAAAAAGAATGGTTTTGTGACAACAGCAACAGTAAGTGCACCTAGTTCTTTTGCTGTACGTGCCACTACAGGACTTGCACCGCTACCTGTGCCACCTCCAAGTCCACATGCGACGAATATCATGTCCGCGCCTTTTAATGTCTCCTGAACCTCTTCCTTAGTTTCTTCTATGGCACGTTTTCCCATTTCTGGATTCATTCCAGTTCCAAGTCCTCTAGTTAGATTTTTACCAATGTGAATACGTTTTTTAGCTAGTGAATGATGTAAATCTTGCGCGTCGGTATTAATAGAAATAAAATCAACACCTTTCACCTTAGAATTAATCATATGGTTTACAGCGTTTTTACCGGATCCTCCGACTCCAATCACTTTTATTCTTGCGAATGCTTCAATGTCTGGGGTAATGTTAGGCATGCTCAAATCTTACCAGATAACTAAAATTAAGGCAAAAACTGTTTTAGCCAAGCTTTTATGGTCTTTTTTGAATTCTCTATGATTCTTGAACTTGAGTCTAGGGGGACATCTTCATTTGAATGTGTACCTAAAATACATAGTCCATATGCAACAGCCCAAGTAGAATCTTTATAACTTTGTTTTTCTTGTATACCAAGATGTATCGTGCCTATTCTAGAAGGGAGTTTGAGTGATACTTTTGCAAGTTCTTCTATATTTGTTAATCCAGAACCACCACCTGTGATTATTATTCCTGCTGGTAATAATTCATTTCTCCCTATCTTTTTTAAATGTGCTTCAATAAGTTCAAAAATATCAGAAAGTCTGGCGTAAACAATTTCTTCCAGTTTTTTTCTAGGATAAGAACTTCCTGTTATGGCACCGATTTTTATTTGTTCTGCTTCTTCAAGGGGAACTTTTAAACCTAAAGCAATATCATTTGTTATATCCGTTGAGCCAATTGGAAAAATTTCTAGTGACACTGGAATATTGTTTTCAAATACAGCGATAGATACAGTTTCTGCGCCAATGTTTGCTAACACGCATCCAGCGATCTTTTGTGATTTTGTAAGTGTTACCAAACTAGCTGCAATAGGGGATGCCATGACGTCTTGGACATTTATTCCAATATCTTCTACTGCTTGAATGATGTCGTTTAGATGATGTTCTAAACAAGTTATATAAAGTGTTTTAACCTCAAGTCTATTTCCCTTCATTCCTTCTGGTTTTCCTAATGCAATCTTTCCATCAATTTTAAAATATAGCGGAATAGAATGAATAATTTTTTTGTTTAAAGATGATGATGTGGGTATGTCTTTTTCACATTGTTCTTGAACCTTTTTTACATCTAAAGAAGTAATTTCTGAATCAGCTCTTGTAATGATTACTGAACTTGTTGCGGTTATACTACCAAGCCCAATACCTCCAACAGAAACAAATGCTTTTTTTACTTTTATTTCTGTATGTGATTCAGCTCTTTCTATAGCTTCTTTTATGCTATCTGTAACGTCTTGTATATTTACAATATATCCATGTCTCAATCCTCTTGACTCAGCTGTTCCAACGCTAATGATTTTTGGAAAACCTTTTTCGTTTTTTTCACTTGCATCAGCAATAACCACTTTTATGTGGTATGTTCCTATGTCTATCCCGGTAATAATGTTTCTTGCCATTTAGTCAGAAACTCAAACGCCGAATTTTTTTCGGTATTGAATCTCCATGTCCTCCATTGTACTACCATGATCGAATCCTTTCAAATGCACTAAACCGTGGATAAGTAAGAAAGCAAAAAAATTCTCATAACTTCGATCAAATTTCTTTGCCTCAATTTTTGTCATTTCAGGATTTATATATATTTCTCCAAAACTGTCAGATAAAGGGAAGCTCAATATATCTGTAGGTTTATTTATTTCTCTATATTCTTTATTTAGTTTCTGTATTTCCTTTTTTCCAATGATAATTACTGAAAGTTCGTATTTTTTGCCCAATATAGCATCTTTCATATCAGCAAAAGCCAAGCTAGGAAGCTTGGCTTTTGTAGTGTTTGTTAAATGAAATGAAATACCTGCCATCTTTGAAATTATTTTGAAAATCTTGAGGTTTTTTCTTGCATTTTTCCAAGCTTAATAAGTTCTTGGATTTCAACTTTTCTAGCTAAAGTCTTTAGAGTTTTCATCTTTGTTTTATAGTGAGACAATCCACGTTGATTGTATCTAAGACTTCTTACTCTAGGTAATATGCCAGATCCTTGAACTTTTTTTGTAAAACGACGAAGAACTCCCATACTATTCTCCGTTCCGTTCCTTTTAATTTCTACATTTATCATAGGTTTTATATATTATCACAGGGTTTGTTATTTCTCAAGTTTTTTAATGTATTTACAAAGTTCATCCAAAGAGACTATCTCTTGGGCATGTGTATCTGTATTTCTAACTATAGCCGTCTTTTCCACAGCTTCTTTTTTGCCCATTATGATGGAATAGGGGATTTTTTGTCTTTCTAGCATAGAAACTTGAGCTCCAAGGCGATCTTTTGATAAAGATAGAAATAATGGTATTTTGACTTGTCTTAATCTTTCAATGATAGACAAACTTAATAATTTTGATTCAAAGCCCAGTTGAACAAAAGAAGCAAAAGGTTTCTTAACTTTTTTTACCTCTTTTCTTAAGTCTGGTTTATTTCCTTTTATTAATAATGAAATACCAACTCCTTGAATTTCTTTTTTTATACCAATCTTTTTTGATAGACCATCATAACGCGTGCCTATAGCCAAGATTTTTTGTTTTTTATTCTTTTTATCATCATCAGAATTAGATACAAGAAAAATTGTCTCAGTGCAATACTTACGATTTCCTATTAGGTTATTGTTTATTTTGTAAGGTATTTCAAGTGCCTCGAGGTATTCCAATACTTCTTGAAAATGTTTCCTGCTAGGTTCAGAGAGAAAGTCCATTGATTTTGGTGCCTCACTGTTTATTTTTATACATTTTTCATTTTGGCAACTCAATAATTCAAAAGGGTCTTTTTTTAATAATTGCCTGCATTCTGCATGTATTTCATTTATATTTTTTCGATAATAATTTGTTAAGTCACGAGTGAATCTGTTTATAGAATCTTTATCTCCAATACTATTTATTTCTATAAAGGTATTTTCATAACCTTCTTCAAGTAAAATAGCCCTTGCGGATTGTATTAATGTCGCTTCTGCTATACTTTTTGAATTACCAAGTATTTCTAAATCACAATATCTGGCGCAGGTATTTGAAGAGTTTTTTAATGAACCTTTGAATGGTTCCTTAAAATACATCATAACTGGTTGGCTAAAGCTTTGCATATTTTCTTCACTGTATTTTCTCAATAATGCAATCTTTTCTTCTACATGCAATGATAAATAAGTTTTTTCATTTTCAGGATTATCAATAAAATCACCATCAAGTAGATTTTTTGAATTATCTAAATCAATCTTTTTAATTTCAGGACTTTGATATGGTGTAAAACCGTAATATAAAGGTATTTCACCTATCTTATCAAGATTATCATATGATATGAATTTATTTTCGTTTATGTTTTTTTTATCTTTTTTCATGAAAGTTTTCTATCTGCCTGGAAATACTGAAATCTTTGAAAATGGAATAAGCCTCAAAAACGGTCTTCCTACTATATACTTCGAATCCAATGGACCCCAAGATCTAGAATCAGAACTTTGTGGTCTATTATCGCCCATAACAAAATATTCTGTGGGTCCTAGTTTGATTTCGAAAGTGTCTGATGTTTTGTGATTCTCTGTAATATATGGCTCATCTAAAATAAATCCATCTGGATATTCTTTATTGTAAATTGCCACCTTTCCTTCACTCATAGAAAGTGTTTCTCCTGGTAATGCGATAATTCTTTTTATGTAATAAGTACTCGTGTCCTTGGGGAATTTGAAAATAATGACATCATCTCTCTTAGGGTCCTCTAATCTATATGAAAGTTGGTCTACTATAAGGTATTGTCCATTTCCAAATGAAGGATCCATCGATGCACCACTAACTATAAAAGGTTGTGCGACAAAAGTACGAATGGGAATTACAATCACTAATACCATAATTGTAAATTTGATAATTTCTATCAAAAAATAATCTTTTTTTTGCTCATTTTCAGGGTTCATTGATTTAATTGTATTACGAATGTTCATTTGACACAAGATTTATGTTTATGTCACACTAGTGGTATGGCATATATAATTGCAGGTTTAGGAAATCCAGGACAAGAATATGAAAATACTCGTCACAATACCGGACGAATTATTTTAATGTCTGTTTTTGATAATAGTTTTTCCTTCGATAAGAAAATTAACGCTCTTGTATCCGAAGTAAAGATTGGTAAAGAGAAAGTAAAGTTGGTATCACCAGAAACATTTATGAATAATTCTGGTAAATCCATTGCATGCATAGTAAAAAGCATAAAAGCTGCAGAAAAATTAATAGTAATTTATGATGATTTCAATTTGCCTTTAGGAAAGATTCGCATTTCATACAATAGAAGTTCTGGAGGACATAATGGATTAAATTCTATAATAAAATCAATAAAAACTGAGGCCTTTATCAGAGTAAGGATTGGAGTAGCACCAGAAAATGCCAAAGGAGTTGCCAAAGTTCCACATGGTGATGATAAAATTGAGAAATTTATTCTTGGTAAATTTAGAGATGAAGAGATAAAAATAATTAATAAAATTTCCAAAAAAGTTGCGGAGGCTTTAGAGGTTTTGATTAAAGAGGGAAAGGATAAAGCAATGAGTGTTTACAACGCGGATTGATTATTTGCAGTATCATTTTACATATTATGTTAATATGTAATATATGCGCAGAATAATTATAAAAGAAGGCCCAGTAGTTTTCCTAAGAAATGTATTATACATGGAAATATTGGCCTCAATATTCTTTTTTTCTATTTCTTTTATTACTGATTATTCTATTATTTATAATAATTTTGGATTATCAAAATTAATACGTTTTGATATTTTTGAAATTTTAATTTTCTCTATTTTTCAACTTTTTTATATTAGTTCATTGTTTTTAAATTGGTATTTTTCACATTATGAGATTTATGATAAAGAAATAATAAGAAAAAGTGGATTGTGGTTTCGTAGAAAAAAATCTGTGAATTTATTTGATGTTGCTTCCGTTGAAATATATCAAAGTCCGCTTGGTAGAATAACAAATCATGCGACTATAGTAATGGAACACAATAACGGCCGTAATACAAAAATAAAAAACGTATCAAATTTTGATGAATACGTTCACATAATAAAACAAATGGTTAGAAATACCTCCGGCAGAGTTCCTACTAGAGATCCTAAGGTTCTTATAAAAGAGGGAGAAGGGTTTTTTACAGAATTTAAAGAGACAATGAGATATGATGGAAGAAAAGGAGAAATTAGCAAGGAATTAGAAAAGGTTATTGTCAAAACAATAGTAGGATTTTTGAATGCAAATGGAGGAACCTTAATAATAGGTGTAAATGATAATGGAAATATTATTGGTTTAGAAAATGATTATAAAACTTTGCCAAAGAAAGACAAAGATGGATTTGAGAATCATGTAAGTATGTTAGTAAAGACAATGATAGGTTTAGCTTTTACAAAATATGTAACTGTAAGTTTTGAAGAAGTAGAGAATAAAGAAATTTGTCTTGTTACTGTAAACGAAGGGCATAAGCCGGCATACTTGAAAAACGGAGATAATAAAGAAGATTTTTATGTAAGAGTAGGGAACTCTACCCAACCTTACTCAATGAGTGAGGCCTCTGAATATATAAAGAGTAAGTGGGTTTAAACAAAAACCGCTTAATCGCGGTTCTTGTTTAATTAATTAGCACTTTGATCTTTTCTTCCTGCTCTTGATCGGTCAGTTGCTGTTAAGAATCTTTTTCTTAGGCGTACATTCTTTGGGGTGATTTCTAGATATTCATCTTCACGCATTGTTTCTAATCCTCTTTCAATATCAATTTTCCAAGCAGGGGTAAGCATGATGTGCTCATCATTTCCAGATGATCTCATGTTAGACATTGCTTTTCCTTTGCATGGATTAACATCCATATCATCTCCTTTTGATGTATCACCAACAACCATTCCTTCGTAAACTTCTGTAGTGGGTTCTATAAATATACGTCCTCTTTCTTGAAGATTCCAAATAGCAAAAGCAAGAGCTTTTCCAGACATCATTGATGTCATTGATCCTGTAGAATGTTTTTCTATTTCACCTGCATATGGTTTGAAGTCTATAAAACGACTTGCAAGAATTCCTTCACCTTTAGTATCAATAACAAAAGCACCGCGATATCCCAATAGTCCACGAGTAGGAATTTCAAAAATCATTCTTGAAATACCTTCTTTGGTTTTCATGTCTGTCATTGAAGCTTTTCTTTTTCCTAATTTTTCTATTATCGCACCGGTATATTCATCTGGTGTGTCTATTGTAAGTTCTTCAAAAGGTTCACTTTTTACTCCTTCAATTTCTTTTATAATAACTTGTGGTTGGGAAACTTGTAATTCATATCCCTCACGTCGCATATTTTCTAGAAGTACTGCGATATGAAGTTCACCTCTACCGTAAACTCTGTAGTATTCATTAGATGTAAAATCAACTTTTAATCCGACATTAATTTCTAGTTCTTTTTCAAGTCTTTCTCTTATTTGTCGTCCTGTAACGAATTTTCCTTCTCTTCCAGCAAAAGGAGAACTATTTACTAAAAAGTTTAGGGAAATTGTTGGTTCGTCTATTTTGATAGCAGGAAGGGCTGGTGTATCAGTATTGTCTGTTAATGTCTCACCAATATATATTTCGGGAAAACCAGCGATAGTAACAATGTCACCAGCTGTAGCTTCTTTTATTTCTACTCTCTTCTTTCCTTCAAAAGTAAAAAGTTTAGTAACTTTTCCAGATTGTACACTACCATCAATTTTCTTTTCATAAACAGTTTGTCCATCTTTTATTGTTCCGTCATAAATACGTCCAATAGCTAAACGTCCTAAGAAATTGTCATATCCTAGATTAAAAGTTTGCACTGTAAGCGGTGCTGTAGAACTGTGATTTAGATTTGCTGGTGGTACATGAGAAAGTACCATATCTAGAAGAGGTTTTAAGTCTTTTCTCTCATCATTAATTTCTTTCATCGCAACACCTTCACGTCCTATCGCATAAATAGTAGGGAAGTTTAATTGTTCATCATTTGCTCCAAGTTCCATGAAAAGTTCTAGAACCATTTCGTGACAATGATTTGGATTTGCTGCTGGTTTGTCTATTTTGTTTATTATAACAATAGGCTTTAATCCTAATTCAAGAGATTTTTTTAATACAAAACGAGTTTGTGGCATTGGTCCTTCTTGTGCGTCTACAACCAATAGAACTGTATCAATAGAACGAAGAACACGCTCTACTTCAGAACCGAAATCTGCGTGACCTGGTGTATCCACAATATTAATTTTTGTACCTTTGTATTCTATTGAGGTATTTTTTGCATAAATAGTAATACCACGCTCTTGTTCTAAAGCGTTAGAATCCATAGTACCGTCGTCTCCATGGCCACATTGGGTCATAATAGCGTCAGTAAGCGTAGTTTTTCCGTGGTCTACGTGGGCGATAATTGCAATATTTCTTATATCCATTTGATTAAAAGTGCCCGAAAACGGGCGATTAAGTTGGAAACCAATTAAAGCATAAAAATGATGTAAAAGTCAAATGCTTTTACGATTAGGTGTACAAAAGAGTTTGATATAAAAATTTATGGCCGCCCCTTCCTCTGAAGGGGCGGCCATGACTTAAAAGGTTCAACCGGCGCCTACCTGCCAGTTACAGTTCGGGAGTTAAAATTCCCCCCAATTACCTTTATCAGTCTGGGAGGAGAATTCCTTCTCCCGTGTGGATGATGATGGCCATTTTCCCCATTATGGTTCATCGTCACTCCGTTCCCGTTTGTCCTTTCGTCACTTGATTTACCACCCAGTCTGTACTCACCTCCTACAACAAGTACATTGCTTCTGGATGCCTCCCACCGTTTGCGTCTTATTTTGGACAACATGGATCTCCCGTTGTTTCTGGTTTACCAATCCTGACGTTACCCCTTACTATTTGGTATAAAAGGGCATCAGGGCTTGTAAAACATTATCATAATTTGCTGTTTTGGCAAGCATTGTTGATATTACTGGTTATTATGAAAAAGTTATCCACAATCTTTATCATTTCTTTATGATTCCTTTAGAACTTCTTAAGAACTTATTGTTATCTTTTATTCATGAAAGATGAAAAATACAATATAAATTTAAATAATCAAATCCTTCACGACATAAGATCTGTTGTCGAATTAGTAAATTCCATTATTTGTTATGCATATTACAGAAACGCATCTGATATACATATAGATCCCACATCATTGGGTATAGTTATTAGATTTAGAATTGATGGAGTTTTAGTTTATGAGGATACATTAAAAAATGAAAGCCACGAGGAGCTGATTGCTAGAATAAAAGTAATGTCAGGCTTAAGAACAGATATACATTTTGTACCGCAAGATGGAAGATTTAGATTCTCTGAAGGTGTTTGTGAATGCGATATTAGAGTTTCTATTATACCTACACATTATGGTGAAAATGCCGTTTTAAGAATTCTAAAAAATGAAAATGATTCTACTTCTTTACTGAAGTTGGGATTTTCTGAACACGATATGGGAAGAATTAATTCCTCGTTAACACATCATCAGGGAATGATTTTGGTTACAGGTCCTACTGGGTCAGGAAAGACTTCTACACTTTATACTTTGATTTCTTCACTTTCATCTCAAAAAAATTCTATTATTACGCTCGAAGATCCTATAGAATATGCAATACCAGGTGTTAGACAAATACAAATACATTCTAAACACGGTATAACTTTTGCAAATGGTTTACGTTCAATAGTCAGACAAGATCCAGACATCATAATGGTCGGTGAAATAAGAGACATAGAAACCGCACAAATATCTACAAATATTTCTCTGACAGGTCATTTGCTTTTATCTACTCTACATACAAATTCTGCATTGGGTGCTATTCCTCGACTTATAGATATGAAAGTTGATCCTTATCTCATTGCATCAACATTATCTCTTGTTATTGCGCAAAGACTTGTAAGGAAAATCTGTATTGAGTGTAAGGGTATTGGTTGCGCAGATTGTGGAACGATTGGCTATAAAGGTAGAACAGTTATTGCAGAAACACTTGTTATTGATGATGAATTAAGACAATACATAATGTCTCATATTTCAATAAACGACTTAGACAAATATGCTAAAAGCAAAGGAATGATAACTATGTACGAGGACGGTATGGAAAAGGTAGAAAAGGGAATAACTAGTAGGGAAGAAATACTTAGAGTTGTGCACAATTAATTAATACAAAGTATATGAATTATTCAAAAAAGTCATTTTCTATTTCTGAACAAATTTTTTTTGCACAAAGACTATCTTTAATGCTTGATTCGGGTATTTCACTAATAGAATCGCTTCATATTATCAAATCTATTGATAATTCTATAAAACACAAAAAAATATATGAATTCATAATAAATAATTGCGAACAAGGTGTATCTTTGTATAAAAGTATGCTTTTATCAAAAGTAAAATTTGATCCATTACTAATTACACTTATTAAAAATGGAGAATTATCTGGCTCTCTTGTGGCTTCATTATTACAAGTTGCAAAAAATTTAGAGAAAAGAAATGAATTAAAAAAAAGATTGATTAGTACACTTATTTATCCTGTTTTTATTTTCATTGCCACTATTTCAATGGCCCTTTTTCTTGTTTTGTATATTTTTCCTAAAATCTTACCAATGCTTATAAGTATGAATATAAAGCTGCCTTTATTAACCATTGCCGTTAAAACTATTTATGAAGTATCTATTTCTCATGGTTTTTATATTATTATATTTTTATTATCATTTATTGGTATTGTATTTTTACTAATTAAAAAAAATAATTATTTTAGACTATTATTCCACAAATCTATTCTAATTATTCCTGTGTATGAATCATATTTTAAAACCAATACCTTGGCGTCTATTTGTGGAATAGGTGAAATGTTTCTATCCTCAGGCAAATCATTATCTGATTTTCATTATTTTGTCAGTGACTCTGCTGAAAGTATTGTTTACAAAAATACCTTTAAGTATATATACAATCAATCCCTACAAGGAATATCTTTTTCAAATTCCATGAAAGAATTTCCTGAACTATTTTTGCAAACCATGATAGACATGTGCGCATTGGGTGAAAAAACTGGAAATGTTTCAGCTATGTTGGGGCATTGCTCTAGGATTTTTGAACAGGATATCGATATTTTTCTCAAAAGATTTTCTGCTCTGATTGAACCTACGCTTATGATTTTTATGGGTCTGATAGTTGGGTCCATAGCATTATCTATTATTTTACCTGTTTATGAAATTACCAATCACCTTACAAAATAATGGTTTTTTAACTGTTGAAATAATGATATCAATATCTTTATTTGTACTTTTTACTATTTCAATTTTTTCCTTGAATTCTTCTATGTACGGTATTAATACATGGTCATTAAAAGAATTGGATATGCTAAATACATCTGTGCATGATATGGATAGTGCTATATTATTTTCAAGTTCCACTAAACTTTTTTATGGTAATAATTCCACAATTATTAAAGTCAGTCCATTTGAAATTGTTAAGTCTGATTTTCAAAAAGGTTGGGGTGATTCCTCTTGTTCAACAAATATTGATTTTGAAATATCAAGTTTGCAGTATTTTCCCAATGGTATTTATCTTGGCTCAGGAAATATAAGTACTGGAATTAATTCAAAAAATTCTATTATATATTTGACTTCAGATTCGCCTACTCAATCCCAAGCTGACTTCTTCATAATTAATGCAGAGGATTTTCTAAATCCTTATATAATTTCTTCATTAAATACTGGTCCAGGATTGGCATCGCTCGCTATCGCTGGGCCATACGCATATGTAGCCAATACGAGTTCTTTATCACAATTACAAATCATAGATATTCATGATAGGAATTTTCCTCATATTGTTTCTCAGTTAAAATTACCATTACCAAATGCATCTTCTACTCCACCTAGAGCAAATTCTATTTTTTATCGTAATGGTTATGTTTATCTCGGGACAAATAAATGGGATGGTGCGGAGTTCAATATTATTGATGTTTCAAACCCCCTAAATCCAATTCTGATTTCGAGTTTTGAAACTAATACATTAATTAATGATATTTATGTATATGAAAATTTTGCTTTTCTCGCTACTTCTGATGAAAATCAAATGAGAATAATTGATATTAATAATAAAAATAATATTTTCTTAACACATACTTTTACTGCTGATGGCTGGCAAGTGCAACAAGGGAAAGTGATTGCGTATTTCGAAAATGTATTAGCTTTAGGTAGAACAGTTGGGGGAATAAACAGAATTTTAAATCATGAGGCTTTCGTATTTTCTACAAGCTCAGATTATAAAATCAAATATTCTCAGGATATACCAGGTGGTGTTTACGGTTTTTTAATGAGACCACCATATAATTTCCTAATATCCCATACACCATCAGCTGAATTTCAGGTTTGGAATTCAGATTTTTCTTTAAAATTATATGAGAAATCTCTTGGTTTAAAGCCAGTAGTTATTTCATGTGATTCATCAAATCTATTTTTGGCCAATGGAGATGAAAAAGGATTTTCTATAATTAAATTAAATCAATAATATGAATAAAGGTTTCACATTAATCGAGACACTGTTATATGTAACTTTACTTTCTTTTATAATGCTGGGAATTTTTTCATCATTATTTTCATATCTACATTTTGGTTTAACAAGATCAGAAATTAAAGATAGTGATTATTTATTATTAATTAAAAACTTTCATGAAAAATAAACAAAAAGGATTTGCCGCATTTATACTCGTAATTTCAATTTCCTCTTTGATTTTGGCTTTTTCTTTTATGCAGGCAATAGAATATGGACATTTTTTTGATCAAGTACAAAGAAAGGAATACAGACTGATGGCTTTTTATTCAGCATATTCATGTATTGATCAAGCATTATTAGCTTTTGCGCATGATTATTTTTTTAATAGTTTTAAAGAAATCAATTATAAAGACTTAAATTGCTCAATAATTTCTGCAATTGATGAAAATGGTATAAAAATAATTTCAGTTTACGGAAAATATAAAAATATTGTAGTTTATCGTAAGGCTAAAGCTAGGTTATTTGATGACCATCTTGAAATATTATCTATAGAATGACGTAATACAAATCTTTATCATTTCTTTATGATTCCTTTAGAACTTCTTAAGAACTTTTTTATATTATTTTTGTATTATAAATAATTATTAAAATAATGATAAAAACAAATAAAACAGGGAATTTGGTTTTGAATAGAAAAGATAAAAGTAGGGGTTTTACACTCATAGAAATTTTGATTGTTATAGGTATTATAGCGGTATTGGCAGCGGTTGTTCTTGTTGCTATAAATCCTGCAAGACAATTCAAATTGGCTAGAGATTCTCAAAGAGTTAGTAATGTAACAGCTATTTTAAATGCTGTTGGTCAAGATATTGCAGAACATAGGGGCACGTTTTATTGTGGAACCACAACACAACAAATCCCTGGAACATCTACACTTATGACCAATGATTTTTCTATAACTCCCAAGTTTGATATCGCTGATTGTCTTGTGCCTAATTACATTTCATCATTACCTTTTGATCCTTCAAAACCTGGTGCTGGATATATTGAAAATGGTGCATATAATACCGAATACAAGATTTTTCAGGATGCTAACGGTCGCATAACAGTTTCTTCTATAGGAGAAATAACGGAGTCAATATCTGTAACTAGATAAAAGGGTAATCGACAGTGCAAAGATACAATAGCTAATGTGTGGTAAAATATAAGTAATGAAAAAGTATATCCTACTATTAATTTCTTGTATTTTAATTAGCTATGTATATTTTGCAAAAATATATTCTACTAAAGTTATTGAGCCTGGTACTAATGAAATTAAAACTAATGAATTAACACAAAATAAAAATGTGGAACCACCGATAATAATAGACGAAGATATTATCGAACCTACAAAAGTTAAAGAACAAGTAAAGGTAGATATAAAAATCAAAGAGAAAAAAGATTTAGAAGCAATAACCGCCGAAGCTTATATGGTAGGTGATCTTATAAGTGGAAAAATTTATTTAGAATATAATTCAGAAAAAGTTTTTCCAATAGCATCACTTAGTAAGTTTTTTACAGCTATTGTAGCTACTAATATAATGGATTTAAAAAGTAAGGTAACTATTACACAACCCATGTTAGAAGCTTATGGGGAAGCAGGAAATCTTGTAAAAGGTGAAGTATATACAGTAGAAGAATTGTTATATCCTATGTTGTTGGAATCAAGTAATGACGCAGCTGAGGCCATAGCCCAATCATACGGTTATGATAAATTTATAGGCTTTATGAATTCTATTGCTTTGGAAATAGGTATGAAGCATACATCTTTCAAAGACGCCTCTGGTTTAAATTCTGGCAATGTATCAAATATACGAGATCTATTTATATTATCAAAATATTATTTTGATAATGAGAAAAAAATTCTAGAAATAACTAAACAAAAAGATTTCGCTATAGCTACAACTACAGATCATGGATTTCACAAATACATTTCTATCAATCCTTTTGTTGTCTATGAACCCTTTATTGGCGGAAAAACAGGAAGAACTAAAGAAGCAAAAGAGAGTATGATTTCTCTTTTTAATGTAGAAATGGGAACATCGACGCGTCCAGTAGCTGTTATTTTACTTAGATCCAGTATAGGTGAAAGGGAAATGGATACAGAAAAGGTGCTTATTAAGGTTATGAATTAATTTATTTTGCAGGCCTTTTTTAATGCGTCTTTATCTTCTATTGTTAATTTATCATTTCCATTTTCATTTAGATAATACATTATTGATTCTGGACTTTCTTGGTGTTCAATTCCCAATGCATGGCCAAATTCGTGGGCTAATACTCGTAAAAGTTGATTTGAATTTTTAAATTGATATATATTAATATTTATATCACTAGATTCTCTTGTATATTCTCCTTCATCAAATATTTTTCCAGTTGATGATCCTATGGAATTATAATTTTTTACATTTAAGTTAAAATTATTAACTACTTTATTTATAGATGTCACATTTGAATTAATCATTTTAACTAATTCGTTAGAAATAACCTTTTCTTTGTTTATTAAGGCAATTTCATTATTTAAATTTAACCTTTTTTGCTCTATAGAATTGAATTCGCTATTTGATTGTCTTGTTCCATTGTTCCAATTCCTTAAATCATTATCATAAATAGCCTTATTTGAATCATATTTTGCAATCATCTGATTAATTTTGGCAATTTCTTTATTGTATGATTCCAAATATGAATCATGTTTTGCTTTTAATGTATTTAAATTGGTTTTACCACCATCTATAACTACGCCAATTTTACTCAATTCATCAGTTGCTTTTTGTCTATAGTCATAAATTAAATTTATTTTAATTTCTCCATTTTCACTGTATTTGAAAAGATCTTTATTTAGTGTTGACCCCCAAATCTTTTGAGCTTTCTCGGTTTGTATTATTAATTCTTCTTTTGATAAATGAAAACGTTCATCTAAGGCGTTTATGGAATAGGTAATTGGTCTTTGGCATGGTTGTATTCTATTTACTAAATTATTAATTGAGTAATTAATTTCTGTTTTGTACTTATAATATCCACTACTTAGTATAAGTATGATAATAAAAAAGATGATAAAAGAATTTATGCGATAGTTTTTCATATGAATCTATTTTTTCATTGTAAATTATAGCTTAAACTAGGTTTTATGTCTTTTAAATTTAATTTTAAAACTGTTGACAACTCACATAAAATCCAGTGGATATAATTACTTTTATAAATTATAATATATGCATGAAAGTTTTGTTTCGTGACAAATATTTTTTCTTCCTATTAATAATATTCGTTTTTTCTTTTCTCTTTCAAATTCAAAAAGTTTTTGCAATAACATCAGTCATTACCTCAGTTTCTGATTTTTCGGCTAGCAGTGAAGTTACAAACGTGACTATAGTCGGCACAGGAAATTCTGGTTCTATAAAATTGAGTACCACAACTATACCTGTTGGCGATCAATATTTATTGCCGATCACGATAAACAATACAGGTAATTCCAATGACCTGTATAGTAATATTGTTTCTTTTGAATTAAATACTGCCACATTGATAACTGGAGGTAAGATACAATCAGATTGTGGTGATATACGTATGCGTGATTCAAATAAAATTTCTGATTTACGAGAGATGGATATTGCTTTGTGTAATACTGCAAATACGATAGTATCTGTGAAAGTTCCATTTATACCAAAGTCTTCATCAAAGATTATTTATTTATATTATGGATCTATTTCTACTCAAACTTCTATTGCTGCAACAATTGCTACTGGAACTATAAGTTTGATTATAGATTCAAATCATCTTCATGGAACAGCTGTTGATAATGGAGGAGGAGTAGTAAAGTTAAATACAGCAGATATTGGTGGTCACGGACAACTTTCCTATGGTCCTGCGGATTTAGTGTTGGGAACAAATTTTGATGTATCTTTTGACTTTTCTGCAAGTGGAGGATGTTGTAATAATATAGGTGCAGATGCCACTTACTTTTTTGCATACAACAATAGCGCGACCCCACAAGGTGAAGATGCTGTAAACGGAGGTTATAGTATAAATTTTGATGAATATAACGGTAGTCCACAAGGTCAAATACAATTAAATTATAATGGTAATTTGCTCAAGGCTATTTCAAAGACAGGAATGAGTTATAGTGGATATCATACTGCAAGAATAAAAAAAACAAATACTAGATTTGAAGTCTATTATGATGGAGTAAAGATGATGGACTATACTGATATTGTTAGGAATACGAGTGGTCAATATTATGGATTTGGTTCAAGAAATGCAGGTCAGACAAATACACATCTAATAAAAAATATGTCTATAAATGATGTATTTTCTACAGCACTTCCTTTACCAAGTGTTAGTGTTGGAACTGAAGAGGTCGCGACAATTCCGGTATACCAAGACGGGGTATGGATATCCAGCAAATTAGATTATGGAATTATAGGTAAATGGGGTGACAGTACTGGCGGAAGTGAGGCGGTAAGTATTGATATTTCAGGTTTAAATTCTAATAGATTGGTAGATATTTATATGAGGACGAGTTCTAATTATTGGGATATAGAATCAGAGCCATTTATAAATATCGGAAGCACAACAAGTGATGGAACATTTACAAAGTTGACTTCAGATTTAAATACTGCTGGATTAATTGCAAAGGAATATGTTCAATTTAAAACCATACTATCGCAAACTGATGGCGTTTCTCCAGCCGTCGATTCAATTACTGTAAATTATATTAATGCTACTATACCAGAAGCACCCACAAATCTGAGACATGTAAGTGGTACTTATGATAATTTTGTATTTGGTTGGACACCTCCTGTAGATGATGGCGGTTATATTTTTGATTATAAAATTTTATACAGAGAGCCGTCTGTAAGTAGTTCTTGGACAACATTTACTATTGGCAGTCCTACTACTACATATGCTTTTTCAAATAGTTTTTTACCAAATCATACTTTTGAATTTAAAGTAATAGCATACAATAGCGCAGGAGAAGGAGTTACATCAGATATCTTTTTATATACTTTTCCAGCTTCTTCTAATTATAATATTACATCTTGTTCCGAATTACAGAATATAAATAATGATAAATATTCAAGTTATACATTAACAAAAGATTTAGATTGTTCTGAGACATCAACTTGGAATTCTCAACAGCCTTTTGGTGATGGTTATTATGGATTTTCACCAATAGGTGATTCAACAAATCAATTCATTGGAAGTTTTGATGGTGGAAATCATACTATATCTGGTCTTTATATAAATCTTCCTAATAATAATTATGTAGGATTATTTGGTGTAATAAATGAAGGGGGATCTGTTTCAAATCTCGGTTTAACGAATGTAAATATTACTGGAAATTATTATGTTGGAGCATTGGCAGGGGGGCTAGCTGGAACAGTTACCAATTCTTATAGTACTGGAGCAGTCAATGGTTACGAAGAAGTCGGAGGTTTGGTAGGAAGACATGTGGCTGGTGGTAATTTTCAATCAAGTCCTTTGGTTTATACATGGAATGGTAGTAAATATGATTTTATAGGAGATGTTGGACGCAGTCTTTCTAGAAACGTAACTGGAGATGATAATTTGCCAATAGAAGGCACAAGATTATTGCCTAAAAATGGAAAGTACTCAGTAAATGTTTCTCAGGAATACAATGAAATAGTTTATTATGATGAATTAGCATTGAAGACATTTGATCATGCTCCTGGTTATAAGATTGCAACATCATTACAAAAAAATAAAAGCAATGAATTCTATACAATAAAAGATAATCCTACAAATCCATTAATTTCATGTACGGATAGATTTGGAAATAATTGTCTTTCATCATTAAATAATCTAGATAATAAATGGAGTGAGAAGGGGGATATGAACGATACATATTGGACATTAAATTTTGGAGATTTATCTGCAGCAAATCGTATTTTGCTAATAACAAATGGTGCGGAAGATGGATATGCAAAAAATCTTCATTATGTTCAAGTAAAAAATACACAAGGGAATTGGGTTAATGCTTATAGTGGTTCAGAATTATCTGCAATGGGTGGATCTCCAAGAACTCAAGTTATTGATTTAACAAATAAATTCTTAACAAATAATTATGAGGTTCGTGTTGGATATTCAAGAACAAGAATGAATTATTTTGCAATAGATACAACCGAACAACAGACATACACAGTAAATACGTATCATCCTACAAGTGCTGATTTACATTTCTTTGGATATACTTCTATAAATAATGAATTTTTCCTTAATCATGATTATAGTAAGGTATCATCTACGTCAAAAGAAAGTTATGCTTCACAAATTGGTAATTTCACGAAATATGGTGATGTATCAGAATTATTACAAAGTACCGATGATCAGTTTGTAATAATGCATCATGGTGATCAAATTAGTGCTGAATTCCAATATGTACCACCGGCAGAAGGAATGGAAAGAGATTTTGTATTATATAATTATGATATGTTTAAGCACGCTAAGTTGGGTGCCATAGGACGCACTGTTGAACCTTTGCCTTTTAGGGGTATGACCAAATATCCATATTCAGTAGCAGAAAAATATCCATTGACTTCGAAAAACCTTGAATATTTAAGAAGATGGAATACACGCATGATTTTTGGCACATTATTTGAAAGTAGCACAATAATAAATTCACATTCTACTGCAAAGACAATCGGAGTAAATTTGATAGGTGGTTTGGTGGGTTATAATGAAAAAACAATTACAGGATCTTATGCTACTGGGGATGTTGAATCTACAGGAAGTGACACCGGTGGTTTAGTGGGAAGAATTTATGATGTTGGATTAATAGAAAATTCTTATTCAACCGGAAATGTTACAGGATATCAAAACATCGGAGGATTTGTTGGTAATGTGAATCATCAAAATGTAATAATAAAAAATTCATATTCAATAGGAAATGCAAATGCTATCAATGACGGCACTAATGTCGGAGGCTTTATAGGATTTAATTCAGGAAAAGTAGAAAATTCATATTCTACTGGAAATGTTTCTGGATATGATAATCTTGGTGGATTTATTGGTACAGACAGCAATTGTGGCACTTGTGGTGTAAGTAATTCATTTAGTACTGGAAATGTATCAGCGGGTACTAATACACCAATTTATATCGGAGGTTTTATCGGTTACGGTACAGAGTATAATTATAAAACAGGAAATGGAGATAGTATTCCTGGAAATAATTATTGGTTTAATACCACACAAACTGTAGGAGTTGGTGATTCTAGAGATGGATCAAGTCAACCCACATTAGCAACAAGTATAAATTATTTTAAAGGTTTAGATGTAAATACAAAAGCGCCATTCGTTGATCATTGGAATTTCACTGATCCTATTTGGTATAAAATAACAAATAATTATCCAGCATTCATTGCAGAGGTTATCGTACCCACAGTCGTTGAATCTACACCAGTAGTTGTAAATAGAAGTTCTTCAAGTGGCAGTTCAGTTCAAAGTAGAGTTTATAATTTACAGAATATGGGTAATCAAAAAAGTGCAGATGAATTGATTAAACAATATCCTAATATTTTCGAAAAGGTTAAAGTAATACAAACAGAGGTATTAAATATTACAAATCTACTTACGAAATCAAAAGATTTACAATTTGGCGTTATTAGTGAAGAGGTTAGATTATTACAGCAATTTTTAAATAAAAATGGATACACTGTTTCAATCTCAGGTCCAGGTTCAATAGGAAAAGAAACAAATATCTTCGGAAAAGCTACAAAAGCAGCATTGATTAAATTCCAAAAAGCAAAAAATATTTCACCAGCGATAGGGTATTTTGGTCCGAAAACAAGAGCATTTATTGGAAGATAATATATAATAATAAAGAATGAAGAAAAATTTACTCATAATTATTGTTTCGTTGCTATGCATGAATTTAAGTATTTTTTCGGTAAATGCTTCTGGTGGCGACTTGATATGGTCAGCTAGTCAATCAATTTTAGGTTCTGAAGAAAGCCGCTTAATGACTTCTCATATTGATGACTCTGGAATATATTATGGTGGATTTACTTGGAGTCTTGTCTCTCGACTTGGCCATTGGCTTATAGAAAAAAGAGATTTATCGGGAAATATTGTGTGGTCAAAAACAAGTCATCAAACTACTTCATATGTGGCTGGTCCACCAGTAGTCAAATCTATTGTTTCAAATTCCAGTAATATTTATGCACTTGGTAGTACTGGTTCTCCATCAACCGGACCTGGCTATATGGAACTTGAAAAAAGAGATAAAGTTTCAGGATTATTAATTAGTACGACAAAAATTTGTCCATCATCTGAAATTCCTAGCTACGAATGTTCTGCGGATGGTAATATGGCAATAGATTCGACAGGGGTATATATATTTGGATTAAAGGATCCGATACGTACCGTACCTTTTACAAAGGAACCAAAATGGTCCATTCAAAAACTTGATTTATCAGGAAATCTTTCATGGAGAGTAGAATTAGATCATAGTATTGATTCAAATTCTGGATATTATTCAAACGTCGAGACTGCGTCAGATATATCTGTATATAATGGTTCGATTTATGCTATCGGAAATTTTAGTTTAAATGGTAAATTTACAGGAATACTTGAAAAAAGAAGTGCAAGTAATGGTTCTTTGATATGGTCAATAAATACAAATAAGATAAATAGTAGCGATTGGTCTTTAAAAGTTGAAGTTGATTCAACTGGGGTTTATGTAACTGGACTTTCATATGAAAGAATATCACCTACATATTCACCTATTAATTATTATTCAAAGTTTGATTTGGAAAATGGTAATTTACTTTGGAGAAAGGAATACTCCGTAGATCCTGTTGTTATAAATTCAAGTCTATTAAATACAGCATTAGGATCTTCTGGAATATATTTTATGACAGGTGCAGTAGATAGGTCTTTTGCTAAATATAACAAATTAGGTTTATTTTCTGGTGAATTAATAGCCAATAAAAAAGTTGATTATCCTATAAGTAATTATACATATTATGGAGGCCCAATAGAGATATATAGTGATAATATTTATAATTTTAGTGACACACTTAGTAAAAGTACTGTTATAGATAAATATAGTGGTAATAATTTACTTCACGAATCATATTTAATAGAGAAGAGAAGTGATTTGTATTACTCAAATGGCGCTCAATCATTTATTGATATAGGTTTAAAAGTAAATCAGGGTACAAACATATTACCAGACATACAAAGCATAGCTATTGAAGACCCATTAACAGCGACATCTTCTACTTTAATGATTAGTAAAAATAACAATATATATAGAGTTGCTCTGGTTGACATTAGTGATCCAAATGCCTCAAAAATACATTTAAAAAATAAAGATGGCACAATTGTTGCTTTAAGAAAGTATACCTCAACAATAGATCCTTCACTTTTTGATGTTATACTCACCACATCAACCTTTATGACAACATCTGGTTCAAGTGTAACTTTGACCTGGAAACCTCAAAACACGGCATCGTGTACTGCAGAGTCCTCACCATCAATAGCTGGCTGGAGTGGTTCAAAATCAAATCTAGGAGGTACTCAGTCGATTATTATATCAAGTAAAACCACATTCGGTATTACCTGTAGTAATAGCTCTGGTGAGTTTGTTAAGGCATTTACAGAAGTAGGTATAAAGTAAAAGTAAAATAATTTTAAATAGTGAAGAAAAATATTTTGACAAAAAGTGTTTTTGTTGTTAGTGTTTTTTAAACAATAGTAAATTAAACAATTAAATAAGAAAGGAGAAGACACTGATGAGTAAATTAGTTTATCCCTTGATAGATCTCGGTATAACAAAAACGATAGCTGGATTGGTTTTCAAAAAGGGTAGTGAGTTTTTTCTCGATAATGGAGAGTTAAAAGTGAGGATTTGTGACTCTGGAAAAGAGGACAGACATATCGTTTATGTTCATGTTGCAGACGGAAAGCCTGTGTACGTGGGTGAGTCTTCGCATACCTTTTGTAATAGGATGCGATTGTACATTATTCATACCGGCTCAACGAATGTCCGGGTTCGTGAATTTATCAAACAGCAGTTGGCTGAGGGTAAAAAGGTTGAGACTTATTATTACAAACCAGCGACGATTCTGATTGATGGAGTTTTGGAAATCAATCCATACAACGGTATCGAACAGGCTATCATACGTTTTGTTGGGTCTGAACTTAATAGGAAGGATGTGGCTTGGAGTAAGGCAGGAGGTTTATAAAAGTGGGCCCGGCAACTTGAAAAGTTGCCGGGCCCTTTGATCTTATCTTTTATTTATTTTTATCACAGAGCATAATGAAATCGCTTCATGATTTGTTGGTACATCAAAAATTTTTGATATTTCACTGGTGATTGTGATTACTCTACTTAAGATATACAAACAATTATCAGCACCTGAAAATATTGTTCCAGACTCACCTTCAAATGCATTGTAGTCAATTACTGAAAACACAAGTCCATTTTCTAATCTTGCAATACCTAAATCATAATTCATCTCACCGGTTACTGTAGACTTGATCGGTTTTTTGTCCAGTTTTCTAAATGTCATTTTCTCCGGACTACCGACTGCGTTTCTTTCTGTGCCGTCTATTGCGGGTACCAAGCGTTTAGTGCCAGGTATGCAGACTATTACATCACTCTCAACATTTTTTGTTCCTTGTTTTGGGTTTTCCAATTTACGCAATGAGTTTATGGGAAATACGGTAGAATCGAATGGTTGAAGAATTTGATAGTAGTAATAGCAGGGCTCATTATTTGATTCTGTTTTCCAGAATGCATGACTACAAGTGAGAATGAATGGACCATCAACACTGCTATTAACTAGACCGCCTGAACACAAAAAAATATTTGTGTTTTTTATTTTCCAGATATGCACAGGAGTAATTCCTGGGCAAGTGTTAGATTTCGAGATTTTAGACATCAAGCGAGTGTAATCATCAATGTGAATTTTTTGTTCACGTTCCGTCATGCTTTGCTGAGTCTGAAAAATGAAATGATATGCCAACATTATCAAAGTGATAGTAAGGAGCAATGAAAGGCCGATTAGTACCCCTTTGCTTTTAAATCGTTTTTTTGAGTTTTTCACAAATATCTTTTTGTTAAAAGTACAGATTTTCTGTTTAGAAATTAACACTAATTTTAATATTTGTCTATTTAATAAACTAGCGCCGCTCTTGGCAGAGCGGCGCTGATGCAAACCTTATAATGGATCCTCGGCCATTAAAAGTTCAATAATTGTGGGAGAAGATTTGAATATAACAACCTTCCAGTCTTGGCGAATACCGACTTCGATACCAGGCAATCTAGACTTTGGAAAGTGGGTGTA
The DNA here is from genome assembly GCA_903839695.1 of Candidatus Tayloriibacteriota bacterium. GTDB lineage: Bacteria > Patescibacteriota > Minisyncoccia > Phycocordibacterales > PALSA-1337 > CAIOGI01. The sequence goes on along the minus strand of CAIMDI010000014.1, from coordinate 8,598 downwards.
AATAATTTCCCAAAACAAACCCTTTATACACTCGATTCTGTTACAAATCTTGTGATGTTGAATGTTGATGGCATTAATTTCCTCCACTTTGTTTTTCGGCATTTTTTTTGGCAGACCGTCAACATATATTTTTAAATTGTATTCCATTTCCTGCCAAACAGAGTAGAGAGCTTTTGCTATATCATTTTCAAGTGTGCCAAGTACAACTTCCCCAAGTTGAACTTCATTTTTTGGTGCTACAAGACATTCTCGTTCAGAATTGAATATTTGACGCATGCACCCCTCAAATGCTTTGCCAGTAGTTTTTTCATTCATTTTGATCCCTTTTGTATGTTTAAAGACCTACGAACTTTGCTTCTATTGCTGCTAATAAATTATCATTTATAATCAGAAGTGTCAAATATAATTTATCTGATATAATAGATATTATGATTAATGTATTACTTCATTCTGATAGAAAAACTAAATTTTTTATAATTTTTGATTTTGTACTAATTTTTTCTATTTTATTGTTTTTATTATTGGATTTTTCTCTTAGATATATTTTTTTAAATCAATCTTTTCTTTTTTTGATTTCTGGTTTACTTGCCGGACTTTCAATAATTGGCTTATTGCCAGTTTTAAATAATGTTATTAAGTCATTGATTAAAAAAGAATTAACAATAGATTTACTTGCCTCCGTTGCTTTGATTTCTTCATTATTAATGCATGAATGGACTTCGGCTTCGTTTATTACACTAATGTTGGCTTTCGCAAGAGTCCTCGATCATATTACAGAAGCTAAAGCTAAAAATATTATAAAAAGCTTAATGAAATATCATGTGGAATGGGTACGTATAAAAGTTGGAGATGATATTAAAGAGATAAATATTAAAGAAGTTAAAATAGGGGATTTGATTATAGTTGAAGATGGAAATAATATTCCTGTTGATGGAACCGTTGTTAGCGGACAAGCTGAAGTAAATGAATCTTCTCTTACTGGTGAAAGTGAATTAGTTCAAAAAAAGAAAGGCGACAATGTTTATACTTCAACTATAAATGAATCTGGATCAATAATTATTAGAACAGATAAAATAGGAACTGATACTACACTTTCAAGAATTATCAGTTTGATAGACGAATCTAGTAGGCAAAAAAATAAAGTTGAAAGGTTAGCGAATAGATTTTCTGTATGGTATATATTTATTGTAATTATTTCTTCGATATCTATGTATTTATGTGGTGTAGATTCAAAAATCATTCTCTCAATATTATTGGTTGTATGTGCTGATGATGTGGCTGTGGCTGTTCCTCTTTCTTATACAATTGCCATGTCGACTATTGCTCGCAAGGGTGTGATAGTTAAGGGTTCAGGAGCGCTCGAGCAATTATCAAAAATGAAATATCTTCTTACTGATAAGACGGGGACATTGACTAAAGGAACGCCAAAAGTAATAGACATAAAAGTATATGGAAAATGGTCAAAAGATGAAGTTACTAAATTCTTTGCCTCAGGAGCTTCCGAATCAAACCATGCTGTGTCCAAGGCCATTATCGATTATTCAAAAGAATTTTCTATAAAGACTCATGTGCCAGATGATTTTTCTGAAATTTCAGGTCAAGGTGTTGCTTTTGTACATGACGGTAATTCTTTTATCATGGGAAGGCTTTCATTTATGGAGGATAGAAATTGTAAAATATCTGATGAATTAAAAAAGGATGTAGAATTTGAAAAGAATTTTGGTAGAGGTTTAGTTCTTATCGCAATCAATAATGAGGTTTGTGGTTTGTTATCGTATGTAGACGAATTGAGACCACATATTTCTGAAATTGTAAGTAAAACAAAAGATTTGGGAATATTGGAATGGCATATGCTTACTGGAGATAATGAAAAAGTAGCGAAAGATATTGCAAGTCAAATCGGAATAAGTCATTTCCATTCAAATCTCACACCACAAGCAAAAGTTGAATTTATAAAAGAATTTGAAAAGAAACATGCTCCAGGTTCAGGAAAAAATTCTGGAATTGTAGGTTATATTGGTGATGGTGTTAATGATGCTGCATCACTTGCTTTGGCTGATGTTTCTATAGCAATGGGGGACACAGGATCAGACGCGTCTATTGAAGCAGCAGATATTACTATAATTAGAGCAAATTTGGATAGATTACCAGACATAATAATGATATCGAAAAATACACAAAGAGTTGTAAAAAATAATTTTATTATTTGGGGTATAACTAATTTTATAGGTTTATTTTTGGTTATATTTGGTATTCCAGGATTTGGTAGAATCGGTCCAGTAGGTGCTGCAACTTATAATTTTGTTACTGATTTTATTCCCATAATAAATTCTTTTAGAGCCGGTAAATATAATACAAAAAAATAAAATTATATTTTTCTACTATCATAAGCCCAATGTAATAGCGCTTGTCTTTGTACTGGTCTACAAGCCAAGTCATCTGGCCTGCAATTGTATTTAATTTGATATATATGCCTACTCATTGCCCGCCATCTTTTTATTTGTCTTTCATCATCAGGGCATCTACGACCAAAATAATATCGGCAATACCATTGGAACCAGCCACGTGGATCATATTTATAAATCCAACCTTTTTTCTGCCAAATAGAAAGAGATTGACTTGCTTTAACTTTAAAATAATTTAATTTCGGATCTTGTTTATTTGAATTTACTTTTTGAAATTTCGCTTTTGTAAACCAATTTTTAGGAAATTCATTAATACAATCACGCATATATACACCGCCAAAAGCACCCAATTTAAGTATTTGTTTGGGGGTAAGATTTGGTCTAAAATCAGGATCGAAATTTTTACCAATAGGTTCAGTTAATTCATAGCAATAATTTTTTTGCATTAAATCATTAACTTGTATAATTTTTCTTTTCATTGAAATGATTTTATCATAAAAAATTTAATAAATTAAAAACACCCCTCAGAGTGAGGAGTGTTTGTGATTGAATTTGAAGGCTAGAACATAATTGTTCTGTAACCAGATTGGCTACTTGCTCTCATGGCCCAGCGATTATCGTGTGGGGCAATGATTAAGGTAGAGCGAAGTTGACTGGGATTTGGCATCCTCAGTAACCAACTTGTATCGACAAATAACTTTTTGTCATATTCCCTGAATACACTGTAATTCGGAGGTGTTGACATCAATACACCCTCCTTGGTCCAAGGTCTGTCTTGGAATATTTCGTAGAGTGTCAGGGCTGGCTGACTATCGTCGTGTAAGCTACGAGCGAATCGTACGAAAGATAACCAGTGAATCCACTCACCAATTTTCTCACCATTAGCTAAAATGAATCCAATTGGTTTTTCGCGTGGTTGAAGTGAAGATAGATAAAGTGCGCGAGATGGCCCGCCTGGTTTTCCATAGTGAAGGAATTCCTCCATTTGCTCCTCACTCACGAGTTCACTATCAAGGAAGTTCTCCCTGTACCCAATTTTCCCAGCATCTCCTAGAAAAGTTACAAACCTTTGCATGCTTTTCATCTCGCCATCAATACCAGGGAATTGCAGCACTTTTCCATTTGCTAGGACATAGTCCAGGTTGATCTCCTCTTGTCTTTGGTTTGGTAGTCTGAGTATCATATTTCCAGCAGCACACGATACAGAGAGTTCCTGTGTGATATAGTTCACAATCACCGCAAAGATTGGCACACCACGCCGTATACAACTGATAGCTGATGTGGCACCTGTTATGGAAGCAGGATAACTAAATTCCTTTTCCCACTTCTCTACAATTCCTTCGTTTCCAAAAATATCCTCAATCTTATTGTTCTCTGGAAATTGCGCAAGAAATGCTTTGAGTTGATTCGAGCGATCTGTGGGATCGCTGATGAATACCGTGCGGAATGTTTGTGGGTCGCTTGGACGAAATGTGTCGCTAAGTTGTGGGCCTTTTGAGCCTATTTCCTCAGTGACCACAACAGCACCAGCGTCGTATCTTTTCAATTCTTCACAAATGGTAATTTCTGGCCCCGCATCCATTCCAAGTGTGTCTTTTTTTCCATAGGCTGCAATTGGTCGAAGTGCATCCTCGATATTTGAGTTTCTGAAGTCGTAATACGCCTTCAGTGTTGCAACTAATGCCGCATTAAGATGGGATCTTTCTACACCCTGCATACTCAGTCTTTCATTTGTATGATGCACGTATAGCACATCAGATTTTATTGATTACTGTCAAACTATTCATCTCGTATAACTCTAGGTCTTTTTATAAAATTATGCAAGAAAAACCCACTCATAATCACAAGTAGATTTTCCTTGTGTTTGAGTGGGCTATTTTACCATTTTACCGTGGCAAGAACCTGAGGCGATACATGTCTTTTTTTGGCGTCTCAGTCCTTGAACAGTCCCTGATAATTTTTTCGTTCTCGTAATCTTGAATACCTTGAATTACCTCAGATTCAGGTATCTTGATTGTCGCAGTTTCTTTGCCATGAATAACTTTCGCCATCAGAGACAAAGTCCAAAACTCTCCATCTTCTTTGCACTTAACTCTAAATACGCCTCCACGAATGAGCACATGCGTACCAATCTCTATTTTTTCCATGATGTTCCTTTTGTTGTATTTTTCCTAAAACTACTTTTTATTTATAACATAACTTACATTTAAGTCAATTAATTTATTTTCACCAATCAAAATTTAATTTTAATATGCTATACTTTTTATTATCAAATTATTATTTTTTAAAAAGTAATCATGTTAATAGACATAATAAAATCATTGTTTCTCGGTGGCGTAGAAGGTATTACTGAATTTCTTCCTATTTCTTCAACTGGGCATTTGATTCTATTCAATCAATGGATTAACTTTGACTCTTCATTTACTAAGACTTTTGATATTGTCATTCAACTTGGTGCCATTTTAGCTGTGATTGTATTTTTCTGGCCTAAACTTTGGCCATTTAATAAAGATGAAATTAAGAAAAAGGAAATTTTTGGTATTTGGTATAAGACTATTATTGGTGTAATTCCAGCTATTATAATCGGTGGTTTGCTCGGAAGTTTTATTGAAAAAAGATTATTCAATCCTTGGGTTGTTGCAGGCGCATTGATAATTGGTGGATTTATTTTAATTTATATTGAAAGAAAAAAAATACAATCACGTTTTGATTCCGTTATAAGTATTCCGACACTTACAATATTTTTTATTGGACTATTTCAATGTTTCTCTATGATTCCAGGAACATCTAGGTCCGCAGCAACTATAATTGGCGCAATGATTTTGGGTGTTTCAAGAATGGCTGCAGTAGAATTCTCATTTTTTTTGGCCATACCAACAATGATTGCAGCTTCGGCATACAGTTTGCTTAAACATGGATTTTCTATGAATGGGGGAGAGGTAATATTATTAATTTTAGGTTTTATTACGGCATTTGTTGTGGCATTATCAGTTATAAAATTCTTCATAAAATATATTCAATCAAATAATTTTATTCCATTCGCATATTATAGAATTGTTTTGGGTATTATTGTTATTTTATACTTTAGTTTTGTATAAAAGAAAAACCGCCCAATAAGGTCTATTTGAGCGGTGATTTTGTGTGGGACCAAGGTTCAGCCCTGAACTACTTGGGCTTATTTTTTGAGGCCTTTCTGCATTCTTTGCTGCAGTAACGGCCCGTGCATTTGCCGTGTGATGACTCTGAAATCAAGTGAATTGTGTCAGCTTTGATTTTCTCTCCACAGTTTTGACAGGTACTGCTTCGTTGGCTGACTATCTTAAAGAGCTTCACTTTTTTAACCTCTACTGCTTTTTCCGCCGTGTGGTTACTCATAATATGTTCTAGTTTCTTGTTTTTGGCCCAAATAACTATCATAGAGTAAAATAGCACATAATTTAAAATATATCTATTAATTTACATAAACACATAAATATTATATTATTATTGTATGAATATTATAACTATATTAGTGGATATATTTATTGGTGTTTTATCAATATTGGTTTTTTTTAAAATAAATGGACATGGTGGCTTAGTTGGTAGAGCATTAATGATGATTGGTTACGGAATAGTGATTATTGGTTTATCACAAACAATTGAGACTATATTAGTTGATTTACTTCATTTAAATGAGAAAATTATTGAAATTATTATTCACTTACTTCTCTTGGCTGGTATGATTTCTATTTATACAGGCTTTATCAAAATGTTTACAAAACCAGAATAATAACGCAAATAGACATAGATTATATTTTTACAAAAGAAAATCCGCCTACGATTTGGACGTAGCGCGGATTTTTGTTAGGGTGTCCATTTCAAGAACACATACTCGGTGAGCCATTTGTACACCTTGAATTTACTATCAATACCCAATTTATTTTTTTCGCAGTAATTAAAACCTACGTCAATCATTAATTGTGAAGATAGCATCATACCAGGTATTTGTGTGTGACTACAGCCGAATATCTTATCGCATAAAGCAAGGTCATCCTCGGTGATACTGGCGATTGTTTCACCGAAGCTTCGTGAAAGGGGAGCTCGATTCACGATGATATTAACTAACTGTTTGTAAGCTCCCTTGCTAGTTACATTCATTATCTCTCCACCAAGTGAATGCATTTCAGCTTCTTCCAACATGATATCCTTTTCTGCCATTGCTTTCACATTGCGAAGATTTCTTTCCCCATAATGTCTAAGCGCATGTCCTAGCTCGTGGAAGAGTATCGGCGCATAAAGAGATTCTGGAATCTCAATTGTCGGTATGGTAAGGGCATCAGTAACAGAACTGAAGGTTGGTAAAAACTGATTGTCTTTCATTGCTACTTTCTCTGGCAGAAAGATTATATCCAAGGCCCCTGCCGGATACTTTATCTTTGTATGATCGTAGTTGATCTCTTGTGGCAGTCCATTTATAAGGACTGATATTTTAATGTTTTTAAAACGCTCAGAAATTTGATGTGTTTCTGGAGTAGTGTCGGCATACATCTTTATAAGGTTTTCAATTTGTTTATTTTTTGCCTCAATCAAATTGTAAATCTCTAACGTAGCCGGTGGTTCATCTGTAATCCACCAAGTATCGGTTGTGTCAGACTTGGCTTTGTTGTGTTCTCTAATCAGTGCATTTATATTATCAATATTTTCACGCTGCGTAAGCTCGAGCATACGAACGTGTTCTTTGTTTGAAGTTCTCCAAACATAGAATATTGCCGATCCGATAAAAGACAATATGAATAGCGCGAGAATGTACTGGCAAGAGTCACTTTTTATTTTTGCCATCTTTACTTTTACTAGTCTATTTTTTTTCAAAAAACTCTCCTATCTGAGGTAAAATACCTCGGTTTAAATTTGTACTGTCCAAAAACAACTTCCAAAACAATATCACAATAATTGTGATGGGTCAAATTATTTTAGAGTGAATTGTGTTAAGTAATTCAATGTGCTGAGATGAGAAATTACAAGTAAAATGCTAAACTTGTATTAATGGAAAATCTTATATCTGAAATTAATAGTCTTTATAGTCTTCAATTACATTCGCCTGAAAAGGTAAATAAGGGTTTTCTATCTGAAAATCATATTTTTCAGGGTGATAATAAGTATTTTCTTAAAAGATATCGTTTTGATAAACAAGACCGTATAGAGGAAATTCATTCTGCAAAAAGATATTTTGCAGATGGGGGAATACCGGTAATTCTGCCAATTACTAATACTAAAGGTAATACCTTATTCTTTTTTGAGAATGGTTACTTTGCTCTTTTTCCATTTGTTTCAGATATTCAATTAGAAAGGGGATATCTAACAGACACTGCAGTTATTTCATTTGGTGAAATGTTGGGAAGAATACATTTGTTAGGTAAGGCTAGTACATTACCTATAAAAGAAAAATTTAAAGCTTGGGACAAAGAAAAAGCTCTTAAAAAAATTGATTTAATTTATAATGAAATAAATAAACTAACTGACCTTACGGAATTTGATAGGCTTGCTTTACATAATATTGAAACTAAAAAGAGATTAATTCAAAATAACACAATAAAATATGAAGATCTCGGTTTGCCATGCGATCATTTGATTCATGGAGATTATCTTGATCATAATGTATTTTTTGGAGTAGATAATAAAGTATCTTTTGTATTTGATTTTGAAAAAACTGATTATTCTCCAAGGACATACGAATTATTTAGATCATTAATGGTTACATTCTTAAGTAATAATTTTGACGAGCAAGAATTCGAAAAAGCTAAATTATATTTGATGTCATATTTATCAGTGTATCCAACAAGTAAGGATGAACTTTTAAGAGGTTTGAAATTGTATTATTTAAAAATAATTCACCGTACATGGGTAGAGGGTGAACATTATTTAGAAAAAAAAGATAGAGTTGATCTTTTTTTGTTAAATGATTTACAGAGAATAAAATATCTTTCTGAAAACTTTGAGGAGTTTCAGGAGAAATTGTTTTAGTTTGTATTATCACAATAAATAAAAAACCGCGAGATCCTCGTTAGAATCTCGCAGTGTGTAATTTTGGCCCTCCCCCCAAATTTAATACACCAATCTTGTAGAAATAATAGAACTAATTAAATATATAAGTAATATGAAAACACACAAAATATCACCAGAGTTGAAGGAACAAATAATTAACAGAATAAAGAAT
>CAIMDI010000013.1 GCA_903839695.1 Candidatus Tayloriibacteriota bacterium | reverse complement strand
TGATAGAACAGAACCTGGCAGAGAATTAATCAATATACCACAATTACATAGCAAATACTTGAATATGCTTTCAAGACATAGGTTATTGTCTAAAGAAGCAGAGTTTAAGTATAACAAAATGCGTAGAGTAAAGTGGGAATACTATACCGGTAAACTAGATGATGACCAACTTAAAAAGTATGGTTGGGAACCATTTCCTTTTGTTCTTAAATCTGAAGTGGCATCATATCTTGAAAGTGATGATGACTTAAATAAGTATGTTGCAATTAAAGTTATGCATGATGAAATTGTTGAAGTGTGTCAGAGTATTATGAAAGAACTAAATAGTAGGACATTTCAATTGAGAGACTTTATAGCATGGGAAAGATTCATTCAAGGTGCCTGATTTAATATAAAAGGTTAAAAAATCATTTTTTATAAATAAAGACATAGGAGAAAGAATATGTCTAATTATAGAAAAATTTGTCAAGAACATTATGGATATACAAAAGAACAAATGATTGGCATGGATGTTCATCACATTGATGGAAACAGAAACAATAATGAACCTTCAAATCTATTACTTGTTACTCCAGAAAAACATAAAGAGATACATCAACATGATTTTGTTTTATGGGCTAGAAAAGGATCTAAATTAGGTAATGCAGCTTTTATTAAAAGATTAAAAGAACATGGTCCCACTGAAAAAGAATTATCTCATAGAGAAAAAATGGCAAAACTTAGAATACAAGGATTGCACAGAGTTCCTCATAGTGAAGAATCTAAAAAAAGAATTAGTGAAAGGAAAAAAGAATTATTAAAAGACAAAACAAAGCATCCTTTATGGGGTAAAACAACTTATGAAGTTACTTCACCAAATAAAGAAAAGTTTATTGTATCTGGTGGTTGGAAACAATGGTGTATTGATAGGGGATTAAATTCTTCAAATTTGTTAAAAGTTGCTAAAGGTGAACGAAAACATTGTAAAGGTTGGATAGCAAAAATTATTAATGAGTGATTTAGTATTACATAAATTAAATGAAGCTTATATCAAATTTGATTGTGAAAGAAATATAGCACAAGAGTTATCTAATTTTTTTGAGTTTTATGTTCCAGGATATCAATTTACTCCTGCATATAAAAATAAATTGTGGGATGGTAAAATAAGACTTGCTGATTTAAGGTCTTACACTATCTATCATGGTCTTGTTCCATACATACAAGACTTTTGTAAAACAAGAGAATATACTCTTGATGTAGATTCTTCAATCAGTAATACAAATATATTTTCTGTAAAAGAAGCAGAAGAATTTATAGCAACATTAAATTTGCCTTTTGAAGTTAGAGATTACCAATTAAAATCATTCATTCAAGCAATACGTAATAAAAGATTATTGTTAGTCTCACCAACTGCATCAGGTAAATCTTTAATATTATATTTGATATTAAGTTATCTACAATATTCTGATTGTAAAAAAGGTTTGTTAATTGTACCAACTACATCTCTTGTTGAACAGATGTATAGTGATTTTAAATCGTATGGT
>CAIMDI010000012.1 GCA_903839695.1 Candidatus Tayloriibacteriota bacterium | reverse complement strand
CGCCCTCAGCATCGCCCGGTTGCATTTTATTCTTCGCGAAAAGCATGCTCGAAAAAACGCCGGTTGCGATGAGGGCTACCTGGGACTAACGGCACTAACTTCTCCCGACTCCGGTTCGAAGTTCCATGTGCCGTCAGCGGACGCATGATGTAAATTTGCAAAATATAAGGATATTATCCAACATAAAGCTATTCAAAAAACAGTTGATTGAAAAAATGGAGGCGTATACAACTCCAGCATTTTTAAATTTTGATATTAATGTAATTGAAATAGACAATAAAAATTTACTGATATTTGAAATACCCTCTCCGCATTATTTAACGGAACTTAAAAAAGAGTTAAAAACTAAGACTAGAGTATTAGACCATGGTGCTGTTTTAATTAGAAAAGGGCAAAAATCAGACGAAGTTAGAACAGCAACACCTAAAGAAATTTCGGATCTAGGAAATGAATTTGATAAATATAGATCGTCTCAACCAAAATTACCCGACCAAGAAAAATATTTAGGAAATACTCCTGAAAGAAGTATCGAAAAGACAGTACAACAATTCATTGATAAGAATTCTAGTTACTCTTTAGCGATAGACTACCCTAAAAAAATAAGCAATTGGAAAGAAGGAATAGTATTTGAAATTTACAAATTATCTGAGAAATTTGGTTCTTTTCGAGAGTTTATTTATTTACACAGTAGTTCCAATCAAAGAAAAACATATGGCTACATAAACCAATATAAAATTGTAGATAAATTAGATAACTCGATAATTTTGACTGATAAACCAGATATTAAAGATATAGAAAGAAGGAAAGAAAATATAAAGTCAACTTTTGGAACAAAATATGTCTACTTTGTTGATGAATTTGGTTACGAGTTTTTATATAAGGATTGTATTCAATCTTATCAAAAATACAACTTACCCATCTATGTCAATAGCCTTTATGATCAAGATGAAGACAAAAACCTTTCAGCATTTAGTAAATTACAGGATTGGCTTTTTTCTGAAAATGAACCTCTATTTATTATTAAGGGGCATGGTGGAATAGGAAAAACGACCCTAGCAAAACAATTTTTAGATTATATTCATGAAGAAAATAATGATGCAGGAATTCTATTTATCGACTCAAAAGAAATCATTGATGAGCTTTCAAGGAATACAAGCCATAAAAATAAAATTGAAGATGTATATGATTTTTATACGGCTCAGATGGCTGTTGGTGAAGATGATGTCTCAAGATTCAGCAAAGATTTACTAAAACTATCGATGGATAACGGAAGTCTAATTGTTGTACTAGATGGTATTGATGAAGTGATAGCCAAATTGGGAGACCGATTCGATGTTGAATCTTTTATATTTTCGATCATAAATGAATACTCCTCAGACTTAAACAGAACAAAAGTATTACTAACTTGCCGAGATCATTTTTGGAATGAAATTGGAAAAACAATATTACTGCCAGAAATAACTTTAAAAGCATTTAGTGAATCTCTTGCTAACGAATTTTTCTTACAGTCGCTCGGAGGTGATAGTAAGAAGGTTCAAAAAGCTATGGAGATTGCTAACAGCCTTGCGATTGAGGAGGAAAAGGGAGAAAACCAATCATCTGGGCCTGTATTTATTCCTTTTTTATTAGACATGATTGCATATCTAATAAAAACTAAAAATGAAGATTTTTCTAGGAAGTATTCTTTTGAAAGCGAGATACTTTCTAAAGATAACCACACAGATTTTCTTATTGCCAAGGTATGTGACCGAGAAGTGGTAAAGCTAGGTGGTCTTGATTTAGATAAACAAATTCGGCTATTCATGAAAATAGCAACAAATAAGGAAAATGGAATAAGCCTATATGATATAAAGTCAGAATTGATTTTACTAATAGACCCAACTGTTGAAGATCAGTTAATTGAAAAAATCAAAGGACATCCACTTCTTATTTGTTCGGGCAATTCAATTTCTTTTCGATATGATGTATTTAATGTCTACTTTAAGTCTTTATACTTAGTGGATTTTTTCAGGAATATGAATATAAGCTATTTTGATGAAATAACATCAAATCTCATAAGAGGATACTTGAAGTATAATAGTAGCTTTACTAATTCTTTATGTGATCGGCTTGTTTTTGATGACGATTTAGTTCTTTTTTGCATTGATTTGGTTGACACTATTGGTAAAACCGAAAACATACATAAAGAAGCTGTGGTATCGTCACTAGTTGTAGTTTTACTCCGTCTTTTTCAAGTATCTAAGCATCATCAGTCGAATGCTAAAGTGAGAACCGAACTACTTGAAAAGATTTTTGGTTATGGCTCAGGAATTTATGGCTTATGTCTGGTTGATATATTCGGCGATGGTAGCACCAAGCCAACATTTGATTTTCGAGGAAAACATTTAGTTAACTGTACTTTTGATAATTATGAGTATTTCTGGGAATGTTCAATGGACGAAAATACTCGATTTGAGAAATCCTTGTTTAGAGATCTTGAGCCAAGGGAAGGAATTAAAATAAATATCTGGAATGATCTTTTTTCTCACGATTGCAACATATCATCAATACAACATCTAATACATAAAAAAGAAGATGAAACCCAATCCAGCTCTAAAGCTATTCTTGATGATTTAGTTAAGTTTTTTAGGCTTTTTTTTGAACGTGGAAATTTTTATCCAAAAAAGCAGGATCAAGTCAGGTCGAAGGTATTTGCAGCTAAACTTCTACCAATTCTATTGGAAAAAAAGGTGGTTAAAGAGTTCCACGATCCAAAAAAGCCAACAATGAAGCAATATATGATTAGTGATGAATATAGAACTGTAATAAATTATCTTGACCAAAACAGCCCAAGCCCGGAGCTGTTTAGGCTTGCGGATGAATTGGCAGACTAAAAATATTACAATCCACGATTTATCAATGACATATACTCTTTATTTCCATATGGCGGCTTTCGCTGACGGCACATGGAACTTCGAACCGGAGTCGGGAGAAGTTAGTGCCGTTAGTCCCGCGAAGCCCTTATCGCAACCGGCGTTTTTTCGAGCATGCTTTTCGCGAAGAATAAAATGCAACCGGGCGATGTTGAGGGCGTAGAGTCAGTGGCACGATGTCCCGATCCCCTTGTTGGGTCGGGACGATATTGTGACAGGACGGCGCGGGCTTGCGAAGCAATCTAACCGTCGCGTAGT
>CAIMDI010000011.1 GCA_903839695.1 Candidatus Tayloriibacteriota bacterium | reverse complement strand
TTGGTGATATTGGGTTATACGGGTTAAGGGAGATGGTAGTTGGTTAGTATTAGTTGGTTGGTTACGCTATGGGATTGGGCATGCAATTGCTAGTGGTTATGGTTGGTAGGGGATATAGGTATATAGAGATAAGTGTAGCTAGTTTAGTCTAGTGGATTGGTATGGTAATGCATGGATGCTAATGGATTTAGTATTACTAAGGAAGTTAGTTTGGTCAATGGGTTATGTATTAATTAAAATTCTAATTTGCTCAAATTTAAATTATCTTGGGGCTATTGATACTATGACATCAAAACCATTTTGAGGGGCTAGAATCGTCTTAAAATGATAAATAGACGCATTGGTATTGTATTGTGTATATGTATTAATTAAATTAAAAGTTATCCACATTTCCATAATTATATTAAATTATTTTGCTGAAATGAAATAAGGATGTATATTTGTTCTGCAATCGGGGGTTAGCCCCACTGCAAAAGTTCATTGAAATACCTAGCAAACCCTTACTACCATTGAGTTTGGTCAAATTTAACTACTCAATCCAATAGATGGTATCTAAGTTTTTAGCTTGAAAGGATGCAAATATAAGCGATAAGGTTCACCGCCTTATAGATGGACAACGGCAATGCCCCACACAATGGGAGCAACCTACAAATGACACTGCCACGATGTAATATCGTTATTAAGACTACCACCTATCTAAGTTACTTATATTGAATTCCTGACCATAAGGTCTACTGCTAATATTCGCAGTACTGATGATGGATGCAGAAACATCCGAAACCTAATACTATTTAAAATGAGAACAATGAGATTATCAATGGCAATTGCATCATGTTTAAGTGATGCGCAACAAGAAATCAGATACAATACTGAAGAGTACAGAAAAAGAGTCAACCAACGATTAAACTACATTAAGTTAATCACCTTCAATCATGATAACTTAAATGAGGAAGTGACTACAGATTATCTTGATACATTATGGATGGAAGTAGAAAAATTTAACTAAAAAACAAGGGGGTTGAAATATACCCCCATTTAATAACCTTTAATACTAGATAAAATGACAAAAATTAATACCATGGAGTACATGATTGAAAATGGCGAAAAATTTGCTAGAAAATGTACCCACTGCAATAAGCCTACAAATCAGGTTTATATCGTAAATGATGGAGATGAATACTATTGCTCAGATGAATGCTTGCATGAGAATTATACCCCCAAAAAATGGGCTAGAATGTATGAGAATGAAGTAGGCTATTGGACTAGCTTTGATGATGGTGGAGAGGTTGCAGATGATGAAGTGCAGTTCATAAAATATGGCGACCAATTAATTGAATTATAATATTAAAATCAAAAATTATGTTAGTAGAAATTAAAGAAAAATCAGTTTACGGAAATGTGCTATTGTATCCTAATAACGATGTAGCTACAAAGTTCGCTAGGCTCCTAGGGAAAAAGACTTTTAGTTATGGTGATTTGGATAATATAGCTAGTCTTGGATTCACAATTAATTACATCAAATTATAAAATAAAACAAAATGACGAATTACGAACAAAAATTATTCAGCGATTTACTAGATGTAAATTGGATGATTGAAGAAAACAAAGCCAATAAAGAAATGGCAAGATTTTTAAGCATTGCATACCATACAATACAGGATGAATTGAGAGAGTCAATGGGCGATGGCAAGTACAATACATTTATAAGAGCAGGCAGAGAAATGTTTGCAACCAAAGGTTAACTGATGATGGAATGATTTTCCGAAAGGTTCACTAGAATAGTAAAGGCTATTCGCCTCTTAACCAATTAAAAAATTTCAATTATGAAAATTCAAATGAACGACAAATTTGTAGCACACAACAATGCTCAAGCAGAATCTAATTTAAGCAACCTTTTAGCCAATTCTAGACAGGATAATGTCTTGGTTGACTCTAAGGTAGTCTCAATGCAAGAGCTGACAGGATTAAGCTCTAGAAGAGGTTTAGAGAATGCAATCATTTGCGAGAATCAAATCGTAAATGTGGTATCTAATTCCTATGGTCATTTGCCTAATGAGAAATTCTTTCTAGGCGTGGAAGAAAAGTTAATTGATGCGGACATATACTACCAACAAAGAAGTATCAACCGCGACAATCGTTCTTTCGTAGTGGATTATATCCTAGCTGATGACAGATACAAAATTGAGGTGAAAGGTGATAAGGATATTTTGCGCCCTATGTTAAGGTTTGTTAATTCTTATGATGGTTCATGCAAAACTAGTGGCTCCTTTGGATTTTGGCGCAAGGTGTGTGACAATGGCTTACATGTTGCACAGACTCACATTGGATTCTCTGTTAAGCATTCGGGTGCCATTGCCGATATCGTAATGCCTAAATTGGATGCGATTGTTGGTCAATTCATGGACAACGAATTTTATACCCTTAAACGCAAATTTGAGGTACTTGCTGAGCGCCCTGTATATAATCTAGAGGATTATGTCAAAGTAACTGCAAAGTCCCTAGGATTGTTTAAATATGAGGCGAGCGATAAAAATCCAGAACCGAGTGCAAATGCTCGTTTCATCTTTGATGTGGTTGAGCGTGAAACTAAACAATTGAACACCCGCCCAAATCAATGGATTGTATATAATGCATTCAATGAATTGATTCATGGCAAATTGAAAAAAACTTTTGACCAACAAAGAACATTGGATGAGAAGTTATTTGAATCAGTATATGCAAATATTATGTAACCAATTAAAGGGAGGAGCAATCCTCCCATTTTTTAAACTTATTAAATTAAACAAAATGAAAATTTTAAAAATGCGTGATGGATTTTTATGGGGTGATGTAACAGAAATAGCAAAAGATATTTTTAATGCGGGTACATTTGAATTGTATGCCGTTTATTTTGATGGCTCAGAATCTTTGCTTACTGATATTGACGCTATAAATAATCAAATTGAAAGTGGATTACCGATATGTATAGAATTAGATAACGAAAAAAATATTTATAATTATTAAACTAAATAAAATGAAAAACAAAATACCTACTGAAGTATTAGAAAATTGGATTAGTAAAATTTTAGAAGAATTTGATGCCGATGAATTATTTAAGATGCTAGCAAATGAATGTGATAAAAAACAAACCGCTTATTTGCATGACGCAATTAAAGACGAATTAAGGCTACATGATAAGTATGTGATTGAATGTACCAACTTAAATGATAAGCAAAAATTTGAGGCATTTATGGATGATTACAAGCCATTTTATAATGAACAATCTTTAATATTTTAAAATTAAAAATCATGGAAAAGAAATTCGTAGTTGATTATGATAACAAAGTATTGACTTTGTATTATCAAGACCAAATATTTATGTTTGATTTAAACGCAGGCGATGTGGGTGATTTTTGGCATGGGTTTGACCTTAAAGATGGCACAGGGCTAGATGTTTGCTTTCATCAAGAGGATGCAAATCAAGAACCCTATTGCGAGATATGGGCTACTGCATTAGATTTAGAAGATGGTAAGTATTATACCAATCACCAAATTGATGGCATTGATAATTGTGAGCTTCTAGGTAATCCTATAAATTACTTTGGTGCCGAGCCTATTAACATCCCATGGATGAATGCATTTGAATTAGATAAACAATTTACAAATTTTAAAATTAGATAAAATGACAAAGCAAAATGATATATGGCAATGTTCAGATTGTGGACAATTCCAAGGTAGACATGATATGTGGTTTGATGGCAAATGCGAATCATGTGAGCATAGAATTGTAATAGATAGTTCATATTACAATGAACATAAAAAAGAATTAGTATTATATATTGGAGAAGCAATTTATTGTACAATTTCATGCGATACTGAACCCTCAGATAATGAAGTTGATGAAATTATATCTGAGATTGAATACGATTATAAAAACAAATAATAACTAAAAAATTAAATAAAATGAATGTAACAATTAACATAGTAGAATTAGCTAGTGAGCTAGCTGATAAAGAAGTAAGCCATTATTTTAAATACTCAAATATAGATGTATATGAGATAGATGATAATGATGAAGGAACAAAATATAGCGAAGAAGCACAAGCCATATTTGATATATTTTATGATAAATATTACTCAATGATTGATAACTTAAAAATTAATTAAAATGACAAATTTAGAAATCAAAATCAGACTAGAACAAATCTTAGCTAAAATCCAAGACAATACCAATAGCGGTTGGAAGGATGACCTTGAAGATACTTTTGAATGCGTAGTACTTGAGGATGCGCAGGAATCCGAGTACAATGGATGGCTAAGTGAATTAGAGGCGCTACATGATGATATAATTGCAGGTTAACTGACGATGGGTTGATATTACCCGAAATGTTGGGTGGTGGGAATTGTCCTGCCACCCTTTATAGATTATCTAACATATTAACCAAAAATAAAGATTATGAACATTGAATTAAAAAGTTTCAAGCACTATCAAAGATTGAGTGATGAAACTTACTGCTTTACTGCTAACATCTATGTCAATGGTATTAAATGTGGAACTGCCGAGAATCGTGGGATTGGTGGCGAAACTGACTACTCAAGTGACCGAAGGATTGGTAGCGATGAACTGATTAAACAAGCCGAGCAACATTGTCTTGGCTTACCTAGTGAAACATTGTCAATAGGTGACAGAACCATTACTATTGATATGAATCTATGTAGCTACATCGACAATTTGGTGGATGGGATGGTGAAAGCCAAGTTTAAGGAAAAGGATGCCCAAAAATTGCGTAAAGAGATGCTTAATGGCATTCTTATAGGCAATGATGAGAAGTACTCTAAAATAGGCTTTAAAATCCCTTTAAACGAGGTTATGACTAAGCACCCCGATTACTTTCAGAAAACTTTGAAAGAAATGCTAGCAAAACATGGGACTAATGGCAATCGATTGCTTAATACCAACATACCTATGTACTTTTTAAACTAACTAAAATAATACAAAATGAAATCAGCTATTGGAATTTATTTCGTAATCGGGTATGGACGCGATTGCGATGGCTCAGAGTCTTTTGACTGCACCGCATTCATTGACAAACACTTTGCGGAAGCCTATTGCGACTCATGTAGGCATGGGAGTGATGGAATTCAATATGACATGACCTCTGACATGACTCATGTTTATGAGTACTGCTCTGCATGGAACAGACCAATACCATTGGCATATGTCGAAATTGACCAAATCATTAGGAACCAATGTACCTATGTTGATTATATTGATACCTAGTTAGGTTAACGAGGGGTGCGACTCGTAAAACGCACACTTTTAAAAAAAATTAGCTCATCCTTATCAAGGGGATCAAAATTTATTTTTGAAAATTTAAAACAAAAAAGTTGCCATGTTATTTAATATATTTTGCTAAATTTAAAACAAACTAATTTTATAATTATTAAATTATCTAAAATGAAAAACATCAAAAAACTACAAAATCAAATTAATGCTTTAAACAAAAAATTACAGCTAAAACAAGTTAAAAACACTTATGCTGTAATGGGGAAAATCAATAAATTAAAAGAACAATTACAGATAGAAATGGACAACCATTATTGGGAGAACTATTTATCTCAGTAAATAATTAAATTAATTTATTTTGCTGTATCCAAAATGATATATATATTTGTCACCAACCTAAAATTAAATCGATATGAAACTATTAATCAAACAAACCCTAATTTTTACTTTTGAGATGCTGAAATTTTTCTTTATCAGCGTACCGCTAGCTTGTCTAGTTTACTTTACTGCAAACCTATTTTTTGAACTTAAAAGAATTTACAATGGAAAATGAAAAAACCACCATGAAACTGCTCTGTGAAACATTTTTTAAAATGTTTAAGACAGAAGCATTACCCAACCTCGATATGGAAGATTTCATAGCGATGTGGCAAGCCCTAGCTGATAAATGGGGCGTAATTAAATCAGATAAAGAATGGGATGAATTTGCAGAAGAAATAAATTCTGTGGCATCCAATAGACAAAACTATTTTAACGAAATTTTCGACAAACACTTTAATAATTAAAATTATGGCTTATTCAACATGCTGTGGAGCATACACCACAATGACTGAAATGGATATTTGTCCAGATTGTCTTGACCATTGCGATTGGGAATCCCAAGAAGATATAGAAGAAAGAGAAAGGGACGAACAAGCAGAGAACCAAATTGAAGAAATTAAAATAAATAAATTAAACTAAAAAACCATGGAAAAAACAATTATTGAACTACTTAAATTAAACTTTGATTTGGACGACTTTTACAACATTACAATTTATCCAAATTACCACGCCGAAGAAGTAATATTACAAGGTAAACCTAGTCCCGAAAAGTTATTAAAATACACAAAGCTAGGCTTTGCTTTTACTAATGGGGACAATGATAGACTTATAGCTACAAAAAATAAAATTAGAATAACATTATATTAAAATTAAAAAAACAAACAATTATGACAAAGTACGAATTAGTAAAAGAAACAACAATTAATGGAATAGTGCGATATTCTATTGAAAAAAATGGGAATTATGTAAATAGAAGTGTAACTCATAGTTTAGAAGAAGCTGAAAAGTATTTACACATTGTTACAACAAATGGCGAATTAGACACAATAAAAGAAACAATTAAAACAATAGAAGTAGATGAAAACAAAACAAATTAGTGTAACAGAGTACGCTTCTAAAATCGATCCAAATCATTTTAGGGCAAATAGAAAAAATCCTAATGCTAAAATTACTCAACAAGCAATAAAATATAGGATAATTAACAATATGCATTTACCCGAAGTAATTAAATATAATAGGGTAGGTAAAGTACATGTGCTTACCGTAGACGCAAACTTTTAAATTTAAACAAATGATAAATTCTGAGGACATTCTAGGCAAACCAATAGAGGTTGCTAATTTTACTACTTTTGCTGACTTCACTCCTTTTGAAAGGCAGATGATTATGGCTGAACTATATCATAATGCTTGGTATGACCAAGAAAGATTTGAGGAGATGTATGAACTATATAATAATTGGGCTAACAATCCTGTTAAAGAATGTAAATTTATATTACCAGAAAACAATGAAGATGAAAAACAAATATGAAATAGGACAGAACTATATTCTTAACTTAGAAAATGAACAGCTAAGAGAAAGGATAAAGGAGCTAGTCATTCAAGTAAATGAACTAAAAAAGAAATATGAAGAACGCGAAAAAAGAAAAAGAATGGTACAAGACAAAAGGGCAAATGTTACTATTCAAGAATGAAGTAGTAATAAGGCAGTATAATTATTACGATTCATATAATCGCAGAAGGATATTGAGAATATGGAAAGCCGAAGTACAACCTAATGGGAGAGATGAATATTATTTAATTATTAAACCTAATTTAGACTAATAACATCTATGTCACCTTCCGGAAGTAAGTCTAATTCTTTTATCATTACCACTTCCATATTTTTAAACTGATTAAGAACCTCAAGCAAACACTCGGCATAGACCAATTTAGTTAGGTTTATGCCGTTTTTTAAAAAATCAGTATAAATACTTATATTTAATTAAATTAATTAAATTAATTTTACATTATTAAACAAAAACAAATAAAATATGAAAACATTTAAAGAGCTATTTGGTGGTACTGGAATAAAACCAACAACAGATGAAAATGGTGGTGTACATTACAATTTTAATGCTACATTAAAAAAAGAATCTATTAAAACAGCAATGCAAGAATTATTAGAAAATTTACAAAAATCATTTGACGAAAAAACATACCCTATAAGGATTGATGCAACTTATTTTTTAGAAAAAGAAAAAGAGCAGATTAAAAATGTATTTGAGCATTGTTGGAATCATGCAAAATGGAATGGAGAATATGATATAAAAGACATGGAAGATTACTTAAAAAATTATAACCAAAACAACAAATAAACAAAATGGAAACACCACTACAAAATTTAAAGTATTATTTTAGAAATAATGATACTATTACCAAAGAAGAATTAAATAATGCAATTAATGAATTGTATGATAACGAAAGGTCAGCAATAATGGATGCAGCTAAGAAATTTGCAAATACTCTTGGTATTGAAGATGAAGATATTTTAGACTATTACAATGACCTTTACAAAACCAATTAAAAAAACAAAATAACATATGAACAAAGAATTTATCCCAGAAGAATTAGAATCAGAACTTATAAAATTAGGATACGAATACGAAACAAACACACACATACTGTGGCAACAAGCCTTTAGATGGCTTAGAAATCAGTATATGACAAAAAGTTATATTAATGAAAAAAGAGATTATATTGAAGGAAATTTCTTTATGTTACCATTAATTTTACCTAATGGATATGAAATTAAACTATTGGAGCAATCAACTTCTTATACAATAGTAGGTGGTAGAGAAATACCATTTTATGCAGAACCAGAAGCTGTGTATAAAGAAACTACTGAATCATATGAAAGTGCAGAACTTGCTTGTCTTAAAAAATTAATTGAAGTAGTTAAAAATAAATAATATGAAACCAAAAGAAAAAGCAGCAGATTTATTTGTAAAGAATATTGAACTAATACCAGATTATATTAAACGAATAGATGCAAAGCATATTGCTAAATATTGTGCATTGATAGCAGTAAATGAGATATTAGACAATATGATGTTATATCAAGAGAATTTTGATGCTGGTAAACCAGTACACCATAAGTCTTATTGGGAATCTGTTAAAAAAGAAATAGAAAAAATATAAGAAATATGAAAACAGCAGTAGAATATATTGAATTAAGACTTTTAGGTATAGCATCTTTTGATTCTGAAGAATTAAGATTAAGATATAAGGATATAATTAAACAAGCTAAAGAAATAGAAAAAAAGCAAATAATGCAAGCATTTCAAGTAGGAATTGACCAAGATAATAATTTTTTTGTTGCAGAAAAATATTACAATAAAACATATAAACAAAACAAATAATTAAGAGGACAAATGAAGTTATATCCAAAAGTAAATTCTAATGAATGGGTGCAACCTATAAGAAAAGGATATAAGATGGCTTGTTGTGATTGTGGACTTATTCACGAAATGGACTTTAAGATAGTAAAAAATAGAGTTCAGTTTAGAGCTAGAAGAAACAATAGAGCAACAGGACAATTTAGAAGATACAATTACCAAAACAAATAATTAAGAGGAGATAAAAATCGGAGGATGATATTCGTATCAGTTTAGCGAGTCAGAGTTGGCTAGGACTTCCGATAATGCAACACCTCACTTTTAAACAAATAATATGAAAACAGCAATGCAAGAATTAAGAGATGATTTATCTCAAATATTTCATGAAAATCAAATACCATTAAAAATTGATATGACTAAATATTTAGAAAAAGAAAAAGAGGATTTAATGAAAGCATTTTCAGATGGTCAAGAAACACCTATAAACCATCCTACTCTTCCTCATTATAGTAGAGAGGAATATTATAACGATAACTATAACCATGATTAATTCAAAGATATAATATCAATATCGCCTTCTGGAAGTAAGTCAATTTCTTTTATGAAGGCGATTTCCATATCCTTGAACATATTAATTACCTCATACATAGATTCTGCATAGACTAATTTAGTCATGTTTATGCCATCTTTTTTGAAGAATACTCTGTATGCTTTCATTTTGTGCCGTCTTGGAATGGTTCGTGGTCTGTGGATTGGTCAATTCTTCTGTACCCTTCTTGCCACAGAATCTTTGTTAAGGTAACAGACTTTTTAATTATCATTTCTTCGGAATCCTTGGGTTGCAAAATATGCAACAGTTCATGGAGCAATACTTCCAGATGCTTGCGAGATTTCAGCCTGCTATCAATTTCAATTATGCCATCACTTGAGGCTATGCCGTAGGCTTGCTCTTTACCTAGTTTACGATATATAATTTTGATGCGTCCCACATTAAACTATTTTCCCTTTAAAGATACGCTTATTGTTGAATTCAAAGTCCTCTCCGTTGGGATCTAAATCTACTTCTGCAAAACCATGATTCCACTTATTTAGAGGCATATAGGCGGGGTGCAATTCAGAAAGGCAACCCAATGACCAAGTGGTTACCATCTTGCCTGTAAGAGTAGGCTCTGTGTGTTCTGATGTTTGGTGGTTATGTCCTTGGAAGGTACTAACCTTTGCTTTAAGGAACAATCCCCTAGCAGGATTTACGGGAGCTGATATTCCACCCACATATTCATGACCATGGATGCCCCAAAGGTTATTTAGTTTCATTGGTCTTTTATCCCCGATTATTTCTACGCCTCTAGCTCTGGCTTTGATGATGTTTTCAAACTCAAACTCCTCTATGCCCACTAATTCGCCAGCTTTCTCATAAAGGAAATGCTCATATCTTTCCTCGTGGTTTCCAATTTTGAAATATATTTTGCACTTTAGTTCCTTTTCAAAGATGTCAAATAGGGCTTTGAATGTATCTAGCTCTAGCTTAAAGTTTCTCTTTTTTGGATCTTTGATAAATCTGCTTAATCTATGGCAATCAATGGTATCGCCATTTAGTAATAGCGCATCGGGTTTTGTTTTCTTTGCATATTGTAAAGCAGCCGTTATCGCATCTATACTATGATATGGTACATGAATATCAGATAAGATTAAAACTTTCTTATGCCCTTTAAATATGTATGGTTCAAATGCAGTTTCATCTGACTTGGGAAGATTGTAAGGATTGTATGGTCTAGGTTCCTCCTTTAAAAATTCACTATTTTTTATAGTGCCTTTTGCCCTATGCGTACCCCCATTTTTCCCTTCAATGTATCTTAAAGATGACCTTGCCCCTTCTTCATTAGGGAATGTTAAATTGTTTTCTGCGTACATTATCCTAGCTAATTTCTTAGTAGGCATGTCGGGGTATTTGGCTCGGTAGTTTTTTGCGATTAAGCTGTTCCCATTATTAGATGGCATATATTTTATTTGTATGGAGAATAGTGTGGTTTCCCATCAACTCTAGTCGCCTTCAAAATTTGTTTTCTTTGTTTACCGGTACTTTCATAAGATACATGAACCCAATCAGGGTTTTCATTGGTACCAAATTCCCAAATTAATTGGTCAAATTCTAAACTATCCTTGATGTAATTAAATACCATTGTATTGGTAACCCCATTTGCACTACCATCCATATCAATATCAATCGCTTCACCTGTACTATGCTGTGATGTAGCCGAAGCGCCCGGCGTACAAGCATTAAGTTCTTTTGACCTATACCCTGAACTAATGTGGATAGGGCAACGAAAATTGTTCCTTACTTTTTCAAATACATTTTCTGCTAACAATTTAAAGTTAGCAATATGCTCATCTGTTGGCATATTACTAATACCATGTCTTTTTGCAGTTTCACTACGAATTACTTCGGCTAAGTCTAAATGTTCTGATAGTTTCATATTTTATTTTTTAAATATTTTTTCTACTGCTGTTAATCCTAAGCATCCAAAAGCCAACATTGCTACTGACTCTACTAATACTGATGATGGAGCTGTATGCTCATCACTAAAACTATTGTGATACATAGTAATACATAAAGCTAATGTGCAAAGTAGTCCACATATACGCTTCATGCTTAATTGTCCCGTTTCATCTTGAAAAAATTGTTTCATTATTTTAAACTTTGAAATTGAAGAAATATTATTCCTATGAGGATGACTTTTTGGGCGAAGTCGTACTTTTTGTCTTTGTCTTTTTCGGTTTCTCTGGCAATATAATTGTTTCTATTTGCTTCATATTTCCATTTCCAATTATAGAAGCTATCTTTTGTTTGATATATTGTTTGATATAAGCTATCATATTTTTGTTTTTTAAGTGTTAACGAATTTTTTAATATATTTATTGTATCATTATATGAATTAAATAATAAGTTTATTGTATCGGCTTGAGAAACTTTCATTATAACCACTGAATCACCTCTAAATATCCTTTTTACGGGGTATTGGGAGTAAGACAAATGGCATAATAGTATCAGCAGTAGCACTATCAAGCTTCGTTTTAACCTCATCTAATTCTGTTTTTAAATCTTTATTTTCTTCTTTTAATGTTATTATTTTACTAACGGTTTCCGTTACTATTTGGGTTTGTTTTTTACTTGCTTCCTCTTGAACTTTGGCACTAGCTTTGGTGTTTTCTTCTACCTTTGATAAAAGTTTTTCAAACTCCCTATCTTTTTTTGCAGTTTCACTTTCGGTCTGTGCAGTTACATTGCATCCAAACAAGAATATTAGTAAAAAATATCTCACTTTTTATTTTTTTTCTCTTTGATCCTTTCATATACATATATACCCATAAATGCCCAGCATATTCCAACTAATATTAATTGGAGATGAAACCCGTAATCTTCAAGCAACTCCTTCATTATTTGATGGATTTAATTGCGCCTAGTTCCTGCAATGTTTTTAATTGAGTGGTAGAAACAGCTTTAGCTGAATCGCTTCTTCTTAAAGCTTCTTGAACTAAGTCTAGTCTATTCTCTACTTTTTCAATTCTAAAGTCTTGGGACTTGGCTTGTGATTGAAATGTGCTTCTTATATCTACATATAAATATGATATAGCAATTAAAACAACGAATAAAGTTCCAACTACTGGGTTTTTTGAAAATTCCCTGAAACTCAATGGTAATGGATTAGCTCCTATATTAACTTTCTTACTTGTTGCCATTTTTAAAATAATTTTTTATACATCCCAAAAGAAATCTGGTTAGTAGTGTAATTAAGGATATAAGACTCATTTTGCTTTTTGTAGTTCAGTCCAACTCCTATGCCAATTTTATTATCAAAGCGTCTTAAATCGCCTAATAGACCTATAAAAAGCTCATTTTTGGGCTTGTGGTATATATCGTGGGTAATTGTGATGGTTTTTTCGGAAAGATTGGCTGTATAAGACCTGCCCAATATTCTATTTTGGGTAATGGTATCTTGAATATATACGCTATTATCCGTATTTATGCGTAAAGTATCTGAATAAACTTTTACTTTATTATAATCATTTACGATGTATGCAGTATCGTGTATTTGGTCAATTTGGTATATTGTGTCTAAAACGACAAAAGGGATGTCATCCCCTTTTTTATATTTTGTAGTTGTTGTGGTCTTTATTATAGTATCTATCTTAGTGACAATTGTAGTACCACCTCCTTTATCATTAGGGGCTAAAACAAAAAAAAGCACCACAACTATAAGTGCTAATATTAATATGTT
>CAIMDI010000010.1 GCA_903839695.1 Candidatus Tayloriibacteriota bacterium | reverse complement strand
TATTATTTATATTATATATTATATTATACACTAAATTAATTACCAGTGAAAACACTTCTATCTACCACCCCAGCATCACTAAGGGTATTCTGTACTATCAAAACTATGGTTTTTGCGCTAATCAATATTGCTAAACCAACTAGTATCCATCCCAATTGCTTTTTTGCTTCAGTTATATCATCTGGTTTGCCTTGCGCAAGGACAAATTTGAAACCAACATATATTATAGCAAGTATTGCAAGTGCGGTTCCAACATATATCATAACATCAACAAGTAAAAATATTACTTCTTTTATACTATTTGCCTTAAGAGGGTTAGAAATTTTTGATAAAGTATTATTTGAATTTGATGGTGCTGATGCACCATCTGTACTTGTACCATTTACTTGCGCAAAAACTAAACCACCGCTCATCATAAATATAGTTATAGCAATTATAATTATTTTTTTCATATTATTTTTGTTTTTCTACTAATGTACTAGCCACATCAACAGCCCAGGGCTCCAATACCCATTTTAATAGTGTAGTCACAATAAACCACGCCATCAACATAACCAGCAATCCTATTAATGCTTTTTGAAGCATGCTATAAGATTTTTTTATATCCTCAACCTTACCTGTCATATGTAATATACCAGCATAAGCTAGTAATCCGATAATGATAGGGATTGATATCATAAACAACCAGTTAATTAAATATCTGGCCATATTTATTAAATTTACAAAATTACATGGAACTTGGCGACCTGATTCTGAAGGATCAACAACCCCATCACATTGAACCCATCCACTATAATCTAAAGTAGAAGTACTGTTAGGAGTTTGGGCAATGGATACATATGGAATCAATGAAAATGTAGTTAATAAAATTAAGATAAGTGCATAATACTTTTTTAAAATGTTATTTTTTTTAATCATAATTATTGTGTTAATAAAATATCAAACTCACCACTACCACTTTGTAATGCACTTTCTTTATCACTTCTACCACTAGTTACAGATTCTATCATTCTTTGAAATATATTATTTGACTCTATTTTATTTGAATCTAACCATGCACCAGAAATAAGTGCTGACTCGTAAAATACTGATAGATATGGATCTATAGATCCTAAACTTATCATATCCCTTCTAACTGGTGGTAAATATGTCAAAGTAACCATTTTTTCTAAAGATGACTTTGCAATAAGTGTTGATATAATTGAAAATGCTGCTGCATTATTAACTGAACTTCTAATAATTGAAAAACCATACATACTTCCAAATGTCACTCTATTTCCAGAATTAAATCTTTGTGGCATATATGTAACATCGAAATCTAGATTAGGATTTTTTAGTCTAATATCCCTTACTTCTGAAGCAAAACCAAAATAGGTTGCGAGAGATCCTGAAAGGAATGAATTCTTAGAATTTGTGAGTGAACGGTTCCATGAATAATCTTTACTTGATGGATTAGAAAACTGTGTAAAAAAATTTAACGCAGGAACAGATGAACTTAATCCAGAAAAAGAACCACTTCCTAAGGCACTTACAACTGCACCTGAGTTATCTCTATAAGTCACGGGATTACCATACTGCAATAATAATGTACCAAAAATCTCCCTGGCATGAATTATGTTATTAAACTCTCCTAGTGCAATAGCGCTTTTCTTTATATTTGAATTGGTATCTTTCTGAGTTATTTTAGTATTCAAATTTGTAAATTCATCCCAGTATTTTGGAGGATATGCTATTCCCGCATTCGTAAAAATATCTCTATTCCAATACATAACCAAAGGATCTACCACAAAAGGTATAGCGAGAGTACCATTTGATGCTAAATATAATTCAGCTTGTTGTATAAAAGTATTCTGAAAATCCCTTTGAGGTAAAGTGGTATAAGGAATAACTACAATCTTATCTTCATGTCTATGTAATAAATCTTGTGGTATCAATACAGCATCAGGTCCTTGTCCTCTAGCTAAAGCTTGTATGAAAGTATTGTCAAAACTTGCCTCTGGAATTTGTGAATATGTTACTTTTAATGGCTGACTCAAACTTTCATTCATTTTATATAAATATTGATCAAATAAATCTTTTGGAAATGTACCCCATATACTAATTTCAGGAATATCAACAACTTTTCCACTTCCTTTAAATGTTGCAAAAGCAATAACTCCAGCAACCAAACAAGCTATAAATATCCCCATTACTATAATCTGAAATTTACTCATGATTTTTTAAAAATAATACCATAATGATGATCACCTGCATCGAAGTTTTTTTCTAATACAAAACCATTTTTCTGAAAAATTCCTTCTGCAAGCATTTTGGAAACCACAATTTTAGGGCTTAAAGGGGTTCCTGCTTCCCAATCAATTACCATAAGTTTTCCACCGCTTTTTAATAAACGTTTTACTTCTAGTGCAAGATTATCTCTATCTTCAACTGCAATTTGAAATAGAGTATTTGATAAAATAACTCTATCAGCTATGGATTCACGTAATTTGGTACCTCCTATTTTTTCTATATTTCCCCAAACAATTTCAATATTATGAAGACCAATCAAAGAAGCGGAGTTCTTTAGTTTATTTAATAAATCTTGTTGAACATCTACAGCATAAACTCTTCCACCAGGTCCAACTTTTTTGGCAGCTTCAATAGTATAGAATCCAGTACCAGATCCTAAATCAATAACTTTCATACCATCAGTAATCCCAAACTCTGCAATATTTTTTTGTGGATTAGAAAACATGAATTAATTATAACACATTATAAACAAATCAAGCTTGCCAAGGAATCCCCATCTCTTAATTTCATTACTCTCACACCTTGAGTTGATCTTCCGAGTGTTGGAATTTCTTTTAGATTCACTCTTATTACCTGACTTTTCTTTGACATTGCTACCATTTCCTCTATTTCTTCTGTAACAACTTTTGCAGAAATAAGTGGACCAGTTTTGTCTGTGACATTCATAGTAAGAATACCTGAGCCACCGCGATTTTGAACTTTATATTCTTCAAGTTTAGTTTTCTTTCCATAACCATGCTCACCCATAACGAATAATAATGGGTTTTTTGCATTTTTTGAAACTATATCTGCACTAATAACAGCATCGTCTTTTCCTAATTTTATAACACGAACACCAGTAGCGTTTCTACCCATTTCTCTTACATCTCCTTCTTCAAATCTGATTGATTGACCATCTCTTGTGGCTATGACTATATTGTCGTTTTTAGAAACGAATGATGCGGACATGAGCTCATCACCATCCTCCAAAGTAATAGCAATCAATCCTGAACGTCTAACATCATGGAAATGCTTTGCTGAACTCTTCTTACCTGTGCCGTTTTTTGTAACCATCATCAAAGCCAAACCTTCAGCATCTTTTTTATCCTTTGGCATTGGCAAAATAGATGTTATTTTTTCATTTTCAGAAAGTGAAAGGAAATTCATTATAGATTTTCCACGAGTAGCTCGCTTTCCCTCTGGAATATCATACATTTTTATTTGATAAGCTTTTCCTTTATCTGTAAAAAATAGAATATCGTTATGTGAACTAGCATAAATAAGATGAGTAATAAAATCCTCCTCTTTTGTGTCCAAATCTACAACACCAACACCTCCTCTCTTTTGTTGTTTATATTCATCTGGATTTGTACGCTTTATGTAACCACCTTTTGTAAGAACCAATACACTTTCCTCATCAGCAATAAGATCCTCAGGATTAAAATCCTTTAGAGTATGTCTTACGAGCTTTGTTCTTCTTTCATCGCCGTATTTTGCCTTTATTTCAGCTAATTCGTCCTTTATAATACCCCTAACTTTCTTTTCACTTCCTAGAATTTCCTTTAATTTTTCAATTAATTCTTGAACTTCTTTTAATTCTTCTATTACCTTCTTTCTTTCAAGGCCAGCAAGCTTTTGTAAACGCATTTCTAGAATAGCTGTTGCTTGTTTGTCTGAGAATTTAAACTTTTTGATAAGATTGGCATGAGCTTCCACAGCGTCTTTTGAAGCTCTTATCAAAGAAATGATTTCATCGATATGATCCAATGCTTTCTTGAGACCAATAAGTATATGTTCTCTGTCCTCAGCCTTATTTAAATCAAATTTTGTTCTTCTTCTAATAACTTCAATTCTATGAGTAATAAATTCCTCCAAAAATGTCTTAAGAGCAATAGTTTGTGGAACACCATGAACAAGAGCAACCATGTTTACATGGAAAGTGTCTTCTAATTGGGTGTGTTTGTATATATAATTTAGTACTTTCTCGGGATATGCGCCATTTTTAAGGTCTATTACTATTCTGAGCTCCTTATCTGATTCGTCTCTTAGACCCTTTATACCTTCTACAAGTTTTTCTCTTACCAAATCTGCAATTCTCATAATCAATTCAGCTTTATTTACGCGATAAGGTATAGATGTAATGACTATTTGGAATTGTCCTTTTTTATCCTCAATAATCTCAGCCTCACCTCGAACCAAAATACCACCTCTACCCGTAGAATATGCGTGGTGAATGTCTTTTTCACCGTACATTACCCCACCAGTAGGAAAATCTGGGCCCTTTATGAATTGGAGTAGGTCGTTTGTGGTAGCTTCTTTATTTTCTATAAGATGAACAGTAGCATCTATAACTTCTGAAAGATTATTGGGAGGAATATTTGTTGCCATACCAACGGCAATACCAAGTGTGCCATTTAATAGTAGATTGGGTACGGTTGTAGGTAATACAGTCGGCTCGTTTCTTGTGCCTTCGTAGTTTGGTCGAAAATCCACTGTATCCTTTTCAATATCTCTAAGAGTTTCTTGTGCAATTCTAGACATTTTTGCTTCGGTATATCTGTCTGCTGCAGCATTATCACCGTCTATAGAACCGAAGTTTCCTTGACCAATAACCAATGGGTAACGCATACGAAAATCTTGAGCCATGTTTACCATAGACTCATAAACAGCCACAGTTCCGTGTGGATGATAATTACCTGTTACGTCTCCAACAATTTTTGCTGACTTTCGAGTTTTCGCTCCTGCAGTAAGGCCTAGTTCGTGTAATGTATACAGAATTCTTCTGTGAACGGGCTTTAAACCATCACGCACATCAGGAAGAGCACGTGCAGTAATAACAGACATGGCATAGTCAAGATAAGAATCGCGCATTTCTGTGCTTATGTTTCTAGCAACAATACCCTTTGATGGATCTCTGGGTTCTGCTTCCTTATTATTCTTATCAGATTCTACTGGTTTTTTAGGCATATTTTTCTAGATTTTCTAGTAATTTCTTATAATTTATATGGTAATTGTAGCAAAAAAATATGATTTTGTCACTATGTATTTATCTACTTCCGCCCTTAATTTCAAGGTTATTTGAGGAAGCGTTGGTATTTGATGAACCAAAAATAATCTTTTTAATATCAGTCCATGCATTTACTGCTGATGCTGTTAATGATGACACTGGTGCTTCTACAAGAGTTGCATTTGCATCAGAATTTTCTGTGTTATTTGCAAGAGTTGGTGATGAACTTATGCCATATGAAGACACTATCCATCCTGTAAAAACCATAAAACTAAATGAGAATGAAATCAAAAAAGCAACACGCTTTTTTATATGTTCTGGTTTTGTTTTTAAATTTTCAATATGTTTATTTAAATTCATGATAATTAAATTATACTACTCTTTTGAAGAATCAAGAAGCATGATATCCCCCTCTTTTCCTTCCAAATCCTTCTTTTTTAATGTAATTTTTGATTCGGCCTTAGGACTTTCTCCAGCTTCTTTCAAAAATGTCTTTAAGGAATCTTTATTTCCAATATCTCCATAATGCATAGGAATAATAATTTTAGGTTCTAGAGAAATAGCTAATTTGTATGCTTTAACTGGATCCAATACTCCATCACCACCAATAGGAACAAAAAGTATGTCTATTTCATCTAAAGCTTCTATGGTTTCAGCCTTTAGTTCTGTATTGTTTATAGCTCCAAGAAAACAAATATTCATATTTTCCAAAGAAACAGTATATATAGTGTTAATCAAATCCTTACCTCCGTATTTTGACTCTGATGGTAATCCTTTTATAAACACTTCTTTTACTTCGTATTCGCCTGGACCGCTTATTATGAAAGGGGTTTTGTCTCCATGGCTAACTTGGTCAATACCATTGAAATCAACGTGATGAGTAGTAGAAAGGACGATATCTGCACCAAAACGACTAGGCTTTAGGTTAGATTCCTTTGAAATGGGGTTAAAAGCAAGTGTTTTGTCACCGAACTGCACTTTAAAGAATTCTCCTCCAAAATATGTAATTATCATAAGTAAAATGATTATATCATAAAAGTAATTATAATTTCCACAAATATATCTGAACTAAAATTTTGTTCATATTTATGCAATATGCTACTGTTAGTGAATGCAAAATAATGTTTGGGAAAATGAGTACAAAAATCCAAAACTTGTTAGTTTAAGTAAAGAACCTATTGCTTCAATAAAAGATTTTGTGCGTTATTTGCGCAAAAATTTTGATTATAATTTTTCTTCTATAAAAATTCTTGATTTAGGTTGTGGTAATGCCAAAAATTCCTTATACATAAAGGAGCAAGGATTTGATAATGAAATAGTTGGTATCGATATTTCAGAAACTGCATTAAAATACGCCAAGGACCTTGTTGGTCAAGGTAATTTTATTAAACAAAGTATTGGAGAATCATTAAAATTTCCTGATTCATATTTTGATATAGTACTCGATGTCACTTCTTCCAATTCCCTTTTTGAATCAGAAAGAATAATTTACTTAAATGAAATACAACGCGTATTGAAAAGCGATGGCTATTTATTTGTTCGTGCTTTATGTAAAGATGGAGATACCAATGCAAAAAAATTATTAAAATCTAATCCTGGAGTCGAAAAAGATACATATAAAATGCCAGAAATTGGATTAATTGAGCGAGTCTTTTCAAAAGAAGATATTATTTCAACATATTCAAATATTGGAGAATTATTGTATTTAAACAAAGAAACTCATTATACAAAGTTCAATGGACGTTCATTTAAAAGGAATTTTTGGATTGGTGTTTGGCATAAAAAGTAATAATGCTGTATTAAGCCAAAATTACTCGACTTTTAAGCTATTATGTAATATAATCTGAAAACGGTAATTTTACCGATTATTAACAATTTCATACGCTAAAACCGTAATTTGGAGAGTTAATTATCAATTTTGATTGATAGCTCTCATATTATTAATTAAAAAACGGATCGTATGCATAAAAATCATGATTAAAAACAATACAACAGACGAAGTTTCAGTAGAAAAGGTGAAGAAAGTTAAAAAAGAAAAAGTAGTGGTTCCTCCAAAGTTGGATACACTGATGGATCGTATTCTAAACGAATCAGCAAATCCACCATTGATTGGTGACTTGGTTGAAGGTCCAGTTATCAACATAGAAAAGTCAGCGGTTTATATTGATCTTGCACCATTTGGAACAGGTATCATTATGGGTCGTGAGTATATTACAGCTAGAGATATTATTAAGAAAGTTAATATCGGTGATGTTGTTGCTGCAAAAGTTGTAGACACAAATAACAAAGATGGATATATAGAACTTTCTCTAAAGGAAGCAAGACAAGCACTTATTTGGAGTGAAGCAGAAGCTGCTATCAACAACAAATCTATTCTTGAATTACCTATTATTGAGGCAAATAAGGGTGGACTTATCATACAATGGCAAGGAATTTCAGGTTTTCTTCCTGCATCACAATTAAAGACAGAACATTATCCAAGAGTTACAGATGGAGATAAAGACAAGATATTAGAAGAATTAAAGAAACTTGTAGGTACAAAGATTTCTGTTTCTATAATTTCTGCAATTCCTAAAGAAGGAAAACTAATATTCTCTGAAAAGAGTCCGGAAACAAAGGATAAGGAAAGAATTATAGGAAAATACAAAGTTGAAGATGTAGTAAATGGAACAGTTACAGGTATAGTAGACTTTGGAGTTTTCGTAAAACTAGAAGATGGACTTGAAGGATTGGTTCATATATCAGAAATTGATTGGTCATTAGTTGAAGATCCACGTGCATTATTTAAAGTTGGACAAAAGATTAAAGTAAAAGTAATAGAAATCAAAGACGGAAAAATCTCTTTGTCAGTAAAAGCATTAAAAGAAAATCCTTGGGTAGAGGCATCAAAGAAATACAAGAAGGATATGCTTGTACAAGGAGTTGTAATTAAATTCAATAAACACGGAGCTTTGACATCTATAGAAGAAGGAGTTGCTGGCTTGGTGCATGTTTCTGAATTTGGTTCAGAAGAAAAGTTAAGAAAGAATTTGGAATTAGGAAAGTCATATAATTTCAAAATTACATTATTTGATGTAAAAGAACAAAAAATGGCTTTGTCTTTCGTTGGTGAAAAGAAAGCTTAAATATTAAGGCAAATTTAAGTAAAGAAAAATCCATTTTTGTGGATTTTTCTTTTGGTATTACTTATTGACAGCGACTTAAGATTTGATATTATTTAATTAATAATGTCTGTGGTCATTGGATTAGCGCACCAAGATGATCAGTCCGGTGATTGCTGGTAACAGACACTATAAGAAGTCCCTTAGGGGGCTTTTGCGTTTTTATATATCACCTTGTCCATTACACTTAAAAAATACTTGTGCTTATCTACACTATTTTGTCTTATAACCACAATAATTATAATACCATTAACGATTTTAGATATTGACCAGAAATCTATGCCAAAGCTATTACGATAAGAACTAAACTCAATTGCATTAGATATTACTGAGACAATTTCAGGTATCAATTTTAATCTTCTTATTTGTTCACTTATTGTCCGATATTTACCTTTCTTCATGACCAAATGTTTAAAACCTTTTTGATTAAAGTATACAAATTCATTACCAAAAGCCGGACAAATAATCTTGTTAATATTTTTATATTCATTTTTTGCGTTTTTTACAAAATTTCTATGTTTTTCTTTATCCATCCCCACACCGTAACAAATAGTTCTTAAGAAGTTTTAAAGATTTAATGAAAAAACACCATTGCAGAATAAAATATTAATAGTGTAAATGACAAATTAATAAAATATCTTTGTTCGTTTTATACCCATTGCCAATGCCACAGTTCCTTCATCTTCTCCAATTCTCTTTGCCAAACTTCGCATATATGTTCCGCTTGAACATTTAACTTTTAATTTTAAAATAGGAAAATTCGCAACAGCCAGCTCATTAGAAATTACTTCCGCCCATTTCTCCACTATTTCTCTTTGTCTAAAATCTCCTTTTACCAAAGATATATTCTCTTTTACTTGCTTCAGTACTTCTGCGCCAGTCATTTCTCTTTTTTCTAAATTTTCAATTGAATATATTTCAATATCTTTTGTTGGCATTTCCTCTGGAACTTCTTTCATGGCTATAATACGAGAAGAATATCTAGGGTATTCTTGTTTAAACTTTCCAATGTATTTATTTAAATCAATTTCACCAATCTCAGCGATCTTCACACCATCAATCATACCTAAAACATCATATGTATCTGTAGAAATACCAAAAAGCACATCAATTTCGTATTCTTTATCAAAACCCAAATACTTTTCTTTGTTCTTACATTCATCACCCACAAGTATTATTAATTCCCCCTCAGCCAAAGGATCCAAACGTCCAGCATAAGTCATGGGAACATCCGAAGCTATAACATATTCAATGCGAATCCTCTCGAGACATTCAAGTGGTGTTTCTCCAATATTTTTGTTTGTAATAATGACTTTTTGCATTTTTTTGATATAATAATATTTATGAAATTATCAATTGATCCATACAAGGGCGTTCGGGATTTTTATCCAAATGACATGGCTATTCAAAACCAAATATTTACTATTTGGAAAAGTGTAGCACAAAAATATGGTTATCAGGAATATTCTGCATCTGTTATAGAACCTGCTGATCTTTACAAAGCAAAATCTGGAGAAGAAATAGTCAATGAACAAACTTATACTTTTATCGATCGTGGTGATCGTGAGGTTACTTTACGTCCAGAAATGACACCATCAGTAGCTAGAATGGTATCTGCCAAGAAGCGTGAATTAGCCTTTCCACTTCGTTGGTTTTCAATTCCCAATCTATTTCGTTATGAACAACCCCAGAGAGGAAGATTACGTGAGCATTGGCAATTAAACGTAGATATATTTGGTGTAGATAATATTCAAGCAGAAATTGAAGTAATTCAAATGGCATACGACATAACATGCGCTTATGGACTTAAGCCTACAGACTTCGAAATAAGAATAAACAATCGCCAATTAATGAATTATGTAACCAAAGAAGTATTTAATCTAGACGAAGATAAATCGAAGAAAATTTCAAAGCTAATTGATAAAAAGAATAAAATTCCAGCTGAAACATTTGTAATGCTTGCTGAAGAAATTTTAAATGAGAAAAGCCAACAATTCCTAACACTTATTTCATCTCAAAATTTCGCGGAATTTACAACAAATCTAAGACAAACTAAAGAAGAGCATAAAGGCTTGAAGGAAATAAAAGAAGTTATAAATGCTTTGGAGAAACTTGGAATTACTAATACTCGTTTTGATCAAACACTTATGCGTGGTTTTGATTATTACACAGGAATTGTATTTGAAGTTTTTGACAAAAATCCAGAAAACCGTAGATCAGTATTTGGTGGTGGTAGATATGATGATTTATTATCTATTTTTGAAGGCGAAAAAGTTTCAGCGTTTGGATTTGGTGCTGGAGATGTTGTTGCTCGTGATTTACTTGAAACATATGGAAATGTAATCAAGCAAGAATCTATTTTACCTGCGGATGTATATATTTGTTTACTAAACAAAGATTTTGCAGAATATGGCCAAGAATTAGCACAAAGTCTGCGTGAAAAAAATATAAAAACTTCAATTGATTTTTCATTTAGAAAAATTGGTGATCAAATACGAAATGCAGACAAAATTCATATTCCAAATGTTATTTGCATAGGCGAAGAAGAAGTAAAAACTGGTAATTTCAAATTAAAAAATCTAGCAACTGGTGAGGAAAAGATGTTTACTATTGATACTATTGAATTATAGCTAATTACCATTCATCATGAGAAAAATAACTTTTGACATTGAAACAAGAAATCTATTTCAAGATGTAAATTCTACAGATTCTACAGCTTTAGATATTTCTGTTGTATGTATACATGACTCCGCAACTGATCAATACTCCAGCTATTTACAAGAAGATTTTGCTAAATTGTGGCCCATATTAGAGCAAGCAGATATGTTTATAACCTTCAATGGTGATCATTTTGATATTCCACTTTTAAACAAATACTATTCTGGAGATTTAACAAAAATCAAAAGCCTTGATTTGCTTGTAGAAGTCAAAAATTCCCTCGGAAGAAGAATAAAATTGGATACTATAGCCGAAGCAACTTTGGGAGTTAAAAAAAGTGGTCATGGACTCGAGGCTGTAACATGGTGGAAAAATGGGGAAATAGATAAAATAATCAAATATTGTATTGATGATGTAAAGATTACAAAAGAAGTCTATGATTATGCTATGAAAAATGGAATATTAAAATATAAGGATTTTGGGCCGGGAGGAAAAATTTTAGATATCAAACTAAATACAGAAAACTGGGAAAAGAAAGACGAGAACATAATCACCTATACTTTACCTTTCTAGTTTTATACTCCAGCAAATTTTATCGCCAGAAATAATACAGCAACACCCAGCACAGTCATGAAAGTTGTCCAAATAGTAGGATGTTGATGATGACTTTCAGGTAATAAATCACTTGCCCCTAAATACAAAAAGAATCCACAAAAAACAGCTAGTAATAAACCAAGATTTGGTCCTGATAAAACCATAAAACTTGAGACGATAATACCTAAAACAGGTGCAGCGGCATCAACAAAAAGCCATTTTAATGCTTCCTTTTTACTTCCACCATTTTTTAGTATAAGACTAATAGTATTTATTCCATCAGAGAAATCGTGCACCAAAACAGCTGTGGTAACTATGGCACCCACTGCTGTAGAAACTTGAAAAGCTAAACCAATAGCCATGCCATCAATAAAACTATGAAATGATAGACTACCAGCACCCAAGCGTCCTCTGTGATTTTCATTTTCACAATGATCATCAACTCCATGATGAGGAGCAATAAATCTATCAACTATCATATAAATCACAAAACCAAGGGCTACGCATGAGGTAACGAATGATACATCAAAAGATGGTCCCGCAAGCTCTATAGCCTCAGGCAATAAATCAAAAAACGCCACACCCAAAAGTGCACCGGCACTAAATCCTATTACTAAATGTAATTTGTCTTTAAAACGTAATGCTAATAAGCCTCCAACAAGTGTTGCAATGAACGCACCAATTGCTATTAAAAGTATAATCATATGATATAATTAATTTATTAATATAAACATAACATAATATGGAATCAACACAAGACTCTAAGGAAACTAATAATATTCTAAATATCCCAACAGCAATAGTTGTGGCTGGTGCCATTGTTGCATTAGCAATTATTTTTACTAGAACTCAATCCCCATCTGACACCAAAACCTTAGTTAAACAAACTTCTTTTGAAGTAAATGTAAAAAGTATTTCTGATTCTGATCATGTTATAGGAAATCCAAATGCTAAAGTTAAACTAATCGAATACTCAGATCCTTCATGTCCATATTGTAAAGTCTTTCACAATACTATGCGAAAAATCATGAGTGATTATGGTCCTTCTGGAAATGTTGCTTGGGTATATAGAAGTTATCCATTGCTAGGTAAAGAAAATATAAATGGCGAAATACCTCATCCAAATGCTATAAACGAATCTTCAGCCATGGAATGTGCCGGTTCACTCGGTGGAAATGAAAAATTCTGGTTGTATGCCAATAGACTTTATGAAATAACTCCTTCTGTAACAAAATCATCACCAAAAGGTCTTGATCAAAAAGAATTACCTAAAATCGCTCAATTTGTAGGATTAAATGTTGATGATTTCAACAATTGTCTTTCAACAGGAAAGTTTAAGGATTATATAGAAAAAAATATTGTTGAGGGGTTAAATGTAGGTATAGATGGAACACCTTCAAGTATTATTGTATTAGATACGGCATTTCCAGCTTCAGTTAAAGAAAAATTAATGAATTTATATGAACCTTTCAAAGGTCCAACTGGCGAATATCCTATAAGAATAAGTGCCGATTCAAAAATGATTATTATGATGGGAGCTTTGCCAATCGAAACGATAAAAGCTACTCTAAATCTATTTTTTGCTTACTAGGGATTTACTTAATTTACAATATTCACAATCTTTATCGTCGCATTTCATATTCATAAATTCTAAATTGTAAATTTCATTCGCCTTTTGTTTTAGGAGATTTGTTAATTCCTCAACTTCAGTATTTATGATTTCAAATTTATCCTTCGCAAATTTTCCCTTAGAATCTGCCTCTATAAAATCAAGTTCACCAGAAATCATATTGAATCTTTTTTTATCATCTAAGCTTAATAGCAATTTATAAAAGATTAATTGTCTATGATAATTTTCTTTACTTTCTGTTTTCTTTTTACCTGTTTTAAAGTCAACGACATTTACATCCTTTTCATTTATTAACTCTATTTTGTCTAATTGTCCCTTTAAAAGCAGATCAAAAGACCCAACATTCAAATGAACTCCTCGAATGCTGTATTCTGTGATTAATGATCTATTCCAAAGGCCGTTATATGCCTCAAAATAGGCATTTAGGGCTTGTTTACCCTTATTTAGGCTATCTATATAGTCTGTATGGGATAGCAATGCTTTTTTGAGATTATACTCAAATAAATCCAATAAATCATCCTTATTCATATCTTGTTCTTCCTTATACTTATCAAAAAATATTTTTAATGTTTCGTGAATAGCTGTTCCGTACATTTGATGTTTTGATTGCACTCTTGGTAAACGTATTAAATTTACAAAAAAATATTCCCATGGGCATTTTAGATAATTATTTAAGGCTGTTACTGACAGTCCCTGTTCCAAAAATAAATTTTGTAAATATTCTTTATTCTGAATTTCATGATGTTCATGAACTATTGATTCTTTAAAAATCGCTAATGTGTCGTTTGATGCATTTTGATATTGCTGATTTTTATATTCATCTGAAATTTCACTTATAAATTGTGCCGGCAATAATTCCTTACCTTCATTATTTTCTTTAGAATATGTTATGTATACAGCTTTTCTTGCACGCGTAATAGCAACGTAAAATAATCGTCTTTCATCGTCAATGTTTCCACTTGTATCAGAATTTGTATCCGCCATTATCATTGTATGGAAAAAGGTTCTTTTGGTCTTATTTCCCCAATGTCCATCGTAAGCACCAATAACATATACAAAATCAAATTCTAAACCTTTAGACTTATGAGCTGTCATGAGCCTAATCCCGTCTTTTACTATAACTTTACCTGATTTGGTTAAAATACCATGCTCTCTCACACGTTCTAAATGCATCACTAGATCTTTTAAGTAATATTCTTTTTTTGCTCCAGCCATCTTTTTTAATTCACCAAAAAACAAATCCAAAGTTTTCATCATTTCCAATGAATTTGTATTTGATAATACAAATTCAAGGTATCCAGATTCACGCACTATAATTTCAAATAATTCAATAAAAGATTTATTGTGGGAATAACTAGACCATGATGATATTTTTCTAAATATTTCTGGAAATTCCCTTTCTACAATATCAATTAGTTTAGCTTTTTCTTTTTTTACACTTTCAAATGTCTTGTATATATCAATAACTCTTAAGCCAAGAAAATCTATGAATAATAATTTAGCTAACCTTTCCTCATTATTTAAATCATTAATGGACTCAAAAATTATCAACAATTTTCTTATATTTTCATCTTTTAAAATGTCATTATCACTTTCAATTCTAAACGGTATACCCGCCTTATCAAAAATCTGGGCTATTGGAAAAGCATCTTTATTATCTCTGTATAAAATAGCAATTTCTTCAGCTTTAACACCCTTTTCGATTTTTTGTTTGATATCATTTGTTAAAAACAAATATTCTGAATTTTGATTTGAACATTCAACAATGTTTATCGGCTCTTTTCCTTTTTCCAATTTTGACAGAAGCTTTGTGTGTTCATGACCATTTGGCATTTTGTTATTTTGAATCAATGAATGCGACGCGTCTAAAATAGGCTGGGTAGATCTATAATTTTCTTCCAAATATATAATAACAGCAGAAGGATAAAGTTTTTTGAAATATAAAAAATTCTCCATCGATGCACCTTGGAATCTAAAAATAGCCTGTTTATCATCTCCAACTATAAATAGATTTGGATTTTCATGAAAATTTGAAAGTAATTCTAAAATAGCATTTTGAGCATTATTTGCATCCTGATGTTCATCAGCCAAAATATACTGATAAGATTCTTGTAACATTAATAACAAATCATTATCGCTTTTTAATGTTTTAACCACCTCAATAATCATATCCTCAAAATCGTAGAACTTATTTT
Source organism: Candidatus Tayloriibacteriota bacterium (assembly GCA_903839695.1). Lineage (GTDB taxonomy): Bacteria > Patescibacteriota > Minisyncoccia > Phycocordibacterales > PALSA-1337 > CAIOGI01. The sequence goes on along the minus strand of CAIMDI010000010.1, from coordinate 57,312 downwards.
TTATAAGAGCTTTTTCATAATCAGCATATAGCTTTAATAATTCTTTATTTTTTTCGATTCTTTCTTTTAATTTTATATATTCGCCCTTCATTTTTCCCTTATGAGCACCCTTTATATGAACTTTCTCTTCTATTTCGTCAAAATCTTTCTCTTGATTGAAAATTATTTGCTCAAAATCATTTACACTTATGGCTTCCCTTTTTAAATTTTTTATTTCTGAAAGTGCAGGCTTAACATAAAAGAAAATATCACCATAAGGCTTAAGTAATTTGTACTCAAATGCATCTTTATCATCATTACCTTTAATTATTTTTTCTACAATTTCTATTTGATCTATATCAGTAATAGCTGAAGAACCTATTATTCTTGGAAATCTTTCTGGATACTGTTTAATAATTTCATTACAAAATCCGTGGAAAGTGTTTATATTTACTTTGTATCCAGCGGTGCCTATTATAGTTACCAATTTTTTACGCATGGTATATGCACCAGATTCAGTAAAAGTTAATGCAAGAATATTCTCTGGCGAAACGTCAGTTTGTTTGAGAATATTTGCTATACGCAGAGTTAGAATCGAGGTTTTACCTGTACCAGGTCCAGCTACAACCATAACAGGTCCATCTATAGTATCGACGGCTTCCTTTTGTGCTTTATTTAATCTTTTGTATAGAGTTTCGAATTCGGAGTTTTGCATTGAATTATTATAACCCAAAATTCGTTCTTAACCCTAATAATTTCTTAATCTATTTATTTTGTCGTGTTGGCGAATCTTATCATGAGCCTTTGCTTCAATTTGACGTATACGCTCTCTTGTAACACCAAACTCTTTTCCAACCTCCTCCAAAGTATGAGTAATACCGTCATTTAGTCCGTGACGCATTTCCAAAATTTTCTTTTCTTTTTCAGAAAGATCATCAAGAATTTCATTAACTTGATCTCGCAAAATTCTACGTGAACTTTCTTGATCTGGAGAAAGAATTTTATCATCAGGAATAAAATCACCTAATGTAGATTTTCCATCATCACTATCATCACCTATTTGATCGTCCAGAGAAGCGACGTTTTGATCAATTTTTTCTATATTGTATATTTTTTCAACATCAAGACCCATTTCTGTTGCTACTTCTTCAGGTAAAGGATCTCGGCCAAGGTCTTGAGTCAAACGACGAACGACTTGTTTGTATTTTGCTATAGTTTCCACCATGTGTACTGGAACACGAATAGTTCGACTTTGATCTGCCAATGCACGAGTTATAGCCTGACGTATCCACCATGTTGCATAAGTAGAAAATTTGTAACCTTTTGTCCAGTCAAATTTATCAACGGCTTTGAACAATCCCAAATTACCCTCTTGAATCAAATCAAGTAAAGTTAAATCTGGAGAACGTCCTACGTATTTTTTTGCTATAGAAACTACAAGGCGGAGATTGGCACGTGCCAATAGATTTTTGGCTTCTCTGTCTCCAGCCTGTATTCTTTTTGCTAATTCTTTTTCATTTGATGCAGAAATTAGAGAAAACTGTCCAATTTCCTTTAAATACATTTGAATAGAATCGTATGAAGAATCTGCGCTTCTACTACTTCCATATGAATATTTTTTTGGTGCATGAGTAACTGTTGGTTCCATTTCCAATAATCCTCCACCTTCCAAAACGTCAATTCCAGCTACTGAAAATTTTGAATACAAATCATCCAAAAACATAATATCTGTTTCTATGTTTGGAAATTCCTTTAGAATTTCATCGTATGTGACGAAGCCTCTTTCTTTTCCCTTTGCAGTTAATTTACTTGCCTTTAATTCAAATTCTTTGTTTTTAGTTTGCTTTGCTCCTGCTGGCTTTTTTTCTTTACTTTTTGCTGGTTTTTTTGCAATTTTCTTTGACTTAATTTTAGTTTTTTTAGTTTTAATTATTTTCTTTATTATTTTTTTTGTTTTTTTCATAATTTTAATTAATTAAATCTTAATTCTTCTTTTTGCCAACTCTGATAGTCTAATACTTAGTATTTGGCATTTTTTCATTAAATCCTGACCTTTTTGATCATCTTTCTCTCTTTCTGATTTTGCTAATTCCGACATGGTTTCTGAAAATTCCTGACGAACGATATCTTCTTCGAAATTTAACAATAATTCATTCAAATCTGATGCTAAATTATTATTATCTAAACTAAAAGTCACTTCGGCCTCTAATAATAATTCATCTTTATGTGGCTCTATACTTTTAATAATATTTTCATATCTTTCACCTGAAATATTTTTGATGCTAGTCAAGTGACTTTTTGCATCAATTCCAGGTATATTGTTTTTTTCTAAATAATAAATGAGACCAAACAACTTTCTGATAATGGAGTCTAGCCTAGTCGTTGTCGCTTTAAGCTTTTCAGCCATGCGAACTTCCGCGACCAAACCATTTAATGACGCCTCTATTTTCCTCAAATCCTCTCGAATTGATTCTTCAGAAAGCCCGGTTTTTTCTTTTATTAATTTTATATAGTGTGCTTTTTCCATCGCTCCAGTTAGAGGAGCAATAAATGGAAGGACATTTTCCCGCAATGCCTGTGGTAATAACCTCAGGTCAAGATTTGCAGCTGTCATTTTTTTAAGCACAGTATCAATTTGAAATTCTACCACAGGTTTAGAATTACGCAATACATCCTTCCAAGACTCAACATTTGCTAATACTAAATCAGCTGGGTCCTTACCATCTGGTAAATCGGCAATTTTTACGTCCATACCAAGACTAAGAGCAATTGCAGAAGAGCGCATTGCAGCTTTTCTACCAGCATTATCAGAATCAAAAGCAAGGATAATATTGTTTGAAAGTCTTTTTATAATTCCTAGATTATTTACAACATTATCTTTAGAAACAAGAGAGTCTGCGAGCGCAGTTCCGGACACTGCCACTGTATTTTTTATGCCTGCCTGATGAGAAAGTACCAAATCCATCTGCCCTTCAACTAAAATAGAATAATCTTTTATTCGTATCGTTTGTTTAGCTTTATCTATGCCATAAAGAACTGTACTTTTGTTAAATAAAATCGTATCAGGACTATTTAAATATTTTGCAGACTTACCATCGTCAATTAATATTCTTCCAGAAAATGCTATTACACGTCCACCAGAATCTGAAATGGGAAACATAATACGACCACGGAATCTATCGTAATATTCTTTTTTTACTCCACCTATTTCTTCCGGTCGCTTTATTAATCCCGCCTTTTCGATCTCATTATCTGCGTATTTTTTATTTTTTAAATATGTATAAAGCAATCTCCAATCTGCGGGAATATATCCTATACGAAACTCTTTTGCTGTTTCTGATTTTATACCTCTCTTTTTTAAATATTCTTGTGCATCTTTAGAACTTTGTAATCCAGCTTCAAAAAACTTTGTGGCGTCCTCCATAATTGCCAATAATTTTTCCTTTTCTGTTTTGTATTCATTATTTGCTTTATCAAATTCCAATTGAACACCAGCTCTTTCGGCAAGCATTTTTAATGATCCCATAAAGTCTAAACCTTCAAATTGCTCTACAAAACTGAAGATGTCCCCGCCCATCGAACACCCAAAACAATGATATGTTCCCCTTTCAGGTGATACGAAAAATGACGCAGTTTTTTCATTATGAAATGGGCATTTACCCTTTAGGTTTTTACCGGCTTTTTCAAGCTTGATATATGAACTAATTACCTCTTCAATTCCTAGTCTTTCCTTGATTTTTTCGACATTAGATGACATTGCGTACAGTATATATCATTTAAGGGGTTGACTACAAGAAGAGGTTTGGTATGATATGAGTACAGTCGTCCTTAGTTGGACCGCCGAGATTCCCCGCCATTTGGCGGGGTTTCGCCTTTTATATAATGAACCAACTTATCTATTATATTTTTTAACTCCTTATCAGATACTTGTTCTATGAACCTAAAAAATCTTTTTGAATCTATTGAGCGAATCTGATCCAATACAATACTAGATTTTGTATTAAATGAGTTTAATTTAAAATACATTGGCAAATCTTTACCATTACTTGTTAGCGGTAAACATAAGAATGTATTAGGACTAGTCTTTTTAATTATTAAAACTGGTCTTATGCTATTTTGGCCCTTGCCATCAAATTCCGAACCAACATTAGTCCCCCAGTGACAGTACCAGATTTCGCCAGTTCGAGCTCTAATATTATTCTCAATATTGTTAACTATAGGTTTAAATTTAAACCATTCTTTATAATCTTTTTTCATATATTATTCAATTATCTTAATAATTTGTTCACTTTAGCAAAAAGTTATTAAGAAGTTATAAAGAAATTTTAAAGAAGGGATCTGTAAGCTCCCGCAAACAGAAAAAGCCCTATTTCTAGGGCTCTTTCTTTTACTACCTACTTTTATCTATCCCCCCGCCTTCTATTTATCTACTAATTAATACCCATATTCCTCTTCCTTTGGTTGAACTGTCTCTATCATTTTTTGCTTTGGACTTCCTGCAAATCCTGAACCTGCTGGAATCAAGCGACCTATGATAACGTTCTCCATTAGACCTATTAGATCATCTTCACTTCCTCTAACTGCACTATTTATGAGTACACGAGTTGTGTGTTGGAATGATGCCGCAGAAAGGAAACTCTTTCTAGATAGAGATACTTCTGTTATTCCCATAACAACTGCTTCTACCTTTGCCAATGATCCATTTGTCTCCTTTGCTTTATCATTTTCTTCTTTTAGATATATATCATCAACAATCATTCCCTCTGCAAAGTTTGTATTACCAGCTTCAGTAACTTTTCTTCTTGAAAACATTTGCTTTACTATTATTTCAATATGCTTTCTTGCTACTGTTTCTCCTTGTAATTCATAAATCTTTCCAACTTCACTAATAACATAATCCTTTGCTTTTTCTGCTCCACCGAATTCAAAGACTTCATCAATATCGGCAGATCCGTCAGTTATTAAGTCTCCTTTATTTACTTTATCTCCCATTTTAACAAAAGACATACGCTTAGAATTGAAAAGGTATTCAACTTCACTTGGCTTATTACCCTTTGCTCTATCTTCTAATTCTGGCATTATCTTGATTACTTTCTCTTTACCAAGATCTTTAACTTCTGTAACTGTTCCACTAACTGCAGAAACAACTGCAGGATTTTTTGGACGTCGTTTTTCAAAGATTTCTTCAACGCGAGGAAGACCTTGAGTAATATCTCCACCAACTGACGCTGTACCTCCGGCGTGGAATGTACGCATAGTCAACTGTGTTCCTGGCTCTCCGATAGCTTGTCCAGCAACTGTACCTACTGCCTCTCCCAATTCTACAAGCTTATTTCTTCCTAAATCAACTCCGTAACATTGAGCACATACACCTCTTACACTTTTACATGAAAGTGGTGAGCGCACACGAACCGCAGCTATATCTGCCTCTTCTATTTTAACTGCTTCTAATTTTGACAATAAGTGATTCTTTTTGAATAGAACACTTCCGTCTGCGGCGTGCAAATCTTCTGCTAGCACACGTCCTCTAATATTCTTTGACAATGGAATATTTATTCCTGAGGCTGTTTGCTTTTTTACAATAATAGAATCCTTTGTACCACAATCATCTTCGTTAACCATAACGTCTTGTGCAACAACGAATAATTTTCTTGTAAGATAACCTGCTTTTGCTGTATTTAGGGCTGTGTCTGTAAGACCTTTTCTTGAACCGTGAGTAGTAATGAAATACTCAATAGGAGTCAAACCTTCTTTTGAACAAGATATAATTGGGAATTCAATTGTTGCTCCAGATCCAGAAGCGATCAATCCTTTCATTCCGGCCATTTGTGTAATCTGAGAAAGAGAACCTCTGGCTCCAGATGTAACCATATCGTAAACTGATCCCATTTTATTTAATGAACTTGGAATAAGTTTTTCAACTTGTCCCTTTGCACTATGCCAAATTTCAATATTTTTTCTAAGTCTCTCTTCTTCTGTAAGTAATCCCTCATTGAATTGCTCCATTACTAAATCTGAACTTGCTTTTGCCTTTGTTATAACTTCTGCTTTACCATTTGGAATAATAACATCATCAATACCCCATGTAGTTCCTGAATGTGTAGCGTATTTGAATCCAAAAGTTTTAATTTGATCAAGAATGATAGGAATATCTTTCATATCATGACTAATAATCAAATCGTCCATAATACCTGACAATTTCTTTCTATCGATTTCCTTGTTAATAAAAGGATAATCACAAGGAAGAATATCGTTGAATAGAATACGTCCAACTGTAGTTTCAAAAAGTTTACCTTCAAATTGGGCGTATTTTTTGTCATCTCTTGGTAGAACTTTTATTTTTGCTCTGTAAGTTACTGCGTCATAATTGTGAGCAGTTAATGCGGCTTCTGGACTTTCAAATATTTTTCCTTCACCATTGTCGCCATCAACTGTTTTTGTTATCCAAAAACAACCAAGAACAATATCTAGAAGCTTAGCTACAACTGTAGGATCTCCGTTTCCAGGCTTTAAAATGTTCTTGTCTGCTGCCATTATTTCCTTTGCTTCAAGTTGCGCTTCAACTCCAAGTGGAACGTGAACGGCCATCTGGTCACCGTCGAAGTCAGCGTTGAATGCTGTACAAACAAGTGGATGAACTTGAATAGCATTTCCTTCAATAAGAGTAGGACGGAATGCTTGTATACCTAATCTATGAAGAGTAGGCGCACGATTTAGAAGAACATACTTACCAGCAATAACTTCTTCTAGAATTTCCCATACTTCTTTTGCTCCATCGTCTATAAGTCTACCCGCACCTCTAATGTTGAAAGCTAATTCCCTTTTCAATAGTCCTGAAATAACGAATGGTCTGAAAAGTTCAAGTGCCATGTGCTTTGGAAGACCACATTGATCTAGTGCCAAAGTAGGTCCGACAACGATTACTGAACGTCCTGAATAGTCCACACGCTTTCCTAGAAGATTTTGTCTAAATAATCCTCTCTTACTCTTTAGATTATCTGACAATGATTTAAGAGCACGCTTTTGAGCTTGTATAGCTGCAGCTCCTGTTGCTGCACCGTGACGAATAGAATTATCTATAAGTACATCTACTGCTTCTTGTAGAATTCTTTTTTCATTTCTTAAAATAACATCTGGTGCTTCAATTTCTTTTAATTTAAGTAAACGATTGTTTCGATTTATTACTCTTCTGTAAAGGTCATTTACATCTGATGTAGCATAACGACCACCATCAAGAGCAACCATTGGTCTAAGTGCTGGTGGAATAACTGGAATTCTTGTTAGAAACATCCATTCTGGTCTTGTTTCTGACTTTATCATTGACTTGATAAGAGAAATTCTTTTTGATAATTTTTCTTTTTCAAGTGTACTTGCTCCCTCAAATTCCCCTTCAAGAGATGCAAGGAGTTTGCCCATATCTGTTTTCTTTAGAATATCAAATATAGCTTCAGCACCAATACCAGCCTCAAATAATGAACCATATTTCATTGAGTACTTGTGATATTGAACTTCATCCATAACAAATCCAGGCACAAGACTTTCTATTTCTCTTCGAGCTGTAAGTACAAGCTCCTTTAGAGCATCTTTTGTTTTTTCATCTTGAGCAGCTTTAACTTTAGTTTTGAATTCAGATTCAAGCTCTTTCAAGAAAGCATCTTTTTCTCCTTGATGAATTTTGGTGACAATATATCCAGCGAAATAAACAACCTTTTCTAAATCAGAAGTTGTCATACCAAGAACCAAACCAATACGAGAAGGCATTGATCGTAGGAACCAAATATGAGAAACAGGAGTAGCTAGTTCTATATGTCCCATTCTTTCTCGACGAACAATAGAGCGTGTGATTTCAACTCCACATTTTTCACAAACAATTCCCTTGTATCTTATTCCACGATACTTTCCGCAATAACATTCATAATCACGATCAGGACCGAATATTTTCTCATCAAAAAGTCCATTCTTTTCAGATCTTTGAGTTCTGTAGTTAATAGTCTCAGGCTTTGTAATTTCACCAAAAGACCATTCCAAGATTTTCTCAGGCGAAGCGACACCAAGCTTCACTGCATCGAAGTCTGTTGGGTCATTTTGTCTTTTATACATATTATTTTTTTCCATAGTTTTTATATTAATTATTTATGATCTTGATGATAATTATTATTCTGTTTCTTCCTCATCACGACCCTTTTTAATCAATTCAACATCTAGTGCTAAACCACGTAGTGATTTTAGAAGCACATTGAATGATGCAGGTAGGTTTGGTTGCTTCAATGGCTCACCCTTAACAATAGAATCAAATGCCTGAGAACGACCTTGTATATCATCAGACTTTATAGTTAGAATTTCACGCAATGTGTAAGCGGCACCGTGACCAAGTAATGCCCAGACTTCCATTTCTCCGAATCTCTGTCCTCCACCTTGTGCTTTTCCTCCAAGTGGTTGCTGAGTGATAAGAGAATAAGGTCCAATAGAACGCATGTGTATCTTATCTTCAACCATGTGATGAAGTTTCAAGATATACATATATCCAACTGCAATTGGCTGATCAAAATGCTCTCCTGTTCTTCCGTCTCGTAATTTCATTTTTCCACTTGCATCAAATCCAGCTTTCACAAGCTCTTCTTTTATCTCAACATCAGTAGCTCCTGTAAAAGGAGGAACAATGGCTTGATAACCTAAAGTATGTGCAGCGAGACCTAAGTGAAGTTCAAGTATCTGTCCTAAGTTCATACGTGAAGGCACACCTAATGGAGTCAAAATAACATCAACAGGTGTTCCATCTTCCATGTATGGCATATCTTCTTCAGGAAGAATTCTTGAAATAACTCCTTTGTTTCCGTGACGTCCAGCTAGTTTGTCTCCAACAGAAACATTTCTTAATTCTGCAACTTCTATATATATTCTTTTTATAATTCCAGATTCAAGCTTATCTCCTTTCTCTCTAGAAAAGATTTTTACTGAAATAACACGACCTCTCTTTCCTCCTTCCATTCTCTTTGATGTATCTTTAACATCACGAGCCTTTTCTCCAAAGATTGATCTCAATAGTCTTTCTTCTGGTGTAAGCTGAGTTTCACCTCTAGGTGAAATTTTTCCAACAAGAATATCTCCAGGACGTACTTCTGCTCCGATTCTTACTATTCCGTCCTCTGCTAGATTTTTTAGTTTAGCTTCTCCAACATTTGGAATATCACAAGTAGTAACTTCAGGACCTAGTTTTGTATCGCGAACATTTACTACAAACTCTTCTATGTTTATAGAACTGAATTTACTGTTTTTAACAACTCTTTCTGAAAGTATAATGGCATCCTCATAGTTATTTCCTGACCATGACATAAATGCTACAAGCATATTTTGTCCAAGGGCAATCTCACCATTATCTGATGTTGATGTATCTACGAGAACATCTCCTTTCTTTACTTTATCACCTAGACTTACTATAGGTCTTTGATGAAAAGCTGTGAATCCATTTGTTCTTGAGAAATGAATTAGATTGTATTCTTTTTTTCCAACTTTCTTACCTTCAAATACGACTTTCTTTGAATCAACATAAACAATCTCACCATCCTCTGGTGCCAAGACAATTCTTCCTGTATCTATAACTGCTTGCTTTTCAATACCTGTAGCAACCAATGGAGCTTCTGGAATAAGACAAGGAGTAGCCTGCTTTTGCATGTTAGATCCCATGAGTGCACGGTTTGCATCGTCATGATTTAGGAATGGAATAAGAGAAGTGGCAATAGAAAAAGCTTGATTTGTTGATACATCTATATAGTCAACTTCAGCTGCTTTTGCTAGACCTGGCTTTCCATTTATACGAACTTCAACCTCATTTGATGTAATAGTTCCAGATTTGTCATAAGGAATAGCACCGTGAGCAATTCTAAATCCTTCTTCTTCAAGAGCGTTCAAATATACAATGTCCTTTGTTACCTTTCCATTTTTTACTTTTGCATATGGAGTCTCAATCATTCCAAAATCATTTATTCTAGCGTATGTTGCAAGGTTAAGGATAAGACCAATGTTTGGACCTTCAGGTGTGTGAATAGGACAAATTCTTCCGTAATGTGATGGGTGAACATCGCGAACTTCGAATCCTGCTCTTTCTCGAGTAAGTCCTCCGGGTCCAAGTGCTGTTAGCTTTCTAAGATTTTCAATTTCAGAAAGAACATTTTCCTGTCCCATAAACTGTGATAGCTGATTTGTTGTGAAGAATTCCTTTATACGAGCTTGCAATGGTCTTGGAAATACGAAATTTACAGGAAGTGTGACATCTGGTTCCACTGTAGACATTTTATCCTGAATATTTCTCTTCATTTGTGTCATACCAACACGTAGTTTTTGTTGAAGTAATTCTCCAACATATCTAACACGTCTTGATCCTAAGTGATCAATATCATCTTCTACTGCTTCTGGTGTGTTATTTAGCTCAACAACGTGATTTATAATAGTTACAATATCATCTGAAGAAATAGTTCTTCTTTCAAGATCCTTTTCATCCATTGATTTGTTAAAACGCTTGTTAAAACGGAAACGACCAACACGATTTATGTCGTATCGTTCAGGGTTAAATATACTTCCAAGAAATTCTCTTGCATTATCTGCTGTAGCTAAATCACCATCTCTAAGTCTTTTGTGTATTTCAACATAAGCATCGTCAACTGTCTTTGCATGATCCTTTGCCAATGTTGTTTCAATAACCTTTTTTGACAATTCATTACCCTTAAAAGCTGTAAGGATTTCTTCATTTGTCTTTAAACCAAGAATTCTAAGTAGAGATGTAATAGGAAACTTTCTCTTTCTGTCTATACGAGTATATATAGTTCCATCAGAATCAGACTCTATTTCCATCCATACTCCACGAGCTGGTATTACCTTTGCTCCGAAAAATGTCTTTCCCTTTAATTCATTTGCTGTAAAAAATATACCGAATGAACGTGCAAGCTGAGGAACTATAACTCTCTCAATACCATTTATAATGAATGTTCCGTGATCTGTCATCAAAGGTAAATCGGCAAGAAACATTTCTTGTTCCTTTACAGCATCAAGAAGCTTGTTCTTTAATTTAACTTTTACCTTTATTTGTCCTTCATATGAAAGCTTATTACTTTTTGCGTAATGCTCATCATATTTTGGTTTAGAAAGTTCAAAATCTGTAAAAGACAATTCAAACTTCTTTTTTGCATAATCCTCAATAGGAGAAAACTCCTTCAAAACTTCACCAATGCCATTCTTTATGAATGCATCAAATGAAACTATTTGGGATTCAACCAAATTTGGCATAGTCGTCAACGGTTCCTTAAATCTACTGAAATATTTCTTGGTTATATGCATAAAAATTATTTATTATTAATAATATTCCTCAATTTAAACAACGAAAAATAACGCCTGTAAAGGGCGTTCTAGCTACTAAAATAGTGTAGTAAGTAGTAGTTGCAAAATAAGGATCAATTTAAAGCCTTGTAATCCTTCATTATTTAGTCGCAACACAATCGATGAAGTTGGTTATGAGCTTATCAGAATGTGAAAAATAGTCAATAGCCGACACTATTTACTTTTTGCACCTCTAACAGTCATAAACATGAAGCCAGCTAACAAAAGCACCATAATTACGAGAATAATATTTAATGCTTGTGGATACTTTTCTGTAAAAGTCTTTTCTGGTGCTTTTGGTGCAATATAATCAGCATTTATTTCTTCTGGCCCTAACTTTGTACTTATCATTTCATTTTGATCAGTATATGAAAGTAATTTTTCAATATCATATTGAGGACTAATTGCTTTATCATTTCCGTAATATAGTTTTGATGGATAATCAGTAGCTTTGTACACAATAGATTTCTGATTTCTCAAAACAGCAATTTTAGAATCAAAATTAACCGGTGCATTATCATAATTTGAAACTACAATTCTTAAAAACCTGCTTTTTGATTCATTAAAATCAATAAAGGTCTTAGTTCCTGTATATAGAGTTTGATTTATTGAATACAAATAATCCTCAGCAATCATTGTCCAAGGACCATTTTCTGTATTTGAAGTTTCTAAAACAGCATGTCTATTCCAGTTTTTATCAGATGTTGAAAGTATTATTTTACTTGCAGGTATTCTATCAGCCTTCAAATCAACTGTTAGCTCGGTTGTTTTATTTAATAAATTATTTTTTATTATTAATGGATATTCATCACTTTCAATTTTAGCTGTATTTGTTAAGTTTTCAGCCACATTTGCTCCATTTATCTGCGGTAACTCACCTTCTCCATCGGAAATGAGCACTCTAATATATCTTGCAGTAGTCTTTGAATAGTTTATTGTCTTATTTCCAGAGTTAAATCCAGTCACAGAGTCATAGAAATTGAAAATATAACCATTTGAATTTATTAATCTCCAGCCAGCATCACCGTGAGCAATTTTCTTATCTGAAGCAAAAATAGATACTTTTCTTTTATAATTTTTTCCAATTAAAGATAGGGTTATTGATGAATGTAAGGAATTTGCCTTGTTTGAGTCTATTTTAGTATCAAATATTGCCATCGATTGATTGCCAGACACTGAGGAGTCAAAAACATCTGCATAAATATTTTTTTGATAATTAATATCTTTCTCTTCTACTATTTTGTATGGAATTTCAGCTTTATTTGAATCAATAATTCTTAAATCCTGCAAATTAGAATGAGAGTAAATGTCATTATCAATAATTTTCTTGGAATAAGTTGAATTTAAATCAGTGGGCACAGACATGCTTTTAAAATATTTCCAATTTGAAATATTGAATTCTGCATAAGTGATACTGATTGATAGAAAGAATACTATTGCAATTAGAAATGTTTTTTTCATTTAATTTATTATTTTATCTTTATATTTTGCGTAACCAAATGATGCAAGCAATGCCACTACTCCAAACACAACCAATGATATAACTCTGTATTGAGTACCTAATCCCCATACATCGAAGAAAATCTTTACAGCTATTATAACAAAGAATGCTAATCCTAGAATTCTTAGTAATTTTACTTTATTTGAGAAGCCTATTCCTATTAGAATAACAGCGTAAATGATCCAAAATACTGAAACCACTGTATTTCTTTGATTATTCAAATCTGTAACACTTTTATACATAGTTGCATAATTTTGATTTAATATATCATTTTTATCCTGAGAATATTCATCACCACCGCTATTATTGATAACTTTAACTTTAGCTTCATAGTCTCTAGATAAAATCAGAGTGCTATTTTCATAATATAAGTATATTTGTGAAGTAATACCAACAACCGTAAGAATATTTGCAGTAAGCACGAAATACATTATTATTTTTTTAACACTCAAGTCTTCTACATTATCAAATTTGTGATATAAATATTGTACGACATAAGCAATCATCACTGAAATCATTAACAATACGAAACCGAAGTTCACAAATGCATGTGTATTAATATTGGTATAAGCATAATTCAAAATACCATCATAGAATAACACTCTAATAATTCCTAAAGAAAATACTACACCAGCAAAAACTCTTAATGCTTTATGCCCCAAACTAAATGAAATGATATACAGAATCAATGCCTCCATTAACCAAGCTAAAGTTATCCATTCATTTGAGAATTGTAATGGAACGGCTATAGAAAGGAAAACCACGGATATTCCAGTGAGGAAGTAATTTAATATTTTATCATCTCTCATCACATTAAATGACAAATTGGCTGTAATTGCATAAACAACAGCTAAAACAAGAGCAAAATAACCCAAATTATCATGGTATGTTGGAAATAGAATGTTATAACCCATCATAAAATACATTCCAGCGTTTAAACTTATTGCCAAAGCATCAGAAGGACTAGATTTCTCCTTTCTAATAAAATGATGAAATATACTTGAAAGTAAAAACACAATAAAGTATGCGGTTAGGAAAAATAGCACACTATACATTATTTCTAAATTATAATTGGCAATATGCCATACAGAATATATAAGTACTGTACCCCAGAAACCTGTGTGATATAAAATATTCCACTTTTTCTTTGCTGAAATAACAAGTATGCCTATATCTAAAATCAATAAATAACTAAGCAATAAAGTATAATCGGCCATTACTGTAGTTATAAGTATAGGAGTAACAAAACCACCTAAAGCTGAGAGAACAGCAAGTTTTTTTGAATCCTCAACAAGACTAATAATTACTGCCACAGCTGTAATAAATATCATCAAAAAGAAACCGAATTGAGGATTTATCATTTTAAATAAAGTGGTGGCTGCAAAAATCGATAAATACAAAACAGAAATTCCTCCACCCATAAGTAAATGTGCGTATCCTCTATATTTAGTTTTCAAAAAATATCCTAAGCCAATAAAAACAAGCCCAACTAATATGCCAATACCAACTTTACCTTCATCTGGAACATCCTTTAGGAAGAATGCACCAGCCAACAAAATAGCAGCAACTCCAATCTTTCCCAGCATTTTACCACTTTGTTCTTCTCCTGAAGTTTTAGATATATTATCAGCAATAGGCATAGGTACAGGTATTGGTGTGGGCGCTGTCGTGGTCGTGGGGATTCCATAAATAGAACTCTGTGCCATAGAAGGTACTACGGGCGTAGCCACGCTTTGATTTACTTTTGTAGAATTGTATTTATTTATAAGTGAATCAACCTTTTCCTCTAATGTAGAAATTTTGCTATTAAAGAAAATTATTACAAAAATAATTACAATTAAAAAAAAGATAGTTATCATATAAATATGTTATTAATAATATGCTAATTATTATAACATGATTTTTACCATTGCTTATAGTGAATATTGTTTGTCTACAGCACGAACTCCTTTAGTATCAATTTCAAATAGAATTTGCTTATAATCAAGCTCGATACCATTTACACCCTTTTTAGCTTCTATTTGTAGTCCCATTCCTGTCATTGTTTCTTTCGAGAAATATTGATCAAATGCAAAGTTCCCTAGTGAATAATATATTTTTTTATTATTATACTCTCCAATATCTCCTATAATATGTGAATGTGTGCCAACTACGATATCTGCACCATTATCTATGAATTCTTTTGCTAATTTGATTTGCTTTTCTGTTGGTTGACTATTGTATTCGACACCCCAATGTGGAGTAACGATAAGTACATCTACTTTTTCTCTAATTGCTTTAATTTCAGAAATTACTTTATCAAAATTTACATAAGTAAATTCATGAAAACCAACAAAACCAATTTTAATGTTATTTTTTTCAATTATTACACTATTTTCACTTTTATTATCTGGATCTCCATAATAAAGCATACTGGAACTACTTATTACTTTTTTTGTCATTTCAAAACCTTCATTTCCAAAGTTTTTTGTATGATTATTGGAAAGACCAAGAATATCAAAGCCAAAATCTGCCAATTCCTTAGCTAATTTTGTATCAAATGTAAATTGTAGACTTTTACTATGTGGAATATTTGTCTTTGAGGGATTGTCTGTGAAAGGCCCTTCAAGATTTGCCACTGCAATATCAGCATTATTTATAATATCCTTTACACCAGAAAAGAAGTAATCGAATCCTTTTTTGTTTATGATATTTCTGACATTTCTATCGAGCATCATGTCTCCAACAATAATTATTTTAACACTTTCAGTTTTTACTTTTTTGATTATTTCTTTTTCTGGATATATTTTTGTATTTTCAATAGAAATAACTTTAGGATTATTTTTTGCAAAAAATAATATAAATAATATAAGTAGTATAGATAAAATACTTAATATTATTATCTTATTATTTATTTTTTTTCCATTCATCAATGAGTTTGTGATTACCAGAAAGAAGGACTTTTGGTACTTTATATTTCTTTCCTTTATATTCTACTACTTCTGGACGTGTATATACATCTGAACAAGCAATACGATTTTCTTCGAGAGAGGTGTTGTCACCTAATACTCCAGAAATTTGTCTTGAAATAGAATCAATCAATAACATAGCAGGCAATTCCCCTCCAGTAAGAATAAAAGGGCCAATAGATATTTCATCCATTTTAAAAGCAGATTTAACTCTGGCATCTATACCTTCATAGCGACCGCATACAAATACAATATCAGTATATTTTACAGCCAATTCCTTTGCATAAGTTGTATCAAATTGTTTCCCTGAAGGCGTAAACCACACAATTTTAACCTTCTTTTTATTTGATTTTTTACCTACTGCTTTTGCAATGGCTTTTATCACAGGAAGGGCCTCTATGACCATACCGGGTCCGCCACCATAAGGTTTATCGTCTACACGACGATCAGAGTAACTTTGTTTTTTCCCTTTGCCTGAAGCGATTGTGAAATCACGAGGATTATAGAATTTAATTTTTATTTTTTTATTCTCTTGTGCACGCTTAAGAATAGATTCAGAAATATATGAATCAAAAGATTGCGGAAATAGTGAAATAATATGATAATTCATTGATTTGCTAATTAAAAAAACGTGATTTTATATTATCACGTTTTTTTAAGATTGTCACTTTTAAAATTAAATCTTTAAATCTGCCATCGCTTCATCTACTGTTTTTGAAGCTTTTTCTACCATAGGTACTGACTTCAATCCTCCCTCTGGTTCGTTAATCTTTAGATTAACTCTAGAGTTATTTTTCATTCCAACAACTCTTAGTAAAGTTCTGATAGCTTTTGCAGTATTTCCTGCTCTACCGATAACTTTACCCATATCTGCTGCATTTACTGATAATGTCATTAGAACGCCCATCTCATCTACGGTTCTTGCGATTTTTACGTCATTTGGATTTTCTACCAATGACTTAACCACAAACTCTAGAAACTGCTGATCATTATTACTGTTCATATCTGTTTTACTTATTATCTTATAATCAAACAACTACGATACATATTGTACCGTGATGAGTTAAAGAATCAAAATGAGTTTTGCACAGTTAAGTGTATTTTCTTAAAATACTATGCTTGAACTGGAGCTTCTACTGGAGTTGAATCCACTACGGGAGCTTCTACTGCCTTTTTTTCTTCTACTTTAGCTTCTTCTTTTTTGATAGGTGTTCTTTTTGGTAAAGCGTTGATCTTTTTTCCTTCAAGGATTTTCTTTGTTACTAGGAAATTGAAAACGGTATTTGAAAGTTTAGCACCATTTGATATATGTAGCTTTATTTTAGGAATATTGAAATTCTCAATCTTATTATCTAAGCGTGGATCATATGAACCTAGTACTTCTAGATATTTACCACTCTTTGGACCATTTTTTGAGTCAGTCAAAACAAGACGAAAAACTGGTTCGTGCTTTCTTCCTACTCGTTGTAATCGAATCATTAACATAGGGGCTATACTACCAGACCTATTAAAAAAAGGCAATATGGGTTATAGTATTCGAATGAAAAAGCAAAAAACAGGGGCCAATACATTGATTGGAATTATAATGACCAATCGTAAGGGTATGGGCTTTGTTAAAGACCCCAAAAACACAGAAAAGGACATTATGATAGATGTTGGTTTTCTAAATACAGCATTAAATGGTGATACGGTTGAAATTAAAATTGGTAAGAAAAATTCATATGGTCAGTTGTCTGCAGAAGTAATAAAAGTAGTTGAAAGAAATCGCGATACTTTTGTTTGTACTATAGATAGTCGTGAAGGAGTTTTGACAGCATACCCAGATGACAAAAAGGCTTATGCATCTATTGTTTTAGAGCAAAGCGATATAAACAAAATATCTATTGGTGATAAAGTCTTTGTAAAAATGAATGAATGGACTGATTCAAAGAAAAATCCAACAGGAAAATTAATAAAAGTAATTGGTAAAAAAGGAAATAATAATGCTGAAATGGAAAGTATAGTTCTGGAAAAAGGATTTGAAATTGACTTCCCTGTATCAGTTGAAAATGAAGCCAGCGAAATTAGTAGAAATAAAATTTCTGATATCGAGTCTGAAATACCAAAAAGAAAGGACTTTAGAAATACACTTACTTTTACAATCGACCCATTTGATGCCAAGGATTTTGACGATGCGATTTCATTTAAAGTATTAGAAGGAGGTAAATATGAAATTGGCGTACATATTGCTGATGTTAGTCATTATGTAAAGGAAGGATCAGCTTTAGACAAAGAAGCCTTTAAACGAGGTTGCTCAATTTATCTAGTGGATCGCACTATACCCATGCTTCCTGAAGTATTATCAAATGACGTCTGCAGTTTAAACCCAAATGAAGACAAATTAACCTTTTCAGCTTGGTTTACAATGAATAATAGTGGCCATGTAATAGAAAGAGGCTTTGGTAAATCAATTATCAATTCAAATCATAGATTTACTTATGAAGACGCTCAAGATTCATTAAATACAAAATCTGGTCAATATTTTACCGAGCTAGATAAGTTAAATTACATTGCCAAAAATCTTCAAAAAGAAAAATTTAGAAAAGGTGCAATAGAATTTGAGCAAGAAGAAATCAAATTTAAACTAGATGAAAACGGCAAGCCTGTAGGTGTTTACAAAAAACCGAGACTTGATACACACAAACTTGTTGAAGAATACATGCTTTTAGCAAATCGCGAAGTTGCCAAACATATTTTTGACTCCATAAAAAAGAAAGGCAAAAAAGACACGGGTTCGATTTACAGAATACATGATATTCCTGATCAAGAAAGAATGTTAGATTTATCAAATTTCGTAAAAGCTCTCGGATACAAATTGGAAACAAAAAATGGAAAAGTTACTGCACATGATATAAAATCCCTATTAAAGCAAATCTCAGGCACTGTTCATGAGGCATTAATTAGCACAGCAGTTATAAGATCTATGCAAAAAGCTGTTTATTCAACGAAAAACATAGGCCATTTCGGCTTAGCTTTTGAAT
The DNA here is from genome assembly GCA_903839695.1 of Candidatus Tayloriibacteriota bacterium. Classification (GTDB taxonomy): domain Bacteria; phylum Patescibacteriota; class Minisyncoccia; order Phycocordibacterales; family PALSA-1337; genus CAIOGI01. The sequence goes on along the minus strand of CAIMDI010000010.1, from coordinate 38,494 downwards.
ATTACACTCATTTTACATCTCCAATAAGAAGATATCCTGATTTACTAATTCAAAGAATTCTTCAAAGACATTTGCATAATGAACCCTTTGGAGATACCGAAATAGTACAATTCCAAAACATAGCAGAAAAGTCTACAGCGAGAGAAATTGATGCTTCTATTGCTGAAAGAGAATCAAAGAAATTGAAACAAGTTGAATATATGTCTGATAAAGTTGGTCAAGTTTTTGAAGGTAAAATATCTGGAGTTACTGAATGGGGATTATATGTAGAAGAAAATGAAACAAAATCTGAAGGAATGATAAAAATCCGCGATATTGGTGACGATTATTACGAATTTAACAGTAAAACATATTCTATAGTTGGTCAGAAAACAAAAAATAAATTTACTTTAGGTGATGCTATCAAATTTAAAGTAATGTCCGCAGATTTAGACAAAAAAACTCTTGATTTTGCAAAAGTTAATTAGCATATAAAATAATATAAATTTTTACTTTTATTTTGCTACTTGAACAGCTTCTTCAAATTGAATTGATAATAATTTTGAAGCACCATCTCCGCCCATTGTTACTCCGTACAATACTCCTGCACGTGACATTGTCTCGCGATTGTGAGTAATAAGTATTAATTGAGAATATTGCGATAGATTGGCAATCATATCACCGTATTTTCTAGAATTTGCCTCATCTAATGCAGCATCAGTTTCATCAAGAATAATAAAAGGTTGTGGATTTACTTGAGAAATAGCGAAAAGCAAAGCGATAGAGGTAAGTGCTCTTTCGCCTCCTGAAAGCATCATGAGACCCTTTACCTTTTTTCTAGGTAAACTTACATTTATTTCAATTCCCTCTTCACCTTCATTTTCAATTATATTTTCAACATTATCAGCAAGTACAGCCGAAAGATCGGTGTCAGATTTTTTCAATCTCTTTTTTTCTCTAATAACATTTAATCCAGCATTACCTCCACCAAACATCAGAGAAAAATATTGTTGAAATTGTGCATTAATTTTTAGTATTCCTTCTTTAAATTCAATATCTATACGTGCATCTAAATCAGAAATCATATTATTTAAATTTACTTTGGATACTTCGAGATCTTGAATTTCCTTTGCAAGAAAAATATCTCTTTCCTCAACTTCTTTATACTCTTTTAAAATATCAAAACTATTCCCTGCGCCAGAGTCCTCAATACGAACTTTAATTTTTTCAATATTTTTTAATCTATCGTATTGTAAAGGACGAGGTTCATCAGACAAGATAAGATCCTTATTATCCAAGGCTTCGCGACCTACAATAGCATATGCTTCTTGCATTTCTCTTTTATGAGCTTCTTCTTCAAACATTAACTTTTCTTCACGTGTTCTAGCTCCATTTAACACTCCTCTAACTTCATTTTGTCTAGCAATTATTCTAAATACATTTTTTTCTGCATCTCTATTTGAATCCTTTTCTCTTTCGATTTTTTGACGCAATTCATTGTACTCTAGTGTTCTAGCTTTTTCTTCATCAGTAATTCTAATCAAATTATTTTCAAAATCTTTCTTTTTATTTTTTAATTCAGAAATTTCCTTTTCGATTTCAGCAATTAAAGCAGAGTCCTCCTTATTTTTATGCGAAGAAATAAATCTAGACAATATCTGCCTAATCTCATCTAAACTGTCTATTAAACTAACTCTATTTACAATTTCCTCAACGTCCTTTAAATATATAGTCTTAAATTCATCTCTCGCTTGCTTTTCCTTTTCTTTAGAAATAGTACGATTTCCTGATGATATTTCTCCTTCAATTTTTCCTACTTCCCTCATAACAGAATCCTTTTCAATTCTAATCTTATACAATGATCCTTCTAAGTTTATAAGCTCATCGCTTTTGGAATCACGATTTTTTGAATTTTCAAGAATATTTCTTGCTTCAGCTATTTCAATATCAAGTTGTGCTAATTCCTTTACTAAAGGATCTTTTTCATTATCAATCTTTTTTCTTTCATCTTTTAAATATGTTTCTTCTCTTTTAAAATATTCTTTATATAAATTTCTTAATTCTTCTCTCAATTGTTGAACTTTTTCTACTTTTTCAACTTGTTTTTTTAGAAATTTTAAATGCGGTGCAATTTCACGTCTTAAAGACTCAACAGATTTCATATTTTCTTCTGTTTTTTCAAGTTTTCTTTGACTTTCAGCTTTTTTATATTGATAAATCTTTAATCCTAAAGCATCTTCTATCATTTCCCTTCGCTCACGAATATTAGCATTTAGTATTCTATCAGCTTCTCCTTGAGAAATAATATGATGACCAGAAGCACCAATATGTGCATGAGCTAAAAGTTCCACAATATCTCTCAATCTTACTGGAGAGCCATTGATAAAATATTCATTTGAATTATCTCTGTGCACGACACGCTCAATAGCAACTTCATCAAAGTCAACATTTAGCATTCTCTTTGAATTATCAAAAATAACTTTTACTCCAGCACGATTAACCCTTGCGCCATCTCCACCTCCATTAAATATCAAATCTTCACCTCTTTTTCCACGCATAGATTTTATGGATTGTTCACCAAGGACAAAACGAAAAGCTTCAGCAACATTTGATTTGCCGGAGCCATTAGGACCAACTATAGAAGAAATCGGTGAAGTAAAATTTAAAGTAGCCTTTTTAGCAAAGGACTTAAATCCAGAAATCTCTAATGACTTCAAATACATGCGTATATTTTAGCATAAATTCGTAAAATTTATGAATTAAAGTAATAAAGTTAAACAACTAAAATAGGAATTACCCTCCAATAAACTCTGAGTAGTTATCCCTACTAATAATCTTTAATTCCTTACCTTCTATATCATTATCAAATATATCCTTCATGGTACGACTTATATTACCTTTAGTAAATTTGAACTCAAATCCATTTATCACACCTCCCTCATCTTCAAACAAATCTATCTCCTGCATATCGTATGAACGAAAGAAATAATATATAGGATCAAAACCTCTTGCGGAGTTATACTTCATCCTTTCCAGAATCATATAATTTTCCCAAAGTGCCCCAGTATCATTCCTAGTTGAAAGTGAATTAAAATTATTTATTAGAGCATTTCTAATACCAAGATCAAAAAAATAATACTTTTTAAGCATTGATATTGATTTACGCTTTTTTGATGCATAAGGTGATAATGAAAATAATATATAAAGCTTTTCACAAATTTCTAGATATTTTTTTACAGTATTTTTATCAATACCTAGTGTCTGTGCAAGTTCTGTATAAGAGACTTCATTACCACTCTGTAGAGCTAATGCTTGCAATAACTTTTTCAAATCATCTGAATTTCGTATTATATCTAAAGCTAGAATATCTTTAAATAAATAATTTGATGTAATATTTTTTATTATTTCTTTTTTTGTTTCAATATCGGGTGCAGTAATAACTTCTGGATATGAACCATATATCAAACGAGTCTCGAGTGATTCTCTAATTTCAATAGGATTTTTGTCCCTAGATAATTCTACTTCTGCAACTGGGAACATCGTGTATGAGAAAAATCTACCAGTAAGTGGCTCGGACACAGACTCTGCGAGATCAAAAGATGAAGATCCTGTAACTATATAATTTTTATCTGGGAAATTATCAAAAATGATCTTTAAAGATAAACCGATATTTTTTACCTTTTGGGCTTCATCTATAACGATAGTATCGTATTTTTTTACCAAAAATCCAAGCTTCTCTAGATTTGCTTCTTCAAAAAGAATACGAGTCTCGTCTTGATCACAATTATAATAAACACTATTGGCATTATCGATTAGAAATTCTTTTACTAGTGTAGTTTTACCAACTTGTCGAGGACCATACACAATAAGTATCTTTTTTTTGCCTAGACTGGCTACCAGCCTATCCTTTAAATATCTATGTATTTTCATGTTATTTTAATAGATTCACTATTTTTATACTAATTCAGTGAACATATTCACCAAATTATACCAAATTCAGTGAATTATGCAAAATTTAACTGTGATTAATTAGAGATTTAAATCCTGAAATCTCTAATGACTTGAGATACATAAGAGTATTTTAACATAATAGCCTCTCAATTTCACTATAATTATTTAGTATTTACCATCCCTTCACTTCCAATGCTTTTTCTGCAGCTTTTTGCTCTGCTTCTTGTTTTGACATTCCTGAGCCGAGAGCGACTTGTGTGTCACCTATGAATACACCCAATGTGAATATTTTGCTATGATCTGGTCCTGTTTCTTTTACAGTTTTATATGATGGAGTTAGTCCTGTCATCTCTTGCGCTTTTTCTTGAAATCGGCTTTTTGCATCTAACCATGTTTTATTTTCTACAATATCATCTATGTCTATTACCTCTAATAATTGTTCAGAAATAAAATTGGCTGCGGCATCATAACCTTGATCCAAATATACTGAACCAATAATAGCCTCTATGGTATCTGCGTGAATAATTGACCTTGCCCTTCCTGTATCTCTGGATTCTCCTTTTGACAATAAAATATATTCATCAACACCTATATGAAGTGCTACTTTTGACAAACTATGTGTATTTACAAGTGCTGATCTGTAAGATGTTAAATCTCCTTCGTTTTTACCTGGGTATTTTCTAAAAAGAAAACTAGTTACAACCAATTCCAAAACTGCATCTCCAAGAAATTCTAATCTTTCATTGTGCTCTAAACCTGCTGATTTATTTTCATTTAAATATGAACGATGTGTACAAGCTCTTTTGAGGAGACTTATATCATTAAATTTTACATTTAATTTTTCAGAGAATTTTAAATAATCGGGCATAGAATTTATATTTTTTTATTCAAAATTGTGATAGCTTTTGTTACTATTGGTAAAATATCATTATAGAAATTTAATTCTAATATGTCTGATAATTTGAACCATTTAGCGTCATCGAGACCAGGTTTTTGAGCTAGCTTTATATTTTCATACTTTGACTCAGCCAAAAAGTAATGAACGTGTTTTCTTAATTTTCCTTTTTCTGGATCACTTGCAATATAACCGTTATCACCTAAATCATCTACTATTTCTACATCCAATCCCATTTCCTCTTTAATTTTAGCAATTGTACCTATCTTTACATCACCTTCAGGAATTTTACCCTTAGACAAAGTCCAATGTCCAAATATATCATGAACAAAAGCTAAATATATCTCTCCTTCATGTCTAGAATATACTACAGCTCCGCCTAGATTTTGTATCGGCATTTGTTCGTATGGAATATCTTCAATTTTTTTCTTTTTCTTTGAAATAGAATCTTTTCCAGGCTCTCCAATTTCTTTATAAACAGATCCCAACACTCCATTTACGAATTTACTACTGTTTTCACCACCAAAACTTTTTGCCAACTCAATAGCCTCATTTATAGCTACTTTTGCTGGAACTTCATCTCTATTTGCAAAAAGTAATTCGTATAAACCAATTCTTAAAATATTTCTATCAATAAGTGATATTTTGTCTAAAGGCCAATCTGGTGCGGCCTTGGTAATAACTTCATCCAAATCATTCTTTTTCGCCAAAATACTATCTATTAATTCTTGAACAAAAGAAAAATCACTCATACCAGGAGCAAATTCCTTCGATATACGAGTGACTGTTTCTTTTATAGTTTCATTATGACAACCTCGAAAGTCCCACTCAAAGAGTGATTGGAGTACTACTGATCTTGAAAGATGTCTGTTTGCCATATTTTATAAAGAACGAACCCAATTTTTAACTATTTCTTAACCTCCTTTTTCTGCTTTTTCGATGTTTTCTTTGCTACTAATGCTGTCATGTCTATCACCTTTTTGCCTCTGTAAGTACCACATTTATCACACATAGTATGTCTGATATGCTGTGATCCGCAGTTAGCGCATTTAGAAAGTCGCACATCATCTAAAGCGTGATGTGAACGTCTATTATCGCGATGCGATCTATTTGCTCTCATTCGGTTTACCATAGTTTTATTATATTAGCTTATATTAAGGATTTTTGCAAGAAACTTCTCCTGTGCAAATCGATAAGTCCATACTTCCTAATAGCTTCATAATGCTGACTAGTTCCATAGCCCTTATTTTTATCAAATCCGTATTTTGTGTACTTTTTGGACCATACAATCATTTTTCTGTCTCGCATTACTTTTGCGCAAATAGATGCAAGGGCAATGACCTGCTCCTTTACATCTCCCTTAATAATTGTCTTTTGATTTGTATATTCTGCAGGCGCCCTTAATCCGCCATCCAGTAAAATCATAACTTCTTCGGGTTTTATCTTAAATACAGATACTGAAGTCGCTAAAGCTTTTTTTATTGCAAAAGATATGCCTTTTTTATCAATTATTTTTTCATTTTGAAATGACACAGCAAAGTCAATTAGACCATCTTGCTTCGCTTTTTTTATTTTACTAAACCAAATTTCCCTTTTCTCTTCTGTTAATTGTTTTGACTCTTTTACGCCATGAAAATATTTTTTTGCTTCTGGTTTGAGATATACAAAAGCGCCAACAGCCACAGGACCAGCTATAGGTCCCCGACCTACTTCGTCAATACCAATGAGGTATTTATAGAGATTTTTATTTTTTGAGTCTTTTTTCATTTAAACTATCATTTCAACCAATGTTATCAATATAATAGCTATTGTCCATAGCAAATTTTGCAAATAATTTATCAAATCTTAAGAACTTGGGGATAACCTACGATATTTGCTATAATGGTAATATGTCCAAATTCATTCATCTACATACTCACAGTCATTATTCATTGCTCAATGCCCTTCCTAAAATAGATGATTTGGTAGACGAAGCTATAAAACAAAACATGACAGCGCTGGCATTAACTGATGCTGGAAACCTTTATGGTGCTATAGAATTCTATCAGCGATGTAAAAAGAAAGGTATAAAGCCTATATTGGGTGTAGACTTTTACATGGCATTGAGAGGAAGGAAAGATATGCAAGCAGGAATAGACAATCGCCGAACACGCCATATTTTACTTGCCAAAAATTATGATGGCTACAAGAATTTAATCAAATTAGTGACAGATTCAAATCTAGAAGGTTTTTATTACAAACCTCGTATTGATAAAGAACTTATAGAAAAATACAAAGATAATTTAATTTGCATTTCACCATCCTTTTCTAGTGAAATATCACAAGCCATAAAATCAAAAAATATTGATAAGGCAATTGAGACTATAAATTTTTACAAAAAAACATACGGTGAAGATAATTTTTATATTGAAATTACACGTCATCCAGAGATTCAAGGACATGAAAATCTTATGCAGGAATTAATTAAAATTGCACGTCAAACCAATACACCAATAGTTGCTGGTCACGATGTATATTATTTACATCAAGAAGATAGAGAAGCTCGTGATACATTAATGCTTGTAAATACATCAGGTGATATATCTGATAGAAATTCTGCTGGTGGTGGAATGAATAATTCTGAAGATGAAGAAGATTTTTCTTTCATTTCTCAAGAAAAAGCTGAAGAATTATTTAAAGATATTCCTGAAGCCATTGCAAATACAATAAAAATTGCAGAAATGTGTAATTTAGATATTACTTTGGGTAAATGGTATTTTCCAAATTTCATAGTTGAAAGTGGACTATCTCATGATGATGAATTAAAAAGATTGGCATACGAGGGTATTCCCATTCGAGGCCTTAGTCCCACAAAAGAAGTTGTTGATAGACTTGAATACGAATTAATGATTATAAAAAATAAAGGATATGCACAATATTTTCTTGTGGTATCTGATTTATTAAGATATGCACATGAAAATGGAATTCTAACTAATATTCGAGGATCGGTTGCAGGTTCACTTACTACATATTTAACGAAAATTACCAATGTAGATCCATTAGCATACAAACTTCCCTTTGAAAGATTTCTAAATCCTGAAAGACCTTCGGCACCTGATATTGATATGGACTTTGCCGATAATAGACGCGATGAGGTTATAGAATATACACGCAAAAAATACGGTCATGATAAAGTTGCACAAATCGGTACATTCGGAACAATGATGGCAAGAGGTGCAGTAAGAGACGTAGCCAGAGCTATGGGTTATCCTTATGATATTGCTGATAGAATTTCTAAATTAATTCCAATGGGTGCGCAAGGTTTTCCAATGACTATAGATAGAGCCTTAACTGAAGTTTCTGAATTAAAAGACGCATACGACAGAGAAACAGATACAAAACGAATTATTGATATGGCAAAAAAAATTGAAGGATGTGCAAGACACATTTCTGTTCACGCAGCAGGTGTGGTTATTTCTCCAGATCCATTAACAGAACATGTACCACTTCAATACGATACAAAAGGCAAAGAAGATGGAACCAAAAAAATCATAACTCAATATGATATGCATGCAGTTGGTGAAGATGGTGTCGGGCTTTTAAAATTTGACTTTCTAGGAATAAAAAATCTTTCAATACTTGCCGATGCAGTTGAAAGAGTTAAAAAAATTGAAAATAAATTGATTGATATCGAGAATATACCTTTGGATGATAAAAAAACTTTTGAAATGCTAGCTCGAGGTGAGACTATAGGTCTATTTCAATTAAACGGAGCAGGAATGACCAAATTCCTTGTTGAACTAAAACCATCTAGAGTACATGATATTAACGCTATGGTGGCATTGTATCGCCCAGGCCCGATAGAATCCATACCTCAATATATTGAAAGAAAACATGATAATACCAAAATAGAATATTTAGACCCTAGAATGAAAGATATACTTGATATGTCTTATGGAGTTATTACATATCAGGATGACGTTATGATGATAGCCATCAAGCTTGGCGGATATTCTTGGTTGGAGGCTGATAAGCTCCGAAAGGCTATGGGTAAAAAAATTCCCAAAGACATGGAGGAACAAAAAGAAAAATTGCTTTCTGGTTTAGTAAAAAATGGAATGGCAAAAACAAAAGCAAATCAATTATGGAAGCTTATTGAACCTTTCGCTGCGTATGGATTCAATAAATGTATAGTCGGAGATACAAAAATAGTAAACTCTAACACAGGACAAATTCACACGGCGAAGGAAATATATGAAAATAATTTAAAACTAAAAATACTTTCTTTATCTTCAAAGCATTCACTTAAGTCAAATCAAATAAGTGCCGTAATGGAAAACGGTATTAAAAATATATTTGAATTAAAGACTAGACTTGGCAAGAATATAAAAGCAACAGAAAATCATCCATTCCTAACATTTAGTGGTTGGACTAATCTTGGAGAATTAAAAGTTGGACAAAGAATAGCTGTACCAAGAACTTTAGAGAAAATACTCGGCAAAATCTCCGAACCAGAGAAAGCAGCGAGTCTGGGTTATTTAATTTCAGAAGGTAATTTTTGCCATCCTCATGGAATCTATTTCTATTCAAAACAAGAAAATGAAGTTAATGATTTTATTAAAAATGCAAGTATATTTAAAAATATAAAATTTACTATTGATAAAAGTAAAGCGGCAATTGCTGTATATTGTGGTCAAAATAATAATAAAGACGGCAATTCTATATTTCAATGGATAAAAGAAATGGGGCTTTCATATCATAAAGCAACGGAAAAATATATTCCTAAATTTGCTTTTGAGTATAACAAGGAGTCATTGGAAATTCTGTTGGGTAAAATGTGGCAAGGGGACGGTTGTATCAGTATAAAAAACCAACAAGTATATTACGCCACTAGTTCGTACAAGTTATCAACAGATACTCAACATCTATTACTGAGACTTGGAATCATTTCAACTATTCATAATAAAAAATTTAAATACAAAAATGGATATAAACTTGGATATACCATAGTTGTCTCTGGAAGAATTAACTTAGTAAAATTTAAAAGTGGAATTGGCAAACATTTAATTGGCAAAAAGAAATTAGATATGATCATTTTAGCGAAAAACACTGATCATCTTTCAGACAATCCCGCAAGAGGAACAAAGGATATAATTCCTGCGATGGTATTAGTTTATATTAGAAAAATAATGCTTGAAAAAAATATTTCTGTAAATAGTATTTCGGAAAAACTAGGATTATCAAAGAGGATATTTTCCTTTGATAAAAATAAAATCGGTTTTCAAAGAGGAACTATTAATATAATTGGTATGGAGTTAAAATCAGAGGAATTAATTAATTTAGCTAATTCTGATATATATTGGGATGAAATAGTTTCGATAAAAAAGTCTGCAAAAGAAATGACGTATGATTTAACAGTTCCACCTGATCACAATTTTATTGCAAATGATTTTGTAGTACATAATTCCCACGCTGCATCCTACGGTCGCGTAGCATATCAAACAGCCTATATGAAGGCCAATTTCCCCGCTATTTATATGTCCGCAGTTCTAACAGCGGATTCTGGTGATGTAGAAAAAATTGCAGAAATAATTGGTGAATGTAAAAGAATGCAAATACCTATTTTACCTCCAGATATTAATGAAAGCTTTAGTCAATTCACCGTGGTAAAACGTGAGGGAGAAAATAAAGATACTATTCGCTTTGGATTAGTAACAATAAAAAACTTTGGCCAGGGTATTGCTACAGCCATAATTGACGAAAGAAAAAGAAATGGTAAATTCAAATCTCTTTCTGACTTTCTTGATAGAGTAAAAGATAGGAATTTAAATAAAAAATCTCTTGAAGCATTAATCAAAGTAGGTGCATTAGATAATTTTGGTATTGATCGTGGAATTCTTATGGGTAATGTCGAAACTATTCTTGCATATAATAAAGAGAAAGATAAAAACACAGAAAATCAAGAATCATTATTTGGTCTTATGACAGATACATCTTCGATTCCTCAATTAAAACTTGCTGAAGTGCCAAATGCTGAGATTAGGGAAAAACTTGCTTGGGAAAAGGAGTTACTTGGATTGTATATCTCTGGTCATCCCCTTGATCGCTATAAAGAAATTATATCAAAAAGAGATATGAATATTAAAAACGCAAAAGAAACGTTAATAGACGGTGAGGAATTTACAATTGCATGCATTGTTGAGGAAATAAAACCAATCAATACAAAGAAAGGTGATTTAATGGCTTTTGTAAAAGTAGCAGACTTTTCTGGAGACTTAGAAACTGTTGTCTTCCCTCGCATACTCTTTGAATTTAAGAATGCCTTTGTGCCTGACAAATGCATCGCAGTTAAAGGAAAAATGTCAGAACGAAATGGTCAAAAAAGTATGATCGTAGAAAGAGTTAAAGTATTAGAATAAGAATCAATAAGCTATACATGTCAACACCTTTTATCTCCTTCATTAATCTGCTATTATTCTAATATGAAAAATGAACAATTACCCAACATTCGCCATACTCTGGCACATTTATTAGCTTCTGCTGTATTGGATATTTATCCTGGAACAAAAAACACTATCGGACCAGCCGTTGATGATGGTTTCTATTATGACTTCGAGTTCCCAGCTGATATAAAAATTTCTGAAAAAGACTTAGTAAATATAGAAAAAAAGATGAAAGGCCATCTAAAGTCATGGACAAAATTTACACATAAAGAAGTTACAGAATCAGAAGCAAAAGAACATTTTAAAGACAATCCATACAAACTTGAATTAATCGATGAAATCATTAAAAAAGGAGAAAAAATTACTCTTTACACATGTGGTAATTTTACAGATCTTTGCCGTGGAGGACATTCAGAAAATCCAGCAAAAGAAATTCCGCATGATTCATTCAAACTTTCTCGAGTTGCAGGTGCATACTGGAGAGGAAGTGAAGACAATAAAATGCTGACGAGAATATATGGACTAGCATTCGGATCAAAATTGGAATTGGATGATTACGAAACAATGCGAGTAGAAGCAGAAAAAAGAGATCATAGAAAAATCGGAAAAGAAATGGGAATATACACTTTCGACGAAGATGTTGGACCTGGCCTTCCACTTTGGTTACCAAATGGTACAGCTATGATAGAAGAACTTGAAAAACTCGCAAAAGAAACTGAGTTTAAAATGAATTATCATCGTGTTAGAACTCCACATCTAGCAAAAGAGTCTATGTACAAAATGAGTGGTCATTTACCGTATTATGAGGAAAGCATGTTTCCACCTATGGAATACGAGGGTGGTAAATATTATTTAAAAGCGATGAATTGTCCACATCATCACAAAATTTTTTCTGCAGAACAGAGAAGTTATAAGAATCTACCATTAAGACTCGCCGAATATGGTACTTGTTATAGGCATGAAAAATCTGGTGAGTTATTTGGATTAATGCGTGTACGTATGATGCAAATGAATGATGCACATATTTACTGTACCGAAGAGCAGTTTGCTGACGAATTTCGAGCAGTAAACGAAATGTATATTCAATACTTCAAAATATTTGGAGTTGAAAAATACATAATGCGATTCTCTACACACGACCCAAAAAGACTTGGTGAAAAATTTGTTAATGATCCTGAATTATGGAAAAAAACAGAGGATATGGTAAGACAAGTATTAATTGATTCAAAAATTCCATACATCGAAGTTCCAAATGAAGCTGCTTTTTATGGTCCTAAAATAGATGTTCAAGTTTGGAGCGCTATTGGTCGCGAATTCACATTGGCAACGAATCAAGTCGACTTCGCTGTACCCAAAAGATTTAGTCTAGTTTATACCGACAATGAAGGCAAAGAAAGAACTCCATTGTGTATTCACCGAGCACCACTTGGAACTCATGAGCGCTTTATGGGCTTCCTAATCGAACATTATGGTGGAAATATGCCATTATGGCTCGCCCCTGTACAAGTCAAAGTTATACCAGTTTCTGAAGCACATCATGCCAAGGCTATAGAAATACATGATTTACTCCATTCAAACATGATCAGAGTTGAAACAGATTTATCTAAAGACGGTTTTGGCAAAAAGATTCGTCAAGCGAAAGTTTCCAGAGCACCTTATTTCATTATTGTTGGTGACAAAGACTTGGCGGTTGGCAAAGCTACTCTTGAGAGTCGTGACGCTGGACAGATTGGCCAATTGACCGAAAAGGAAATACTAGAAAAATTACTTATAGAGATTAAAGAGAGAAAATAGGATTAATATATTAGCAAACAAAAACCCCTTCTATATGAAGGAGTTTTTGTTTATTTAGACTGTATTATATTTGGAGCAACACCCGTTCTCTTTAGTCTTTTATTTATATCTTATTTCTATTGAATATAAGGTACATAACTGTAAACATAAGCACCAATATAACAAGTACAGCCACCCAGCCCCATGGAATATTTTTTAATGAGAATAGTGATGCTGCTGATAAAGAATTATCTTGTTGATCTTGAGAACTTACTGAAGCCTTATTTGTATTTGTATTTGTGTTTGTATTATTTCTACTTGTACCATTATTTGCATTATTTCCTGTACTACCAGATACAATATTTACCTTACCACCGCATGCTTGAGTTATAGACTGCCCATTTGATGAAACAGTTACAGTAGCACTTTTTGATCCTGTTGAACCATATTCGGTAGCTACTGAAGATTGATTACTTGATAATCCATCTGTACCAGTCCATGAATAAGTAAAAATATTATTTCCTCCTATGGCTTCTACACCCCATGTGACTATAGCGCCAGTTCTAGCTGTTGTTTTATCTGGGAAACAAGCTACTTGCAATGTACCGTTATTTTGATTTGTATTGTTTACGACACTTGTATATGGAGAAGTAACGTTTACGTAATTTGAACACATTTGTGTTACTGATTGACCATTTGAAGTGACAGTGACACTGGCATTTTTAAGACCAACACTATTATAAAATGTATTTATTGAACTTGAGTATCCACTTAAAGAATCTGTACCAGACCAATAATAAGTAAAGTAACCATTACCACCTGTAGGATATGCTTGCCATACTACATTTGAACCTTTAGATATAGAAGTTGTATTTGCTGAACAAGAAACATAAACTGGAGAATAATTATTGTAGTTATTATAATTATTATTGTTATTGTAGTTATTATTGTAATTATTATTGTAATTGTTATTGTTATCGTAAATCTCAATATTTGATGTACAATTTGCATTAACAGACTGATTACCAGATGTTACATTGGCTGATGCATACTTTGATCCAGTATTATAATATATTTTACTTATACTAGATCCATAACCAGAAAGACCATCGTTTCCAGACCAAGTAGTATAATAATTTCCATTTCCTCCACTAGAAGAAACTACCCATGTCATATTGGCTCCAACTTTTCCTTGAGAATATATCGGGTAACAATAAGCATAAAGTTGGCTGTAATTATTTGTAGGATAAGTAGGAGTAGATGGATATGTAGGTGTTGGATATGTATATATCGGGATTGTACCACCACCATAATGAACAGGTTTAGTTATAACTGGAGGAGCAGGAACAACTTGAGTAACAATTGTTGTCTTTGTATTATCATTATCACAAGTCAAACAAAGAGGATCTATCAGTCTCATAAAATTGAAACCGGCATTTGCTTGTTTTGGTTTGAACACAGTAAAAATCGTTAGCGCAATAAGTGAAGCTAATAGTATTTTTGCTGCAATTTGGTTTGTATTTAATGATATATATTTCATGTTTTTATCTTGTAACTATAAACCATATTATAAGAAAAGTCAAGTATAGTTATCTAAACTATACAATATATGGCTTTAATGCTGGTTAATATATGTATAAGAGCTAAATATCTATTGTTGCTTTCTTTGCATTTGACTGAATAAACATCTTTCTACTTGGAACATCTGTACCCATAAGCATATCAAATACTTTATCTGCTTCTTGAGCGTCACCTATATTTACTTGTTTTAATATACGCTTTTCTGGATCCATTGTTGTCTCCCACAATTCTTCTGCATTCATTTCTCCGAGACCCTTATATCTTTGAATTAAAATCTTCTGTTTCTTCCCTTCCGTAACTTCTCCCTGCTCCTCTACCTCTGCACCAGCTCGTTCTAGTAGTTCTGACTCTTGTGCAGAATCAACTTCGCTAATACTTTCTATTTCTTTTCCTAAAGCTTTTATTTTTTCTTCTTCAGAATAGAAATACAATACTTCTTTACCTCTTTTTACTTTATATAATGGTGGATGTGCAATATAGACATATCCTCCTTCAATCAATGGCTTAAAATATCTATAAAGTAATGTAAGGATAAGTGTACGAATATGCGCTCCGTCAACGTCGGCATCTGTTGCTAGAATAATTTTGTGATAACGAAGTTTAGAAATATCAAATGTGTCTCCAATAGCAGTTCCGAAAGCTAATACAAGATTTTTAATTTGTTCAGATCCAAGCATACGATCCAATCTTGCTCTTTCTATGTTTAGAATTTTTCCTCTCAGAGGAAGGATGGCTTGGGTTTTGCGATCTCTACCAGTTTTTGCTGTTCCACCTGCGGAATCTCCCTCCACAATAAATAATTCTGATTCAGATGCGACATTTGTCTGACAGTCAGCGAGCTTACCAGGTAATGTCATGCCCTCCAATGCACCCTTTCTAAGGACACTATCCTTAGCTGCTTTTGCTGCCTTTCGAGCTTTCATAGCAAGAACAACTTTCATAATCATTGCCCTTGCATCTTCAGGATTTTCTTCTAGGAAAGCTGAGAATGCTTCTCCGAAAACTGTAGCCACCGCTCCTTGCGCTTCTACTGAACCCAATTTGGCTTTTGTCTGACCTTCAAACTGAATTTCACGTAATTTAACGGAAATAACTGCAGTAAGTCCCTCTAGAACATCGTCACCTGTAAAACTATCTTCACCCTCCTTTATGAGATTATTTTTCTTTGCATAGGTATTTAAACTTCTAGTAAGTGATGTTTTAAAGCCTGTGACATGTGTTCCTCCTTCTGGATTGTAGATATTATTGGCAAATGGAAGAATACGAGAAGATATGTCGTCTGCATATTGTAATGCCACTTCTACAGATTCTACTCCCTCAGCTTTTTTCTCAACATAGAAAATGTTTTTGTGTATTGGTTTGAGAATTTGATTATTGAATTTTACAAGTGAAGTAAGACCATTTTCAAAGAAAAATGTTTGTGAGGGAACCTGTAGGTTTAGATCTTTTATATATGTTGTTTCAGGATCTAATTTTAAATCAACAGCTTCTCTGGCATCAATAACCGTAATACGTAAAGCGGGAACCAAATATGCTTGCTGGCGTAATGAATTTACTACTCTAGGAAAATCAAATTTGATTTCCTTGAATATTTCAACATCTGGCTCGAAAGCAACTATAGTACCGTGAAATTTTGTAGAGGCAATTTTCTTTACTGCTGCCTTTTTCTTTCCTTGAGAATATTCTTGTGTATAAATACCTCCATCTTTATGAACCCAAACTTGAGCATATATAGAAAGAGCATTTACCACAGATGCACCCACGCCGTGCAAACCTCCGGAAACTTTGTATCCTGAATCTTCACCTCCGAATTTACCTCCAGCATGCAAAACTGTCATAATGGTTTCTAGAGCTGAGACTTTTGTGGATTTGTGAATGTCTACTGGAATGCCTCTACCATTATCTACAACTCTAATTCTGTTCTTTGGCAAAAGAGAGACTTCGATATGATTGGCAAAACCACCCATAGCTTCATCTCTGGAGTTATCAAAAATTTCAGTAATAAGATGATGAAGACCATCTGGACCTGTGGTACCGATATACATTCCAGGACGCTTTCTTACGGGTTCTAGACCCTCTAGGACTTGTATGGAATCAGCTCCATAACTATCTTTCTTTTTGTCTTCTTTTGCCATGATTTTATAAGGTTATTAGGGAATTATTTAATTGTTTATGTGCTTTAATTATAGCAAATTTTATCTAACCTGCCAACCTTTTTCTTTTACGGAAAAATACACTTTTTCCATAAAACTATTTACTTCTAAATCTGTTAATGTTCTATCATTTGCTTGAAATATCATTCTAAATGCTAATGACTTTTTCCCTTCTTTTTCGAATTGATCAAATAGGTCTGGACCCTTAACCAAAAGGTCTTTTGTGATTGAGTTTATTGAGCTCTTTATGACTTCTTGTACATTTTCTGCGCCAACAGAACCATCAACAAATAGCGCTATATCCCTCACCATAAATGGCTCATTAGAAAATGGTTTGAATACGGAATCTGAACCTTTCTCTATTTTTATTGATTTAAAGTTCAATTTTACATCCAATTTATCAAGATTACTTATATAAGCAAAATTTTGATTTATATTTGAGAACAATTTTACTCCAAAATCAGATTCTAATTCTTTTATTAATCCTTCAAGTTCGTCTTTTATAATTTGATCTTTATTTTTTATTTTTTTTGTATAATTAATTGAAAAACAAAGGTCTAATTGCTCTCCACTTTTGGGAAAAGTTTTTCCAATCTCAAATATCATAATCTTATCAAGACCAAGCAAAGGTGCCTGACTTATAGACAAATTCATAGATTCAATAACTCCATTGTAAAGATTCACTCTTAGAAAGCCTTTATCAGAAGCCATAGGGTAAGAAACTTCAATATCACCTTTGTCAGCAAATGATCTAGTTTGAATTTCTGAAAATTCTTTGCTCAAAAAGAAATCTTTAACCTTTTCAGCAATTAAAAATTCCTTTGAAAATTCGTGTTTATTTTTAGCATTAGGGATAATACTTTTAATCTTATCTAAACCTTCTATTCTACCGATTTCATCTATAATGTCCTCTGCAATTCTCAAATCAAGTCGCTCAAATGGCGGAGTTACACTATACAAACCATCAGAAACACCAATAACACAATCTAGTTTTTCCAAAATACTTAAAACTCTTTTTTCAGAAATAGTAAAATTTAATATTGATTCAATTTTCTTATGAGTTAATGAAACTATAAAAGGCTCAGGTAATTTATTACTTACATCTGTGATAAAACCAATTTCTAATTTTGGTGATATTTCCTTTATTATTTTTATAAAACAAGACACTCCCCAATCAGTCAGATACGGTGTGATTTCATTTTCAAATCTTTTTGAAGAATCATTTCTAATATTATATTTTGTAGAAGTTCTTCGAATACTTACGGGATTGAAACAAGCGGATTCTAAAATAATATTTTTGGTATTCTCATCAACTATTGCTCTTAAACCCCCTTTAACGCCAGCTATTGCAAGTGGTCCTTTTTTGTCTGCAATCACCATATCACTTGAATTTAATTTTAAAAATCTTTCTTTTTCTTCCCATTTCCCTTCTATAAAAATTCTTTCTGGTAATAATTGAATTTCTTCACCTTCTTTGGCCATTCTTACAGTTAGTGATCCAGATACTTTGTCAGCATCAAAAGCATGCAAAGGCTGTCCCGTGTCAAACATTGCATAATTTGTTGCATCGACGATTCCACTGATTGACCTAGCTCCTACAGCCTCTAGGGCATTTTTGAGCCATTCAGGTGATGATGAATTGGCAATGTTAGTAATAGATGTTGCAGTATATCTACTACACAATTCTGTTTCAATATTTACTTTAATATGTTCTCCTTTTATAGGTAAAATTTCTTCATCTTGTTTTAAATTTAGATTTAAGACAGCACAAAGATCATATGCTACTCCTCTGTGTGACAACATATAGTGAGCGCGGTCAGGCAAAACTTTAATATCAAAAACAGTATCGTCAATAACTTTATTATCAAATGTTAATTTGATTTTCTCAATTCCCTCAACTTCCGAAGATTTTAGAATCAAAGCTTGCTCGATTTGTTCATCACTAGGTAATGTTTCTACTATATGTTTTTGTAACCAACTTTTTAATATTTTCATTTTAGTTTTTTGATCTAGTTATGTAATCCAACCTGTAAATCGTATAATCTCTTGTATTCACCATTCTCGATTTTTAATAATTCTGAATGATTTCCTGATTCTACAATAGAACCATCTTTAAACACTAGAATTTTATCAGCTTTTCTTACAGTACTCAAACGATGAGCAATAATAAATGTTGTCTTGCTTTTCATTAATTCCTCCAGAGACCCTGTAATAATATTTTCAGATCCCGCATCAAGAGCAGATGTTGGTTCATCTAATATCAATATTTTAGGATTTCGTAAAATAGCTCTGGCAATAGCAACTCTTTGTTTTTGCCCCACAGAAAGTTTTACTCCCCTTTCTCCTACTATTTGTTGCCAAGTATTTGGAAATTTCATTATAAAATCGTATGCATGAGCTTTTTTTGAGGCTTCTTCAATCTGTTCATCTATAGAATCAAAATTACCATAGGAAATATTATGCTTAATTGTATCATTAAATAAAATTACTTCCTGAGGCACAGTAGCTATTTGTTTACGTAGGAATTTTAATCCTATTTTTTTAATATCAATACCATCAATCAGCACATCACCCTCATTTGCAAAATGATATCCAGCAAGAAGTTCAATAAGAGTACTTTTTCCAACACCAGATTCACCAACCAAGGCTATTATTTGACCTGGTTCAACTTTAAATGAAATATTTTTAAGAACAAGATTTTCTTTATTATAATAAAAAGAAACATTCTTAAATTCAACGCTACCTTTAATTTCTGGAATTATAACTTCATCAACAGGATTGTATATTTCATAACCTTCACCAATCATTTTTTCTGTAGCTACTATTTTAATAATCGAATTACGTAAATCACCAATATCTTTATTTAGTATTGTAAAAGGACCAAATATTAAAGCTGTGTATGCATTGAATGCAAATAATTCTCCGATAGTCATTGACCCACTTTTAACCAAATAAATTGATGAGAAAAATATTATAAGTTGAGTAAAAGTAATAACTATTCTTTGTAACAAATCAAGTGATGTCTCTAACTTATAAATTTTTGAAAATGGCAAAATTATATGCTTTAAAAATCTATCGGCAATATTCTTTGACTCATAATCCTCTGTCACTGCATGTTTGACTGCTTGAATATTTGTAATTGTATCCCAGCTATATCCAAAAGATTGCTCCCAACTTTGATAAATTACTGTCTGAATTTCATGCAATTTCTTGCTGGTTATACTTAAAACTATAGTATAGATAACTACAGCAACAAGGATCACAATTGCAAGTAATGCATTTAAAGAAAAAATAATAATAAATGCAATTACAATAGTTAATAATTGTGGAACAATACCAATTAAAATATTTCCAATAATAACTTGCACTCCCCAACCAGATTCGTTTACATTAGATGTAATCTCTCCATACTTTGTTCCTTTATGAAAAGACATCGGTAAATTTATCAAACGATCGTATATACCCTTTACATAATTAATTCTTACACTAAATCCAACAAAATTCCTAGAATAACTAATTTCTTTCTCAATCAAAGCTATTAATATTTGAATGAAAAACCAAACTCCTAACAATACAAATGGTGTCAATAAAATACCAAAAATTACTGAAGGGGAGCTTAGTATTAGTGAATCAAAAAACTTACCTGCGACGACAGGAACTATTCCATTTCCAAGTGATCCAAAAATAGTAAGCACAATCAAAACAATCATTTCCTTTTTGAAATAAAGTATTTGTTCTTTCAGAACTCTAAATGAAATTTTAATATCTTTTTTCATTATATTTTTTTATTATTTTCTGCCATTCCCCTTATATCATAAACAAATCTATCAAAATCACTTTCAAAAAGCCTGTCTTGAACCATTCTATATTTTTCAAATTCACTTTCAGCAAAGCTTTTTGCTATTTCTGCGGAAACTTTTCCAGGATTATTTAACACCTCTTTTCTATTAAATTTAAGAAATGCATCCAATCTTTCTACCCAGTCATTCATTGTCATGGGAATTTGTTGTTCTGCTTGATCTTCAGCATAATCCAAATACATTGAAACAATACGGTCTAATGATTTCAATTCTTTAGTATCTAGATAATTCTTTGCAATTACAACATCAGTTTTCAAAATCTTTCCTTTTGGCGACTTCTCCCAACTTGTTAATCCCATATTTTCTTTTTTTGCATTTACTCTTTTTAATATAACTTCTGGAGCAGTATTCCCATGTATTGCATAATGTAATTTATTTTGTACATTTTTAAAAAAACTTTGTGTTAATGGAGAATTGACATCATAATCTAACGCTGTTGTGTAAATATCAGTAATTTTTTGATAAAACTTCCTTTCGCTATTTCGTATTTCACGAATTTCTAATATAAGCGAGTCATAATAATTTTGACCAAGATATGTTCCATTCTCCAATCTGTTGTGATCAAGTACATATCCACGCACTGAAAATGTCTTCAATACCTCAGTAGCCCAACGGCGAAATGCCATCGCTTTTTCAGAGTTTACACGATAACCAATAGAAATAATTGCTTCAAGGCTATAATGTTCAATGTCTCTAGAAACTGATCTACTTCCTTCTTTATGAACTATTAGGAATTTCCTAATAGTTGTTTTAATATCTAATTCATTTGAATGAAAAATAGTTTTAAGATGCTCATTTATTGTTGGAACACTAACCTCAAAAAGTTCAGCAATGAGCTTTTGTGTCAACCAAAGATTTTCATTTTCAAAACGAACTTCAATACCATTACTTCTTGCATCAGAAGTAAACATCAGGAATTCTGCTGTGCTATTGCGAATTATTAGTTTTTTTAATTTTGAATTACTTTTTTTCATCCTATTTTTCTCTTATCCAAATAAATCTTGGTACTTTTTCTCCATTAATTTCTACAATTTCCTCAAACATACTTACTGGCCTCACCCAATACTTTGATATATCATTTTCATAAAGCGCTTCATATACGACCATATCCTCCAAAGTCTCTGAATTCTTTGCAATAAAATGAACCTTGTATTCATTTCCCTTTTTTGAATGTTTGTATATTCCAGGCTTCATTTTATTAGTACACAACAGAATTACTTATAATAAACGCTGAATCGCTTTGATCACATTCATTAGTACCTGCGACACAAACCTTTACTATATAATTCCCTGCTGTAATTTGATTATTTTTTATATCAGCTCCTACACTACCGACAGTTAAATCATTTGAATAAGATATTTCTTCAGCAGAAACAATGTGTGATCCAAATAAAAATATTACCAGAAAAAAAAGTGATGCGATTATCTTTTTGTATATATTTTTCATTTGTTTTAATTAGAATTGATTAATAAATCTTAAATCACCGCTGTATAATAATCTTATGTCTGTAATATTGTGCTTCATCATTACAAGTCGATCTATACCAAAACCAAAAGCAAATCCTTTCCACACTTCTGAATCTATACCAACAGTTTTAAATACATTTGGATGTACCATACCAGCGCCTCCCATTTCCAACCATTTACCATTGAATTTCATATCTACTTCTACTCCCGGTTCAACGAATGGAAAAAAACTTGGTCTAAAACGTATTTCAACTCCATCTCCATACATTTTCTTTAAGAAATGTTCTATAACACCTTTCAAATGTCCCATTGATACATCTTTATCAACGTATAATGCTTCTAATTGGGAGAATTGAGCTTCATGTGTAGCGTCTGTTGCCTCATTTCTAAAAACCTTACCTGGCACAACTATTGCACAAGGTAAATTGTCTTTATGTTTTTCCAAAAACCTTACTTGGACAGCAGAAGTTTGTGTTCGCATAACAGGACGAATTCTGGAATCAATTTTTTCTACATTATCTTTTTGTGAGTCCATTTTTATCCAAAATGTATCTTGCATATCTCGAGATGGATGATCTGCAGGAATATTTAATGCATCAAAATTGTAAAATTCTTTTTCAAGTTCTGGACCTTCAGCAACTACGAATCCCATATCAGCAAAAATATTTACCACTTCTCTGGTAAATTGAGTTAATGGATGTAAATGGCCTTTTTGATTTTTCATATACTAATAATAACAAAAATAGCCCTGAAGGGCTAATTTTTATTATTTCTTGGAGCCACCTCCCAGACTTGAACTGGGGACCTTCGCTTTACAAAAGCGTTGCTCTACCAACTGAGCTAAGGTGGCAAATATTTATTTTTCAAAAACACATTTGGGTCATTATTCTCACCTTACGTTGTATACCTACCAAGACAGCTAAGGTGGCACTATTTAAACATTATTTCTTTGCTTCTTCTACTATATCATCTGAAGAGATACTTTTCAAAAAAAATGATACTCCTCCATTTCTTTTTATTTCTCCTCTACCTCTCACCATATCTATAACCATTTTTGATGGTGGATGGGCATGAGCCTTTCTATGAGCCCATATGTAAGCTCGTCTTGCCCACGATAAGATATAATACGCAATCCATTGAATAAGTGCAATAGCGTTCTTCTTATTTATATGGGAAAATGTTTTTCTTAAAAATATATAAGAATTTCTAATTGTTGAATCTGTCTTGCCTGCTATTTTAGAAACCCAATTTTTCTTTCCAGACTTAATTTCAAAAATCTTCAGGCCGAATAAGCTGATTATACCTAAAAAAGAAATGTAGAAAGATATGGTAATTGGATCTAAAAAAGTAGACATTTTATTGTTCAAGCACGCCGTATCTGATGAATCTTGAAACTTCAATCTTTTCACCAAACTTTTGTACAGCAGCTTGTATTAGTCCTTCTATTGTTAATTCTGGGTTTTTAATAAATGGTTGATTTAAAAGAACCATTTCTCCAAAATATGTAGCAAGTTTACCTTCAAGAATCTTATCTTGCATTTCCTTTGGCTTTCCTTCAACCTCCTTCATGAATACTTCCTTTGCGGTATTTCTAGCTTCTTCTGTAATATCTTCTTTCTTTAGAAATTTTGGATTTGATGCAGTAATATGCATTGCAATATCTCGCGCAAGAGCCTTGAACTCATCGTTTCCAGAAACGAAATCAGTTTCGCAAACAAGCTCAACTAAAGTAGCAACTTTTCCAGTTGAATGTGAATATGCCTGTATGGTGCCAGAATGGAATGTTCTATCGCTTTTTTTTGAAGCTAATTCTCCACTCTTTTTTCTAAGAATGACTTTAGCTTTTTCCATATCACCACCAGCCTCTTCTAAAGCTTTTTTACATTGCATTACTGATATGCCAGTTGAATCTCGTAATTCTTTTACTTGTTCGGTAGTAATTGTAGACATAATATTAGTATTTAAAGATTATAATAATAAGAAACATTATACCACACAAAATCCTGAACTTGCTAGATAGAGCTATATTTTTTTTACCTCAGACTTGGCGTCAAAATATGCTTTAGTGATTTCGTTGGTTAGGTACTGAATACTTGTTTGAGATGAATCATTTCCGACAATTGGATAGTCTATTGATTTTATATTGCAATCTGAACCAGCAATAGATACAACTACAATACCCATATCTTGTGCTTCTTTAACAGCAGTTTTTTCTTTCTTTGGATCTACAACAAAAATAGCTTTTGGAAGTTCTTTCATTGAAACTACTCCAGAAAAGAATCTCTCTAGATTTGCAATCTCACGGTCGATCAATAATCTCTCCTTTTTTGTGTATTTTGTTAATTCTCCCTTTTCCTTTTCTGAAGTTAGTCTTTCTAGCTTTTCTACTCGCTTTCTGATTTGAACAAAGTTTGTAAGAGTACCACCAATCCATCTTCCGTCTACATAAGGCATGTTTATAGATAAAGCACCTATCTTTGTAGCATTTCTTGCCTCACTTTTGCCTCCGACAAAAAGTATAGACTTTCCCTCTCTTCCTAAAGTTGCAACGTAAACCTTTGCTTTTTCTAATAAATCACTTGTTTTTTCTAGATCAAATATTTCTACTTTATTTTTAATACCAAAAATATAAGGGGCAACACTAGGGTGTCTACGTGTCTTAGAAAAACCAAAATGAGCACCTGCTTTAAACATACTATCGATCATTGGGTTGTTTGCTTGTTTGTTCATAATTAATGTAGACAGAGTGTAGCAAATAGGGCTTATTTTTGCAACCTCTGAAACTCTTCTAGCTTTTCTATAATAGGATCAAGCTTTCCAGACATAATACTGTGTATATTACTCCATGATTCTTTTATTCTATGATCTGTAAGGCGATCTTGTGGAAAATTGTACGTACGGATTTTTTCTGAACGATCCCCAGTACCTATTTGTCCCTTCTTATTTGCATTAAATTTCTTTGCTTCTTGTTCCTCTTTCAATGCCTCTAATTTTGCCATAAGAATAGACATGGCCATTTCGCGATTTGCACTTTGGCTTCTTTCTGCTGTCGCTCTAACGTCAATACCTGTCGGTATGTGTAATATTCTTACCGCTGTCTCAACTTTATTTACATTTTGACCTCCCTTTCCACCAGCGCGGGAAAACTCAACATGCAATTCTGTTGGATTTATTTCAAATTTTACTTTTTTTCTAATAGGCAATATAGCCACTGATGCTGTAGACGTATGCACACGACCCATTTTTTCAGTTTCTGGAATTCTTTGCACTCTATGAACACCAGTTTCGTGTTTTAAGATTTCATAGGCAGTTTTACCCTTTATTTCTAAAGTTAAATCTTCAATAATCTTTACTGACCAGCCTTTTGTTTCCGCATACTTTTTATACATTTGCATCAATTCCTCGGCAAAAAGTGTAGCTTCATCACCACCTGTTGCTGCACGAACTTCCAATATCAATTCTGTAGGATATTCTATTTCCTCTTTTTCAGATTCGATTATGGCTTTAATTTGATCTTCAGTGTTTTTCTTTTGCTCTGCAATATTTGCTAAATCTGCTTCAGCAATCTCTTTCATAGAAGGATCCTTTTGCACAATAGAAAGAAGCTCTGCTTCGTCTTTCAAAAGCTTCTCATATATATCAGCCAGAAATGCTGTTTTGTGATTTTTTTTGTATTCTTCTAAATTCATCTAAGCCTTCTTCTTTGAAGTAGCTTTTGATTGGCGAGTTTTGAACTTTTCTACACGACCTGCGCTGTCCATAGTCTTTTCTTGATTTGTATAAAATGGATGAGAAGCACTAGAAATTTCTACGTGAAATGCTGGGTATTCTTTTCCATCTGTCCATGTTGCTTTTTCTGTTGTTTTTATAGTTGAAGAAATGAGAAACTGAGATCCGTTAGAATTATCTACGAACACAACAGGTCTGTATTCTTTTGGGTGAATATCTTTTTTCATAAGTAAGAAAGACTATACCAAATAATAAGCAAATCTGCAACCATTTACATATTATATGTATAATTTGCAATATATTATGCAAAAGCTAGAGACTCAAGCTTTTTAGTTCGATATTCTAATGCTTTTACATCAGCAACATCTGCCTTTCTATCCAATGCTTCAATAATCTCTGTTATTTGGATTTTTACCCCGCCAATAGCCTCAAAATGAATGTCCTGCATATTTCTTATGTCAGTAAGTTGAGAACTGATATTTTTGAAATTCTCATCTATAGTAACGAATTTAACATCAATAGCATCAAACTTTTTGTCCATATTAACAAACCTTTTATCTATGGCATCAAACTTTTTATCCATAGAGTCAAACCTCTTGTATATTGAGTCAAATCTTAAGTCTATTGCGTCAAACTTTTTATCCATCGCAGCAAATCTTAAGTCTATAGCATCGAACTTTTTGTCCATCGCAACAAATCTTAAGTCTATCGCATCAAACTTTTTGTCCATAGAGTCAAACCTTTTATCTATTGCGTCAAACTTTTTATCCATCGCAATAAACTTTAAGTCTACAGCCTCAAACTTTCTATCCATAGAATCGAATCTCTTGTCCATAGAGTCAAATCTCCTATCTATACCTTCCCTAAATTTTGTAAAATATATTGGTTCTGTTTCTTGCATGAGATAATTTTTAAGAATAATTAATTAGTAAAATAAATTTGGTACATATTTGAATACATTATGAGGCAAAAAAAATCATGGTCAATATTACCAAGATTAAAATATTGTGCCTGAATATTTTTTTTACAGAAATTACAATCCTTGCAATGGATCAATCATTGTTTGTTGAATAATAGCTGCTTTTGACATAACTTGTGTTCCATATGCATTATTAACTGACTTTGTACTACATGCTTTACCGGAATAGTATTTGCAAGCTGCATTTCTTTCTCCTGTATAACTTCCTGAATACGCACCTAGATCAGAGAGAAACATTGCCGAAGCCATAAAAGCATCTTGAGGTGACCAAGGATTTGGTATAGGAGTATTTAATACTTTAGCCAATCGACTATTAAACAACATCCATGTCGAGGCAATGAATTGTGCTGGGCCCATCGCTCCACCGTATCCTCCAGCGCTGAGTATTGGACAAGAAACCAATGTTTTCATAGGATCCATACCCAATGACTTTGTTATACTTACAAAAGGTGTTGTATCTCTTCCTGGCTTCATTACATTTGGAAATATAGTTCCTGATTTTACGCTTACTCCATATCCTGTGTTTATATCACTTAAATAACAAGATCCTACATTTTTTCCTAATGCTGATTCTTGAGTAAGAATTGCAAGTAAAAATGCGGGTCTTACACCTGTACTTTTTGATGCAATATTTGCGTATTGTAATGCTTTTTCAAAAGGAATAGCTGCTGCATCTCTCAATGAAAACAATGCAGATCTTATTTGTGCTGCTTTTATCTTTTTATCTGCAAGTATTTGTGAATACGCCTTTTCATTTCCCTTACTCTCTGTTAATAGTTTCTGTTTTTCTATTTCATCATTTTGAATATTCTTTTTTTCTGATTCTATTGTCGCTCTGGCGTCCATTTCCTTATTCTTTCTTTTATCCAATACATCTTTTTCTGTCTCTGTCTGTGTCTTATCACTTCTAATTTGTTCAAATGTAATTTTTAATGATTCTCGTATTGATTCAAATTTATCAATGTCTGAAAGAACTGTAGTTAAATCTTCTTTTTCTAAAATAAATTCTGGTATTGATAATGAATCTATTTCATTTGTTTTTCGCATTATTTGAGACAAAGTTTCCCTACCTCTACTTATCCTTTCCTCCAGACTTAAAATCTGCTCTTGTTTCTTTGTAATATCCTTACCTAGCGACTCTATGAGTAGATTTTTGGCTTTAATATTTAGCTGAGCTGACTTGATTTTTGTATCAAGTATAAGAATATCGCGCTTTAATGAAGCACTTTGATTTTGTGCACTTGCAAGGATTTTTTCGGTTTCTTCTTGTTCTTTTAATACTTGTGCAAGCTCAGCCTGAAGTCTAGATTCTTTTTGAGCTGCTGTTTCAACAGCCTGTGCATGTATCAAAATAGGCATAAAAAATATACCCATAATAAAAAATACTTTCGCAATCAAATTCATATAGTATATTGTAGCATAAACAAAAAAGGCTTACGCCTTCTTTGTTTCTTTCTTTTCTGCTGAAGCATCTTCTCCAGCTTCTCCTTCTACTTCTACCTTGCCCTTCTTTTCTACTTCGATTGTTGACATGTCTATAGGTTTTACTTCTTCTGTTTCTTCTTTTGCTTCTGAAACTGATGCAAGTATTTCGTCTGGTCCTGAAATAAGTGTTACTCCTGCTGGAAGTTTAATGTCCTTTGCCATAACTGTACTTGAAAATTCTACTAGTGTAGATATATCTACTCTTAATTCGTGTGGTAAATCCTTTGGTGCTGCTTCAATTTCCAAATCTCGGGCAACTTTGATAAGAATAGCTCCTTTGTCCTTTACTGCTGGAGAAACTCCTTCGAAAATAAGTGGTACATTTACTTTTACTTTCTTTCCCTTTTCTATTACATAAAAATCTGCATGTCTTGGTGCGCCTGTAACTGGATGAACATCTACGTCTTGTATAAGTGCCTCATGTTCCTTGTCTCCTTCTTTCAATAGAATAACTGATGATTCACCAGCTTTTTTATAAGCTTTTATGAAATCGATAGTAGAAACTTTTACAGAAGTAGATTTTTGTTTAGGTCCGTAAAGTACAGCAGGAATACTTCCACTTTCACGTAGAGTTTCGTTCTTTATTTTTAAATCGCGTGGTTCAACTGTTAATATAAGCATGGGAAGTATTATATACAGATTAAATAAAAAGTAAAGGGGGCCACATTACTCATTAAAAATTAATAATTGGCAATAGGTTTTTTCCACAATTTTACTTGACAAAGGCATACTAAAGATGATATATGTATTGCAGATCTTATAGATCATTAACATAAATAAAATACCACGGAGTTAATGGACCTGTTGTCCAAAAACAAGAGTGGTTCTTCGGAGAACAAAAATGAAAACGAGTCAACAAACAATGAGGGCGGCCCTGTTGGCCGTCTTCGTAGCGTTCCTGACCTTCGTCAGTAACGTCAACGCTCAGTTGTCTGAGCAATCAATCGTGGTAAATCAAATGGTGATTACCCGCGACTTAACCCCTCAGGAGGTAACAGACCTCCCGTACCCAATGTGGAAGAGTTTCTTGTCACAGGGTGTCCTTTACATGAACTCTCCATTGGACCAGACTTTATCTGGTGCACCGTGGACTATTGAGAATTTGAGTAAATTCCAATTAACAATGACAATCGGTGCGTCCTCTGTAAGAACAGAGAGGACTGATGGCTATGGATATGGGGCAAGCACCCGTATTGACAACACGGTAAACACACCCAGCATGGCAGGAGTCAATTCATTCATGGTATCCGTCGGGATAATAAACAAAGCGAAAGCGGATGATGGGCACATGACATTGTCTAACTTCGAAATCAATGGGGTTTCAGTAGGGACTGACCCCATAGTAGCAGATAGATTGCATCCCTTCGATGCTGTCACGTTTACCAGCGAGTTTGGTACGGTTAAACCTGGTGATGTGTTCAGTCTCCAAGTGGAGTCGTTCCAACCAGATTTTAACAATCTGAATAATTGTGGTTTCACTCTGGGAGTCTTTCAAATGCAGTCAATCCCAGAACCGTCGTCAGTTGCAGTTTTCCTCATCGGCGGTGCTGGAATTCTCATCTTCAGAAGAAAGAGAACATGAATCATGGGAAGTGCTCAAGTGAGCTAGAAACCATGAATCTTAAGTTTTGTCAGTTTTTATTGAATTGGCCATCGATCAGAGTTGATTGATGGCCTTTAGTTATTATTTTTATATTGATAAACTCTTATTCAGACAATTATCAGCACTTGAGACAGAAGCTGAAACAGCTCCAGTACTCCTTACACAGAATCCTTTTGTATTGTCACTTGGATATGTTATAAAAACTGCGTAATCAGTATCCTTGCTACCATTCATAACACCAAATGTGTAACCACCTAACTTATTTATAATATCATCACAAACCTTGTTTGCATCTGGCAGTGTAGCTAATTGATATACACTATCACAACCTGCTATGTTGGTAACAAGACATATATGAACACTAGGAGTATCAGTACATACCCAACCCGTACCAGTCGAAGTAACAGCATGCATCGCTGAGTAACTTCCACTTTTTAAATATTCCATTTCATAAACATTCCTCATCTGTGTTGCCAGAAATTTTACTGATGCATCTTTTGCCTTTCCTCTTGCTGTAGACATCGACGCTAATACAACACTAGATAAAATACTTATTATTGAGACAACAACTAACAATTCAATTAGGGTGAATCCTGAACTGTAGTTATTTTTAGACTTCATGTGTAATATTGTATTACTTTGTGGAATAAACACAACATAGATCTGCACAGGCTAGAATATGTTGATTATAGGCCACACAATATCTGAACTGGGTAATTTACAATAAAATAAGTTATTATGGCATTGATAATAATTGTGCAAATGAAAATTGCATACACTGATTTTGGAAAAGCTAATTTTTTTGGGGTTTTATTCATATTAAAATACAAAGAAATAAATTACTAAAGCTGTTAAAATAAAATTTATAATGACAATAACCATAAGCACTCCGCCCGCTTGTGACTCATCTTTTATAATACCTTTTTGCAATAACCAACCTGTAATACCACCTACTGAAGAATGTTGCTGGCCAACAACAGTCCTAGGTTTGTATTGTATTTGGTCTGTATCAAATTGAATTTCTGACATATTTAATTATTTGTAATATTATTTTAACACATTGTTTCTAGGAATAACACCACCCATGCAATCTATGATATTTTGTGCAGATACTTTTGACATTTCTAGTCTTGCCTCTTCAGTTGCTGAAGCAATATGAGGAGTAATAACAACATCAGATAATTTTGCTAATCCACTTACGAGTTTTGGTTCAAATTCAAATACATCAAGACCGGCACCCTTTATAATTTTATTTTTTAAGGCGTATACGAGATCATTTTCATCAATAACTGGACCTCTGGATGTGTTTATCAAATACGCTGACGGTTTCATCATTTTTAATCTATCAATATTTATTAAATGATGAGTAGAATCCATCAATGGCACATGTAAAGAAACTATATCTGAAATCTTTAATACTTCTTCAACTGTAGGATAAAATTTTGCACCATCTTCTTTTTCAAGTTCTTCATTTCTTTTTACATCATAATAGGCGACATTCATACCAAATCCAAATCTTCCCTTACGAGCTACATTTGCACCTATTCGTCCTGTACCTATTATTCCCAGGGTTTTCCCTTCTATTCTTTCACCATGTAAAAGCATGGGATCCCAACCATTATACTTACCATTCCTTATATATGAATCACCTTCAACTATACGACAAGTTAAAGCAAGAATTAATGCCCAAGTATGTTCTGCCACTCTTTCTGCTCCACCATTTGGTGTATTTGTAAGATAGACTCCTCTAGCTTTTGCGGCTTCAATATCAAGATTATTAAAACCAATTGCGAAATTGGCATAAATTTTTACTGTTGGCGCTGAATCCATAACTTCTGCATCAATGATGTCTGTTAGCAAAGTTAATACAGCATCATAACTATTTTTCTTCAATATTTTTATTAATTCTTTTTTCTCAAGTGGTCTGTCTTTGGTATTTACATCTACTTCATAACCTTTTTCTAATAACATTTTTATTCCAACATCAGGAATTTTTCTTGTTATATATATTTTCTTCATGATGATTTATTTTATATTAGAGATTATTGAATAATTTTAACTTTTCTTCTACAACTTTTTGCATAGCTATTCTGGCACCTTTGAGATATTTATAAGGTGAAATCTCATCTGGATTTTCTTGAATAGAAATCATTAATCCATTTTTATAAGCAACACGTAATTCGGTATTTATATGAACAATAGCTACTCCGGAATTTATTGAGCCTTTTATATCATCTGCGGAATTACCAGAAGCACCGTGTAATACCAAAGGGATATTTGTAGCTTCTGAAATCTCTTTAATTCTAGGGATATTTAATGCTGGTTCACCTCCTTTGACCATTCCATGAACATTTCCAACTGCTGGAGCAAGCATGTCCACACCAGTTGAAATAACAAAATCCTTGGCCTCTTCTGGAGTAGTCATTCGTCCAACACCATCAGGCACAGCGTCCAAAAGCTTTGATGATTTACCAATAAATCCTATTTCAGCTTCAACGAGAATTTCAGGATTTACACTTTTTGCGTATTCAACGCATTTTTTTGTTATGGAAATATTTTCTTCTAATGGAAGTTCTGTTCCATCAAATATTACAGAATCATATCCTGCGTCTACTACCTCTTTTACTCTATCAAATGAATAAGTATGATCTGCATTAAGAAAAACTGCTTGGCCAGTGTATTCTCTGTAATTTTTTACTATTACCGCTATTTCTTTTACACCAATAAAATCTCTTTCTCCTTCTGATACTCCGATAATAACTGGAAGATTGAGATTTTTGGCCCCAAGCACAACTGCCCAAAATCCTTCTATATTTGAAATATTAAAATGGCCAATAGCCTTTTTCCCCAATTGCGCTTCTTTTATATATTCGCGCAGTAATTTATTTTTATTGTTCATGCTATAATTCTAACATATATGTTTGAAAAAAATATTGATTTTTTAGCAATTGGGGATATCACTACGGACGCTTTTATTCGTATAAAGGAGGCAAGCGTGCATTGTAGAATAGACACCGAAAATTGTGAGCTTTGTATGAAATTCGGTGACAAAGTTCCCTTCGAATACGTAAAAGTTATAAAGGCTGTAGGAAATTCTGCAAATGCTGCTGTTTGTGTTTCTCGTTTAGGTATAAAGTCAGCGCTAATAACCCAAGTAGGCTCTGATGAAAATGGTGATGATTGTATAAAAGAATTAGTAAAAGAAAAAGTAGATACAAAATACGTAAAGACACATAAAGGCATGCCTACAAATTACCATTTCGTTTTGTGGTATGAAGTAGACAGAACTATTCTTATCAATCACATAAAATACGATTACAAATTACCACAGATTAAAAAGGCACCAAAATGGATATATTTGAGTTCTATTGCTGCAAATACACAAAAATACCATGCCGAAATAATTGAATATTTAAAAAATAATCCTCAAGTAAAATTAGCCTTTCAACCCGGAACATTTCAAATACAATTAGGAATTCAAGAATTGAAAGAAATTTATAGTAGAACTGAAGTTTTTATTTGTAATGTTGAAGAAGCTCAAAGAATACTACACACAGAGTCCAGAGATATAAAAGTCCTTCTTGGAGAAATTCATGCAAATGGACCAAAAATCGTCTTGATTACAGATGGCCCAAAAGGTGCCTATATGCTTGATGGCGAACATTTCTATTTTATGCCTGAATATCCGGATCCTAGACCGCCTGTAGAAAGAACTGGATGTGGTGATTCATTTTCAGCTACTTTTGTTGCAGCACTTATAATGGGAAAATCCCCACTTGAGGCTTTAGTTTGGGCACCAGTAAATCCTATGTCAGTTATTCAATACGTCGGTGCGCGTGAAGGTTTATTAAATACAGAAAATATAGAATGGTGGCTAAAAAACGCTCCTGAAGAATATAAACCTAGAGAAATATAATTCTATTTATAGTATTTTTCTAAAAACTCTTTTTTAAATTCAAAGAAATTCCCCTGCTCTATAGATATTCTAATTTCCTTTACCAAATTTACAATAAAATACAAATTGTGAATTGATGCAAGTGTCGCAGCCAGCATTTCTTTTGATCTAAATAAATGAGACAAATATGCTGATGTATAATTTTTGCATGTATAACATTCACATTTCGAATCTACTTTTGCAAAATCTTCTATATATTTTTCATTTAAAATATTAATTCTTCCGTCTCTTGTGTATAGACTTCCGTTTCGAGCAATGCGTGTAGGTGTAACACAATCAAAAGTATCAATACCATTTTCAATACCACCAAATAAATCTACAGGCTCTCCTATGCCCAATAAATGCCTTGGTTTTTCTTTTGGTAAAATATCATTAACCCAACCCACCGCTGTATATATATCTTCTTTATCAAATGATCCTCCAATACCGAAACCATCAAAATCCATTTCACCTATTGTTTTCGCACTTTGTTTTCTAAGATCTTCATAACGTCCACCTTGAACAATACCAAAAAGTGCTTGATCATTTTTATTATTATTTTTGTGATAATCTAATGATCTCTTTGCCCAACGATGAGTTCTGTTCATGGCCTCTATTTGATATTCATAACTAGCATGAGGAGATGTGCATTCATCAAAAGCAAAGATAATATCAGCACCTATACCATGTTGTATTTCTATAGATTTTTCTGGAGTAAAAAAATGCGTGCTACCATCTAAAACAGATCTAAACTCCACTCCGTCTTCTGTGACTTTAGCAAACTTTTCTTGATTGTGTTCTGTTGTATCAGCGTCAGAATCTCTATCAGCGATTTTTGATGCATTATTGTTAAATGCCGCACCCAAAGAAAATGCTTGAAAGCCACCCGAATCAGTAAACGTTGGTCCTTGCCAATTCATGAAGTTTTGTATGCCTCCAGCTTTTTTTAAAATTTTATCACCCGGCTGTAAATATAAATGATATGTGTTTGCAAGAACTGCCTGCGCACCTAGAGTATTTATTTGTTCAGTTGTTAATGATTTTACCGTAGCCTTTGTACCAACAACAATAAATGCCGGAGTTTGTATATTTCCATGTTTTGTCTCTATATTTCCTATCCTACCTCTTCCATTTCCCAATTCTTTTTCTATAAGAAATTTCATATCATGCATAATAGCATATAGTTATGTTATAATCATTTTTATGAAAAAAGAACAATTAACTGCTGAGGAGATTAACAAAGAAATAGATGCACATATTGTAGAGATTTCTAGAGAATTTAGACAAGGTTTTGAATTCCTAAAAAAATATCCAAAGTCTGTTACCATTTTTGGCTCTTCAAGAATCAATGAAAGTAGCACACATTATAAAGATGCATATGAACTTTCAAAACGAATAGTAACAGAAACCGGATATACAGTAATAACCGGAGGTGGACCAGGTATAATGGAATCTGCAAACAAAGGCGCTTTTGATGGTAAAGGAAATTCCGTTGGCTTAAATATTATTTTGCCACATGAACAAAAAATAAATCCTAGTGTTACTGACTCTATTCATTTCAATTATTTCTTCGTACGAAAGCCTATGATGAATTTTGCTGCTGAAGCATATATTTTCTTCCCTGGAGGATTCGGAACATTTGATGAATTATTTGGTCTCTTAACTCTTATACAAACAAAGAAAATTCCCAAAGTCCCTGTCATTTTGGTTGGTAAAGACTTTTGGATTCCTGTAAAAACTCTCATACTCGAGCAAATGTTAAAAAGACATCATACTATAGAAAAAGAAGATTATGATCTTCTTATGATCACAGATTCCATATCTACTATCATAAAAATCATAAACAAAGCTCCTGTTTCTGAATGGTGGGATTTGTTGGATTAATAAAATATTCAAAAAGCACATAAAAAAACACCCCCAGAAGGGGGTATTTTTTTGGTTTAGTAAACGATTCAGCTTACCAGTTTCCGCGTGATTCTCCTCTGTCAAAACTCTTTCGAGGAGCTCGAGGTTCCATAGGACGAGCTTCGTTGACGGTAAGATTTCTTCCATCAAGAGGCTTGCCATTGAACATATTGATAGCATTGTCTGCTTCAGCGTCTGTTGTCATTTGGACGAAACCAAAACCCTTTGAACGGTTTGTCATCTTGTCCATAATAATACTAGCTGACTCAACTGCTCCAGCTTGGGCGAAATGTGCCTTAAGAGCATCTTCGCTTGTGCCGTATGAAATACCTCCAACATATAACTTCTTTGCCATTTTCTTTTACTTTAACCCGTCTTTAAATAATTAAATGTAAGCGACTAGGAAAACTTACTTGTATGTATGATACACGAATCATAGGCTATTGTCAATTACCTGCCGTACCGCCAGATGGTGGAACTGGCGTAGGGTCTGGTGCGGGGCTTGGTGTTGGCGCTGGATTTGGATCTGGTGTAGGTGTAGGAGTTGGTGCAGGAGTTGATGTTACTGCAGGATCTACAACAACTGGTGTAATTACTGTGGTATTTGTATTTGTTGCATTTGGATCAGGAGTTACTGTTGGGTCTGTAACTACAGGTGTTGAAGTAGATACATCTGAAGGTGTTGAAACTACAGGTGTGCTTGTTGAAGTAGTTGTGTCTATTACTGTACCGCCGGTACTAGATGTAGAAGTTGAAGTTGTTGTAGATGTATTTGTCGCTGGAATTGTAGCTGTTCCGATAATTGATGTTGTTGTTGAAGTGTCAATTATTTGATTTTGCAATGAAGGGATGTATGTATTTACGATAACTGAAGTTGAAGATGCTGAACTTGCAGCAATCTCTGCGCATGTTCCTTGCTTTCTTTCCCAATCACCATTCTTGATAACGACACAGTATATCAAACCTGTTGCTTGATCTTTCATTTCAAGTCCTTGAGAAATAGCTACAGTTTCAGCCTCAATTCTCTTTGAATATACATAAGTTGCAGATATTCTAGCAATGACCCAGTTCCCTGTTGAAGAAATAGAATTCATTACTGAATCAGCTATCTTTGCGATAAATGTAGCTGATTGTTCAAGAATAGAACCTGTAGTTGTAGCTATAGTAGAAGTTGCAGAAGCCATAGTATCTCTAAGAACAATTATTTCATCTTCCAAAGCACCCAATTGAACTTTCTGATTTTCAATAGCTATTACATTTTCATTTATAAGAGCAGCTAAATCCTTATATTGTAGATTCAAACTATTAACAGCAGGAACCAAACATTTTGCATCAGCACATGAAAGTATAGCTGTAGAACTAGACATAGCATCCATTTTCAATGAAGTCTCTTTTATAGCATTTACCAATGCAGCAAGTATAGGACGATCTTGTAATGTAAGGTAACCATCAGAACTTACACCAACAGCTTCAGGAATAAAGTTTTGAACATTTTGAGCTGAGAAACCGGCATAAATATTTTCAGTATCAAAACCAGTTGAAGACTTCCATTTGTATGTAATAGGATTTAAACCATTAATAGAATCAAGACCTTTAACAAAACTGCCTTGCAAATCCTTTAATCGTTCATCGGAAGCTGCAGTAACATTACCAGAAGCATCAGTAGTCAAAGTACCGGCACCATAATTCTGAATTCGTATTAAACCTGCCTGACTAATAATCATAGCTTGATTGAATGCACCACTATTCCAAACGAAGAAGTTAAGAGAGGCAGATTGTTGATTAGTTCCTCTTCGTGCATCAACCAGAGCAACTCTTTTATCTCCTGCTGCAACAGCTGGATTAATGAAACTGAAACCTCCCATACCTGAACCTGTACTATCTGTATTACCTAGTAGATATACGTTTCCTACTCCAGCAGTATCTCCACCAAGTGTACCTAATTGTTTTCCTGATAGATTTTTCCACTTAACAGGACCTTCTCCAGTACCACCACCATCATAACCTGTAACTGTCATTGCGGTTGAGTTTGTACTCAATGATGTTTCAATCTTATTTGTTGTACCCATAAACTGAATATCTCCTGCTACAGTTAGAGGATAACCTGGGGTGGTTGTTGCAATACCGACATTACCATTTGATAATAATGTCAACATACTTGTACCTGTTGATGAAGCTACATTAAATGGATTTACTCCAGATGATCCTTGTACATTAAATGTATAAGTTGATGAAGTTGCATTAATACCAGCTACAGTTCCGTTATCCAAGAATAATCCTGTTGAGAGTGCTGTAGGAGAAGTAAATCTTGCTAGATAACCATTTAAACCTCCTGATACTCCACTTCCTCCTGTTATTCCTAATGTAGATGTAGCTACCCACTTTGTTGCTGTACCTGTTGATTGAAGAACCATTCCGTTTGTTCCTGTTGAAGTTAGAGAGTCATATAAACCTCCTGTAAGTGCCATTGAGCCTACAACTGAAAGATTTGCAAATGGAGTCGATGAACCTATTCCCACATTTCCATTTTGCAACACTGTTAACAATGTTGAACCTGATGATGACGCTACTGTAAAAGGATTTCTACCAGCAGTTCCTGTAATAGACAATGTTGAAGAAGGAGTTGAGGAGCCGATTCCAACGTTGCCGCTATCTGTTATACGCATCCTTTCCGCTACCGCACTGTTACCAGAAGTGAAAAACCTAATATTACCGTACCATCCGCCGCCCACACCAGCACCATATATATCAGTATAAATATTTGGGCTAGACAAAGTA
>CAIMDI010000009.1 GCA_903839695.1 Candidatus Tayloriibacteriota bacterium | reverse complement strand
GTAATCTGATAATAATAATTTATATATATAAATTAAATAACTTTTTTTACTATAGCATCAAAAACTGTTGGGTTTTCGTGAGCTAGGGAAGAGAGGATTTTCCTGTCTAGAGCAATATTTGCTTTCTTTAGATTTCCAATAAATTTACTGTATGAATATTTCTCATTAATATTTCTTAATGCGGCATTTATTCTAACATTCCATAGTTTTCTGTAATCACCCTTTTTGTCTCTTCTGTGAGCAAAAGCATAAGTACCTGCATGAGAAATAGCTTCATATGCTGTTCTTTCTTTTGTGCTTCTATTAAAACGATAGCCTTTTACTTGGCTTAATATATTTCTTCTTGTTTTTAGCGCGTTTACGCCTTTCTTTACTCTTGTCATGTTATTTAATTAATCTGTTTTATTATTTTGCTGATATTTCTATCTTGCGTTTATTAAGAATCGACTCTTCTCTTTGTTTGTCATTGGAAACTCCTTACTTCTCTTTTTTGAAAGTTGTGAACGGCGACTTTCTTTTGAATTAAAGTGATTCTGGCCTTTTGATCTAGCAAGAATTTTTCCACTCTTTGTTACCTTTAGTCTTTTTAAATATGATTTATTTGTTTTCATAAAATTTTATTAATCTTTTCACTTTTTACTTATTTTTTCTCAATTATGGCAGACAATCCTTTTAGACCCTTTGTTGGAGGCACTACAACTTTGTATTCTGTTGTGATGAGTTTCATTATACGGTCCATTCTTTCCTTAAGAAAGTTTATGTCCATGTACTTTGATCTTCCAACGAGATATAGGTCTATTTTCACCCTGTCGCCATTTTTGAGCCATTCTGAGGCCTTTTTAGCTTTGAGTTCTAGATCGTGATCTCCTGTGCCTATTTTTACCTGTACATTCTTCAATTCTGAAGTCTGAGTACGGGATTTAGCTACCTTTTGCTTCTTTTTTTCGTCGTATTGAAATTTACCATAATCCATGATTTTTGCAACTGGTGGGGTCGCATTTGGGGATATTTCAATAAGATCAAGATTTCTGGCTTTAGCCTGTGTCAAAGCTTCATTTAGAGTAATAACTCCCAGATTTTCTCCGTCATCGGTAATTACACGCAATTCCGGCGCTTTTATGAAGTTATTTATTCTTACTCTTTGTATACTCATGTTAAAGAACCTTATTTATAGCATATTTTCTTTTGTGTGTCTAGAAAAATCCTCTTATAAATTTCATAAAGAACATTGCAATCTTTCTGATCACGGGTTGTTTGTCCCACTTTATCATTGTCATTTCTTCACAATTTTCTTTGTCATGTAAAAAATGTGAAATTAGCTCGTCTGCAAATCGTACATTTGTACTTACTATATTTGCTTCAAAATTGTAAAGTAGACTTACATTATCCATATTTAGAGTACCAATACTCGACCAATCATCATCTATGATTATCGTCTTACTATGAAGCATTTTTTTCTTATATAGAAATATTTTTACACCAGATTTTAACATGCTATGAAAAAAGGTATGTGATGCAAGATCAACGAGGGCATGATCAGACATTTCAGGAATAATAATTTTAACATCTACACCTCTATGAGCTGCCAGTCTAAGAACTCGCGCAAGATGATGTGTAGGAATAAAATATGGGGTAGTTATATAAATATATTTTCTTGAATTCCTGATAGCCTCAATTAAATGATTATAAAGTCTTCTGTGGCGGGGAATAGGATTATTGCTTATATATTTGAATTCATGATCACTTGTTTTGTCATGTTTGATTTTGGGCAATTTTTTGCCTTGAGCTCTATCCCACATTCTATTGAAGGCTTTTTGCATATCATTAACCACCAATCCTTCTATTCTAAGATTTGTATCGCGCCAATCTATCATTTTTTCAAAAATACAAATACTGCCAGTAAAGGCTACTTCACTATCAATAACAAGTGTACGTCTGTGATTTCTAAAGTACCAACTTCTATAGTTTGGAACATCAAAGAATCCTGGAAAAAGTGTTTTAAAAAATACTAATTCTATACCTTTATTTTTTAAGTCTTCAATAATATTCGAACCAAATAAACTAAAACTACCAGCCGCATCCCAAATAAACCTTACTTTAACACCTTGAGATGCCTTTTTGACGCATATATCAATAAGTCTATTTCCAAAACTATCTGGAATAAAAATGAATTGTTCAAGATCAATAGTATGCTTTGCATTTTCGCAGGCATCAATCATTGCTGACAATGTTTCTTCATTTGATATATAAAATTTCCAATTAGTTTCCTTCATTACTATAAGGGTAGCACAACTAAATAATTACAGCTATAATGTAAACATGAATGATATTATATTTATAGCAGCTGCAATTATTTTCGCCTTTATATTTTTTGGACCACATTCAAAGACAAAAGAGAAAAAGGACGACAAAAAAGGCAAAAAATAAAGGTGATTAGCAGACAAAAGAAAAACCGACACACTGTCGGCATTTTCTTTTTTTATATTGAATCAAATACTTGTAATCGCTTATAAAATTTTGTTATTTTTTTCGATTTATGGCGTAACCCAAAACTACACCTAGTATTAGAAATATTAATGCAATAAGTGCTATTACGATTTCTGAGGTATTTAAATTACGCTCGTTATTTGTAGGTATTATATTTGAAGGGGTATTTTTAATGGGTTCTTGATTTGGTTTTGTATTTTCTAAATAAATCGGAGAAAGTGTTGCACTCGATTCTACAAGGGGAACTTCTGATTTTAAATAATTCGCAACGAAAGACTTGTCTTTAACATTTGCATTTATAATGTGTAGGGATTCGTAAATATATCCACCTTCAAAACAATTTCCTTTTGTAGACAGAAGCAAGGCAATTTTTTTATTTAGACTTGTGAATGCATATCCACCAAAAAGAAATGTTTGATCTGCACTACATCCAGAAACAGGGAATTCACCGATAAGGGTATCATTCTGATAAACCTGTGCAGTGAATAGAGTATTAATAACATAATTATCATTTGGAATTTTCTTTGTCTGTGGATTTGTTAATTCAATTCTAATATTATTTTGTGCAAGACTGATTTGTGTTAAATCTTTAAATCCTTTGGTTACAGCATTTATTTCTGTAAATACGTCAGATAAAGAAAGACCCTCGCTTTGATTGCATGAAATAACATCAGAAACTTCTAATGAAACAAGAGAGATCTTTTTTAGAATAGGGAGACATCCACGACCGCCTTCTGATTGTTCCGTGTAATAAAGTGAAGCATCAGCGGGGTTATATTTTAAACTATACACATATGTTGGTCCACCCACAGTCGCGTGAGCTTTTCTGATTCCAAAAGACATTCCAATACCTATCAAAAAAACTAGTATTATTATTTTTTTCATAAGTTAATGATAGTTTATAAAAAGGGGAGGGTCAAGGAGGTGTTGCGTAGATTCAATCTGTTAGTTCAACACTTTCATTAAAAGCTTTTAATGGTTTTTTGTTGCATTGCAGTTTTGTTGCATTGCATAAAAAGAAAATACCCCTACAATATAAATATTTATTTTTACCAGATAATCATATCTATATAATGCAGAAACCGCAACACAAGGTTACGGTTTCGCGTTCTGCCACCGAAGCAACAGAAGGTATATCTATATATTATCAAAGTCTTGTTAAAAGTCAATAATGGCGTAATGGTGTAAAAATGTTGGTGTAGATACTGGGAATCGAGTCACGGATAATTTTCTGCTGAAAATTTCCGCGACCCCGTCTCGCTCACCTTCGTTCGCTCCGACCGTTCGATTCCTAACTTGCTTTCCAGCAGCCAAAAGTAAAAGCACCCATTCGGGTGCCTTACTTTTGTCTGTGGACTTGGTGAGCCAAACTTGGAACCAACTCTATCCTTGGGTATTTGAGAGCTCTGAAGCGATTGTGGCTGGAAATAGACTTTAATCGGCTAACTCTTGTCATGAGATCGGGTGGAATATAAAGATGATTTGTGGTAATATTACTTCATTATGAAAAAGAAAAATGAGGGTTATATTATTGGATTGGTATTAGTAATCATTGCATTATTAGTAATTGGTGCTGGAATTTATCTTAATAATAAAACAGCGTCTGATGTTCCAAATATTAGTGATGAACAAAAAGACGTTTCTGTTCCAGTAAAGTCTGCCACAAATATAGTCACCGAACAGGCAATAGGAATAGTTAAATCTGTATATAATCAGTCGGGAAAGAATTATATTGATATAGACTATGTCGAGCTAAATACTAAGTGGGCTCCCGGTGGTATGAATGGACCAGTATATCAAAATGTAAATTCTAAAATAAGGACTTTTGAAATCTCTTCCAATGCTAAATTTATGTCAGGAAGCCCAGCAACAAACTCGATAACATTTTCAACTTTCCAAAATTATTTCAACACATCAAATACGACTTATCAAAAGAATAATCCATGGGATATTGTTGTAATTAATGGAGTCGTAACTAAAATCGAGGAACATTTTATTCCATAAACTTTGTGGAGATGGGAGGAATCGAGTCACGGATAATTTTCTTCTGAAAATTTCCGCGACCCCGTCTCGCTCACCTTCGTTCGCTCCGACCGTTCGATTCCTAACTTGCTCTCCAGCAGCCAAAAGTAAAAGCACCCATTCGGGTGCCTTACTTTTGTCTGTGGAGATGGGCGGAATCGAACCGCCGTGCAGATGAAATCTTATATTACTTCTACATTGTATAGAAAACTTTAGCGAGGTCACCCTCATTTAATCTATATACTAAAAAGTAAACAAAATATATATAGACGATTCCCCAAGTTTTAAATTATAAGCAGGGAAGTGAATATAATTCTAGTTCATGTGTATATCACCTCAACACTATTCAGAACGCATAGTGTGAGACGTCGCTTAAGCCGTAGCTAGAGCGAAAGTAAAATCGTGTGA
Organism: Candidatus Tayloriibacteriota bacterium; assembly: GCA_903839695.1. Classification (GTDB taxonomy): domain Bacteria; phylum Patescibacteriota; class Minisyncoccia; order Phycocordibacterales; family PALSA-1337; genus CAIOGI01. The sequence continues at coordinate 21,411 of CAIMDI010000009.1, read as the reverse complement.
TCCAAAATATGGAGACACAGCAGACTTTGCCTTTGTAATTGCTGATTTAGCAGTTAACATTTCCATTGGTTTTAAGAGACAGTGGAGCTCTACAATGCGCAATATGAAGTACCTCAACTGTCGAGGCCTTTCATCCCCATTTTATTTTTAACGATCTGAAAACTCTCTTCGAATATCACGGTCAGTTTCGCGTTTTTTTATATCTTCGCGTTTATCGTATTTTTTCTTACCACGAACGATAGCGATTTGTACCTTGATTTTCTTGCCCTTATTATACATTGAAATAGGAACTATTGTCAAACCCTTTTTACTCTCTATAGCGGCAAGTTTATTTATCTCTACTTTTGTGAGTAATAGTCTACGATTTCTTTTGGGTTCATAGTCTTTAGGTGTATTTTTTTCTTGATATGCAGGAATATTTGAGGCAATGATAAAGGCCTCTCCACCACGAATAGTGACATGGGATCCAAGTAGGGAGCCTTGGTTTTTCCTTAGGCTTTTTACTTCAAGACCAAGAAGTTCAATACCTGCCTCAAAGGTTTCCATAACTTCATAGTCAATAAATGTTTTTTTATTATTTATAAGTGAATCTGACATTATGCAAATTATAATAGCATTTTTTCTTCCATTTTTCCTATTTTAATAGTAGAATCAGTGGAATATGAATAATCAGCAAAATAACGATAATAATCAAGAAAATAAAGAAAAAAAGAAGCCAAGTAAATTTGGTTTATTAAATTCAATATCTATAGGTTTATTGATACTTCTTATTGTGTCTGGAATATATTCTGCTATTGCAAGCGAAAATAAAAACACAATAAAAATAAATCTATCTGAACTCGTTAGTGATGTTGGGGCAGGGAATGTAACATCAATAACAGTAAAAGGTGATACTCTAACAGCTACTTATAATGACGAAAAGAAAACAATAAAAGAGACAAATAAAGAGTCGGATTCATCAGTTACAGAAACATTTTCAAGATACGGTCTTACTCCAGAAAAATTAAATGCTGTAAAAATAAACGTTGAAGGACCAAGTGGATTTTTATTTTGGTTTGTTCAGATAACACCATTTCTTGCACCACTATTATTTATTATTCTGATAATCTGGTTTCTTTCAAGACAAGTTAAGGGTGCAGGTATGCAAGCATTTTCATTCGGTCAATCAAAAGCACGCATAACATTGCCTGATGATAAAAAGCAAAAAGTAACTTTTAAGGATGTTGCAGGAGCCAAGGAAGCAAAACAAGAATTAGCAGAAATTGTCGATTTCTTAAAAAATCCTAAAAAGTTTTTGGAAATTGGAGCTGTAATTCCCAAGGGTATATTGCTTATGGGAGCACCTGGAACCGGAAAGACTTTATTGGCAAGAGCAGTAGCTGGAGAAGCAAATGTCGCATTCTTTGCAATATCAGGTTCAGAATTTGTAGAAATGTTTGTAGGCGTTGGTGCTTCTCGTGTAAGAGATTTATTTAAAATGGCAAAAGAAGCTGCGCCTGCTATTATTTTTGTAGATGAAATAGATGCTGTCGGACGTGTTCGTGGTACAGGAGTTGGTGGAGGAAATGATGAGAGAGAACAAACACTAAATCAAATACTTGTTGAAATGGACGGATTTGAACCAAATGAAAAGGTCATAGTTATGGCTGCCACGAACAGACCAGATGTATTGGATCCAGCATTACTTCGTCCAGGTAGATTTGATCGTAGGGTAACTATAGATTTACCAGATAGAAATGATAGAGAAGAAATACTTAAAATACATTCCACAAAAAAACCTTTTGCTGAAGATGTTGGACTTCGTGTGATAGCAGAGAGAACCCCAGGTTTTTCTGGGGCAGATCTTTATTCTCTTATGAATGAAGGAGCTATACTTGCTGCGCGCGAAAATCGCACAAAGATTTCACAATACGATCTTATTAGAGCAATAGAAAAAGTGATGCTTGGACCAGAAAGAAAGAGTCATTTGCTTTCTAAAAAAGAAAAAGAGATAACTGCATATCATGAAGCTGGACATGCATTGGTTTCATCATTATTACCTTTTGCTGATCCTGTTCACAAAATCTCTATTATTTCTAGAGGAAGGGCAGCGGGATATACTTTACATTTACCTCTTGAAGACAGAAAGATGCAAAGCAAAAAAGAATTTTTAGATGATATTGCTGTTTCTTTGGGTGGATATGTTGTTGAAAAAATAATGTTCAATGATGTTACTACAGGTCCTTCAAATGATCTTCAGGTTTCTACAGCATTGGCTAGAGATATGGTAACCAAATACGGAATGTCAGAAAAAATTGGGGTTCTTGCTTTAGAAAATTCTGGCGGAAGAGCTATGTTTGGAAAGGGTATAGAGGATAAGGAATATTCTGAGAAAATTGGTGCCGATATAGATTCTGAGGTTGCGAGAATTATGCGAGAAGCATATGATAAAGCTGAAGATGCTATAAACAAAAACCGCCCAGCACTTGACGCGATTGCCAAGAGATTGATAGAAATAGAGAATCTTGAAAGAGATGAATACGAGTCCATAATTATCGCTCATGGAATACAGCCAAAGAAAAAGTTAGATATTGAGCATCAAATATGATATAAATAAATTGCGTCAAAAGGTCGCATATGCGCCTGTAGCTCAGTTGGTTAGAGCATCGAGCTTATACCTCGAGGGTCCTAGGTTCGAATCCTAGCAGGCGCACCAAATAATATTTTGTTGAAATTTTGGGAAAACAGTTTGCATTTACTCTTTTAAAAGTTATAATTGAATAATGAAAATTTCTAAAAATAAAGGTTTTACATTAATTGAGTTAATGGTTGTTATATCTATAATAGCTTTATTGTCATCAGTTACTTATGCTTCACTTTCTGCAACTAGAGTATCAGCAAGAAATGTCGCTAGGGCTCAACAAACTCATCAATTAAACACAGCTATAAAGCTTTATCAACTTGATCATGATGGTGCGGTACCAAACTTAGCTACGGTTACTGGTGGTAATGGTGCAGGGTGTTCGTATACAAATACCGCTAATGCTTCTAATTGTGTTGCTAAATCATCTGGAAATGCCGCCTGGGGTGCATTTACTGCTGAAATATCTCCTTATATGAAAAGTATTCCTGCTGGTATCGGTAATATAGACTATATTTACATGGCCCCTGCAGCTATGGGTAATGGAGCAACAAATTCTTCTTATCAGATTTCTTCAGATCTTGAAAATTCATTAACAAATATTCCTACAGGATACACAACTGGAGCAGCCTTTGTTTCATATCCTGCAGGAGGTGTTGCTAATTACAGCATTATTTTTAAAGCTTCTCCAAATGATTCTACAACTTCAAGTTGTCTCGTAAAAATAGGAGCAAAAGTTTATAACTGTAATTCAATAGCTACAGGTTATACAGCAGGCACTTATGGCGTTGTTTATCTTGGTGGTTATTTAAATCAAACAGATGCAGCTATGGTACCGATATCACCAAATCCAGTAGTTATTACAAATTCAAACGTTTCTGTTACTATAGGAACACCGGATCAAATATCTCCTTCTGTTCAATAAAATTCAATTTTTCTTAAAACAAATTTTACTCCCAATGTTTTATTGACTCTTTTCTAATTAATAAATTATCTTTGATTTGAGTGTATTTTTCTATATGTAAATTATTTTCAATAATTTCTCTAGCTTCCAATCTAGCTGCTTCTACCATTTTTATATTTTTTAAGGCTTCCATTGCTATATCAGAAACACCCCATTGTTTTCCACCTGAAAGTTCACCGGAGCCACGGAATTTCAAATCGTATTCAGCTAATTCAAAACCATTTTTAGCAGTTTTTAAAGCATTCAATCTATCGAAAGTTTTTTCTGATTTTGTATCTGCAAATATGTAGCAATAGGCTTGATTATTTGATCTTATCACACGACCACGAAGCTGATGAAGTTGTGCCAAACCAAAACGCTCTGCGCCTTCTATTATAATCACTGTTGCATTTTCAACATTTACACCTACTTCAACAACTGAAGTTGCACATAATATATGAATTTTTCCAGATTTGAATTCTGACATTACTTTGTCTTTTTCTATTGGTTTCATTTTACTGTGCAAAATACCTATTTCATATTCTTGAAATACTTTTTCCTTTAATCTTTTTGCTTCTTCTTTGACCGATTTTGCATTTACAGCAGCTTCTTTATCTGGATCTGGTTCATTTATTCTTGGACAAATAACATAAACTTGGCGACCTGATATTAATTCATCTTTAACTTTTTTATAAACTTCATCACGTTTGTCTGGTGTGACAATGTCTGTGATAATTGTTTTTCGTCCATGTGGCATTTGATCTAATAATGTTAAATCAAGGTCACCATAAATAGTAAGAGCGAGAGTGCGGGGAATAGGAGTTGCAGTCATTGAAAGTAAATGGGGTGCACGGGCAAGTCCGTCCGCATCTTTTTGCACCAGAGCCGCACGTTGCTTTAATCCGAAACGGTGTTGTTCGTCTATTATTACATATGCAAGATTTTTAAATTTCACTGATTTTTGTATAAGTGCATGAGTTCCAATAAGTATTGGTATTTCACCATTTTCAACCCATTTTAATAGTTGTGTACGAGAAATGTCAGTCCAGCCTTTTGGATTTAATTTTGATGGAAATTTTTTGCAACCACTACCTGTTATAAGTCCGACTTGTATTCCAAGGTATGAAAAATATTTTATAAAAGATTCAAAATGTTGCGTGGCCAATATTTCCGTCGGACACATATATGCAACTTGAAGATTACCAAATTTTCTTCCTTTTGGTGTTGTGGTTACTACTGCATAAGCCGTAGTAGCTGCTACTGCTGTTTTTCCTGAACCCACATCTCCTTCCAATAGGCGAGACATGGCATGGCTTTTATTAAAATCATTTAGAACTGTGTTAATAGAATTTCTTTGTGCTAGAGTAGCTTCAAAAGGGAATCTCTTTATAAATTCATCAACATTTTTTTCAATTGCTTCAATTTTAAATGCAGGATTTTTTTCATATGCTTTTCTTGTAATTTGTTTTTCTAATTGAATGAAAAAAACTTCTTCAAAGGCAAAACGTTTTCTCGCAGATTCAGCATCCTCATTTCTCATGGGTGTGTGAATCCATATCAATGCTGTTTTAAGGCTTGGGAGATTGTATTTATCAAGAATTTCTTTTGGTATAGGATCAGTTAAATGATCAAGTAAACCATTTTTGAAAATATCTATTATTTTATGATAAAGCCAATTTGATGTTATGCCTCTAGATTCTGGATAAACTGGGTAAAGGGTGTGAGCTTTACCATCGTCACCAAAAAGGGAATCACCGACACCAGTCGGAAGTTTATTTACAATTTCAAGTTTAGGATTTGAAAAATATAATTCACCAGCAATATCAGGAGAACTAGACTTTGAACGTCTTTGAGAAATTTTGCCTTCTATTCTGACTAGAGAATCTTCTTTAGTCATTTTTGCTAAGTATGGCTGATTGAACCAAACACAATGTATTTTTCCACTTTCATCTTCAACCCAAGCGTCAGCCATGGGTATTTTTGTTTTAAATCCTTTGCTTGTTTTAAGTTTAGAAATTCTACCAAAGATAACAGCTAAATCACCTTTCTCAAGTGTAGAAATATTTCTGGTTTCTGATGTATCACCATAACGTGAAGGGAAGTGATACAAAAGGTCAATCAAGGTTTCAATACCAAGTTTTTTTAAAGCAAGTTTTTGTGGCGGTATTAAACGTGCGTAATCTGTGATTGGGGATTTGGGGTGCATTTGTTCATTATACGATAATTTTATAAAAAAAAGAGGGGAGGTTGCTTGTAATTCAAGCAACTTCCCCTGTGATATGATATTTCACAAAAGTTCAGACGCCAATTCCGCAAGCTCCGAACGTTCACCTTTGGTCAATATGCAGTAGGCGAATACTTTTCTTCCCAACATTCGCGCGATGATATGGGATATGCCACAATTTTCCTCTTTGAGAAATGGTGCGTCGATTTGACCACTATCTCCCGTGACAATCATGCGTGAGTTTTGACCAACTCTCGTAACCAAGGTCTTGGCCTCAACAGGCTTAAGATTTTGCGTTTCATCGACGATGATAAAGGAGTCCTCATATGTTTCACCTCGACTATGGACGAAGGGCAGGATCTGCAGTTTCCCATTCGTCATTATCTCCCCGGTCTTTGACTTCTTTTTTTCTTTTCCAGAATCGAGGATTTTGTTTGCGAGTTTGATAATAGGTTTTTGCCATGGCTCGAATTTTTCCTCTAGATTGCCAGGCAAGAATCCCATGCTTTGTCCAACTTCTATTGTTGGTCGGAATACAACTATCTGTTTGAACTTTCCCTCAGTAACTAACTGTATTCCTGCAAGTAGGGCAATGAGTGTCTTACCCGTACCTGCACGACCGCCAAGAGCAACAAGTGGAATTCTTTGATTTAAACAAAGGGCGTAAGCGAAGGCTTGGCGGGGACTTCGAGGGTATATACCCTGGCCATCACTTCTTGGTTTTTTTACCAATTCGAATCTTTTTCCAGCTTCATCGTATATTGCAAGTACGCTAATAGAGGGGTTGCCCTCAATAACGAGTTCGCAACAACAATTCGGCATAAGTGTACTGATAACTTCAGCATTAATCCCCGTTTTTTCAACAGGAATAAATGATTTCTGATTGATGATTCTGTGCACATCGGGACTAACTGAAAGGGATGACACATCACCACGAATGGAACTTGTGTCAACCATGTCACTTTCATAATCTTCAGCAGCAACACCTAACGCCGCAGCTTTCAACCTCATGTTAATGTCCTTGGTGACCAAAACAACACGCCTGCCAGGTCGCTCTTTCATGAGTCGCAAGCAAAGCAGAATTATTTTGTTGTCATTTGACGACACATCCAAACCGATTTTACTGAGTGGAGATGTGTCATCACCATTTACATCAAGTTTGAGGATGCCGCCACCTACAGTCTTGACACCATCTCTGCAAATATCGCCACCACCCTTGCGGATTTCGTCGAGATTGCGGGAGAGTTGTCTAGCGAGGTGACCTACAGTTGGGTTTGCCTTGTTTCTGTCTACTTCTTCGATCGCGATAATCGATATGAAGATTTCATTATCCTTAAAAGCTCCGATGCAGTTTGGATCATGAAGCAGTACATTTGTGTCGAGCACGTATGTTTTTATGCTAGATATCCAGGTTGCTGGATTTATTTGTTCCATACTTTTCCTTTCTCTTTGGTTGTTGCGATTGTTAGTTACATAAAACATTTCAGTATTTCAAATAACTAAATACTTACTCATCATACACTAATTTTAGTATTATCAAAATTAATGTTATTGCTTTTATCTCCTGTAGGATATAATCTAATGATACTGGAACCGTGTCGGAGTGGTTTAACGACCATCTTTGCTAAAGATGTAGGCCCTTTAAAGGCCTCGAGGGTTCGAATCCCTCCGGTTCCGCAGCGAGAGAAGCGAGCGGAGGAAACGAAAAAGTCGCCTGGGCGACTTTTGTGAGGGATGAGAAAAGTCTGAGCGTATCGCACGGAGCGAAGCGAGTACGATGCGAAGACTATACCGAATCTGTAAGATTCGAATCCCTCCGGTTCCGCAGCGAGAGAAGCGAGTACGATGCGAAGACTATTTACATTACCTATATTTTACCAAAAGAAATTTTCAACAAATACATTTTTATTTTCTACTCCCAGCTCTGCTAATATTTTCTTTGCACCTGTTTTCATTATTTCTGGACCACATATATAGTATAGGGAAGAGCTAATGTCTTTTACGTATTTTGTCATAATTTCTTTGGTCAAATATCCTCTTTCATATTGTGCTGAATCTTGATTTTCATTACTTAATACATAGACTTTGTTGAACCATTCTTTATTTACTGAATCAATTTCATTTTTAAATATAATATCTTGTTCTGTTCTTGATCCGTAAATTAGTATGATTTTTTGATTTGAATTTTTATTTATATGATCTTTTATTATACTCATGAATGGTGTAATACCTACACCACCAGCGATAAATACAAGATTCTTTTCAGTTTTAGGAATGAATTTACCAAAGGGGCCGTCTATTAGAATTTCTTCACCAGCAGTCAAATTTTTTGCCGTTTCTGTAAATCTACCAGCTTGCTTTATAGTAAATTTAAGAATTTCTTCACCAGGGGCACTAGAAATAGTAAAAGGATGTCTAGCGTGTAAACTATTTTTATTTAATCTCAAAAAACAAAATTGACCAGCCGCAAAGTTAAAAGGTTTTTCAGATTTTATGCTAATCGTAAAAGAATCATGAGTTTCCATTTTAACTTCACTGATTGTGAACTTTCCTGAATTTAGTTTTTTTATTTTATAAATTGTTCTGTATATTGTTCCGATAATAACAAAAATGGTTATTACTATATAAAGTGGCATTAAATCATCAGCATCTGAACCCCAATTTATAGCATGATATAAAGCAGCGAAATATAGTAAATATGTTATTACGTGTATGTATTGCCATTTGCTATATGAAATTCTTTTGTAAATAGAAGAAGATATCATTACTGCAATGAATACATAAAATGAAATAATTCCAAGTGCCAATGGTAAATAACTAAAATTTGGGATTATAAAATCCAATACTGTTTTCTTTGAGATGATAAAGAATAGGGGATGAAGAATTACAAAAGTAGCTACAAAATAAGAAAACTTTCTTTGGAATTTAATAATTCTATCAAGGCCTAAATATTTATCCCAATATCTAGCTGTATCCCCAGAAAAAATAAGAAAAGATAAAAGAGAAAAGCCTATAACTCCAGCCCATTTTCCTATTTCATACATCAAATCAGAGAATTGAAGTATTTGATTCATATTATTTTAAATCTCCAATAACGAAACCTGGCATCATGCCTTGAACCTTGGCGTTATTATGTTTACCAATTTTACTAAACATACTTGTAGCCTCTAAACCGCAGCCTTTTAGTATTTGAGGATTGTGTTTACCGGATGCAATGAATAATGTGACATCGTATACTTTTTTATTTATAGCCATCCAACAATCTTTTTCATTATTGTGCTTCTTAATGTCGGCTATTGTATATGAAGTTGAAGTAGCTATGGTGATTTTAGTTTTATCACTTGTTGTTGCTGTGTTTATTTTTGTTTGTGGAATTACTTTTTCTACTGGTACAACCTGTGTATTTTTAGTTATCGGTGTACTTTGTTGGCTTTTATTGAATAATACGAAAGCTATTAATATGATTAAAATTATTAAACCTCCTAAAATATATTTTTTATTCATGTATATATTATACGCTATTTTTTAAATTTTGGTGCAATTATTAATCACATTTCAACTTTATCACAAACACATGTATAATTAACAAAATATGCAATCATTTAATACCTTTCTTGGACAATCGTTTAGAAATTTTTTGACAGTTGGTGCTATTTCTCCTAGTTCAAAATATTTAGCAAAAAGAATGGTAAAAAATGTAAAAGGTCCGGTGATTCTCGAATTGGGTCCTGGCACTGGTGTTTTTACAAAAGAAATATTGAGAGTGTTACCACCTAATGGCATACTTATTTCTATAGAGTCAAATGAAACATTTGTAAATTATATAAATAATCACATAAAGGACAAGAGACTAAAACTTTATACTGGCAATGCATTTCTCTTAAAAGACTTTTTGGCAAAAAATGGTATAGGGAAGGTGAATTATGTAATATCAGGATTACCAATTGGTAATTTAAACAAGAAAGATAAACAAAAGTTATTGAATGAAATTTCCGAAAGTTTAGAAGAAGATGGCGTTTACATACAATTTGAATATTTTCTAGCAGGAATGAAAGCAGTTAAGAAAGTTTTTCCAAAAATTTCTCTTGACTTTGAATTGTTAAATTTACCACCGGCTTTTGTGATGAGGTGCAAAAAAATTAAAAAATGATAAGCTAGACAGGGTAGGAGAGATGGATGAGTGGTTTAAATCAACAGTTTACTAAACTGTCGTTCCCTTTAAACGGAACCGTGGGTTCGAATCCCACTCTCTCCGCATTGAAATGTGCCCTAAAAAGTATACAAGAAACAAGATGACTAACATCGAGTACAGAAAACATCTCCAATCGATAGACTACTCTTTACTAACATCGTTTTCTTGACTTTTAACTTCGGTGATCTCAACTATAAGATTGTCTTTTACTTTTAGCTTAAATACTCTAGAAAAACCTGATGAGCTTTTTGCTTCAGCTCTCATGATTTTTCTAAATACCTCCAGAGTTATTGGTTCTAGATGCTTCGTAGCATTCGCGCTGTTTTGCAATAAAAATATCTTTACATCATTTAAAAGTTCTAGCTCAATTAGATTACCCTCGTTCAAACTAGAAATTTCTGTGAATGCAAAGTATTGATCATCTACATATATGTCGTCAATTCTAAGTACACTTCCCACTGACCCTATATACTCACCATCTGGTACAAGGTATTTATTTTTATCTATACTGGCTTCATTAGTATACGGAGTTACATCAATTTGTGTAATTTCTACTGGTAGATTTTTATGTTTCATATTGAAAACAAAAATCACCGCAATTAATAACAGAGTGCCAAGGATTATTAGTGTAAGATATTTAGATTTCATAGTAGATTACAATTATGTATAAAGTTTTAAGATATATTAATCATTATCTTCATTGCCAAAAAATCTTGAAGAGTCGAGATCCCTTTGCTTGAAATAATAATCTAAATTACCTGGCCACCCTTTAACGAGATTTTGATTACTTTTACGAAATTCGTAATATTGAGTTTTGTTTGTAATATTATATCTTTGGCATAAGGTTTTTAATTCGCCTGGAGTAATGGTTATCTTTTTTCTGCCTTCTTTATCAAAAAAATCTGCAATTGAATGATCATGCTTTTTTGCAAACGTTACTATATCGCCAGGCCAGCGAGAAGTAACTTCTGAATTTGCTGGTTTTTTTATGAATTCATGGTACTGACGTTTACTTTGAATACCATATTTTTTACATAACTCTTTCAAATCATCAACAGGAATATCAATTGTTCTGTCAAAAAAACTTTTTGATTCAACACCGTTGATCTTTAAAAAGCTTTCTAGGGTTCTCGGCCATCCTTTAATTAGGGTTGCATTATTAGGATCATTCTTAAATAAATTATATTGATCTCTTGATTTAAGATTATATCTTTTACACAACTCTTTTAAATCATCGACTGTAATATCAATTGTTCTGTCAAAGAATTCAATTTTAGTAATGCCATTTTTCTTGAGAAAATGATGCAATGCTTTAGGCCATCCTTTCGTTATCAAAGCATTGTTATTACCTTTTATAAATAAGTTATATTGCTCACCAGTCTTGATTTCATATTTTTTGCACAACTCTTTCAAATCATTAACTGTAACTGTGATTACCTCCTTACTTTCTTTATCAAAAAAAGCAGTAAGTGAAATACCCTTCTTTCTGAGAAACCCATCAAGGAAATACGGCCATCCAAGCGTAATCTCTTTATTTTCCAAATTTTGAACAAATGACTCATACTGTCGTCTGCTGGTAATTTCATATTGTCTACAAAAAGTCTGCAGTTCATCGACTGATAATGTAATCTCTCTCTTCTCAAACCTCTCGTCCATTCTTCCTAAATATTCATTATATAAATCTTTGTCGTATATAATATTTCCTGTACCTTCCAGTGCAGTCTGGAGACCTTTGGAAATATTCATGATTTGCTCACGGACACTTTCATAATCCTTTCTTGCTTTTTCTTCTTTCTCAGGAAATCTCTGTTCATTTTCAAGAGCTAGGGTAGAGGTGTCATCAGTTTCCAAGTAATATCCGTAAGGTATCGCCTTACTATCTTTATCTTCAAAATCAAATATATGTGCCACCTTTGGAGTTTCTCTGTTTTCATCCTGTCTTAGAGCACGACCTCCTCGCTGCATTACTCGAACTTTTGATTGCGAAGGTGCAAGATTAAATATGACATCAACTTGTTTTTCATCAAACCCTTCAATGAGAACATCTGAGCATGTCAGAATGGATATTTCACCCCTTTTGTACGCAGCAAGTATCTCTTTTCGTTCATTTATTGGAGTATCACCATCAATATGTCTAGCTGTGATGCCTCCTGAATTAAAAAGTTCTGCAACATTTTTAGAATGTATAATTCCAGAACAAAAACATACACCTCGTGAATTATTCGCTTGAAATGCGTTCTTATATATATCAACCGCAACCATATTTCTCTTGGTTATATCGACCGCTTTCTCAAGAAGGACATCATCTTCTTTTGATCCATCAAATTTAACACCATTAAGACTGATATCGGTACCTATTACCCAGTTTTTGTACCCACTAATCATTTTGAGCCTAATTGCTTCTATTGGATCCAATTCATCAATACAATCAGGAAGCTGGTCTGCAACACTCTTGTACTCATAGTCTTCTGTAGCAGTAAATCCAATTTGTATTCCACCAACAAGGTCAAGTGATGCACTGGTATTTTCTCCCAGACTTTTATGCGCTTCATCTCGGATAAATAAATCTACTTCATTTTCACCAAGGCGAGCATTTTTAACATCGTTAAGTAATGACTGATATGTGGTTACCACCACCCGCTTAGAGATATCTCTCTTTTGCGTGTTTCTTTTTGCCACATCTTCCATTTCCGTTTTTTCTTGTATTTCTGTTATTACCTGGTCTTGAATAATCTGAGTTGGCTCACATATGAATGTCTTTAGACCCACAGCCTCAACAAGAGCAAGGAATATGACCGTTTTGCCACATCCAGTCGGCATTACAATGTGACCCTTTGTACCACCCGCCTCAAGCCAATCAGATATCTTTTGAAGTGTTTCGATTTGTCGTTCACGAAGTGCAAACTTTTCTGTACCACCTTCTTTGTGAGTTTGTATGTATTCCTTAAGATTATTGAGTGCCTTTATTATCTGATATTCTTTTTCGAACTCACCCTCATCCACCGATTCACCGCTTCGTGTCTTACGAAGAAGCTCTACATATGTGAGATATCTTCTTGTGTATTTTTTTGATAATTCTTCTTTTGACATTGAAAATACAGCTTCACCATCAGGCAGGAGTGACGTCAAATCCTCGTGTCCATAATTTAAAGTTTCTTCAGTTTTTTGAACCTGTTCCTGTAGTTCTAACTCAGGCTTGAATTTGAATGATTCCATAAGCAACCTCATTTTAACACATTGAGGGTAAATATTCTTTATTGTTCATGACACTATAAAACATGGCTAAAAATCAGCAAATGCCATTTTAGCTACTCATTAAACAAATTAACATGGACAGAATTTAAAATCCTATTTTCCCAAGCCTTTCTTTGTAGCTCTCAATAATTGCATCGGGCATTATCCCTGATCTATCTTCAGTATCAAAAGTAAAACTACTCTCAACGATATATATCGGGTATTTCTTATTATTCCTCGTATAAATAAAACTACTCACTTTATCTAGTGCCATAATAATTGAATGATTGATGAGTTTGATCTCTTGCTCAAAGGAACTCATAAAATCCATATATTTATCTGACATATCAATCTCAAACAAATCGGAAAAAGTTTTAGACAATTCGTGGAAACATTTTAACGTTTCAAGGTTACCTAACGGTTTATTGTATTTTTCGATAAACAAATGTAGCCCTGCGAGAGGCAGGAATCTGCTAACTTGCTCTTTATATTCATCCACAAAATCAATTTCTGCTTTGCATGTATACAAACTCTTTCCAGTAATTATCTGAATCTTTTTCGAGACATCAAAAACTTCTTTATCAAATTCCTCTAAAACCAAATTATCATCAGAAACCGTTTTATCAACAGTGGCTTTCGTCCTCTGTAACTCCTCATACCATATACTAAAAATTTTCTTGTGCGTAAGTTTCGTATTTCCATTCCAAGTATTGTTTCTATTGAAATGTACCCCATAAAGTGGACACGTACTTTTGATATCATTAAATCTGATCCAATAGTATATTTCTTGTCACCAGAAGGGTCAGAAACATTTCCGAAACTACTTTATCGCGCAGAGAAAATATTAGATTGGATTAAAGAACATAACCATTATCAAAATATTCTACTTGTAACGCATGGAGATATTGGAAAGATGATATATGCTAAATTCTATGATTTAGATTGGAAAGAGATACTAACTCAATTTCATTTTGGTAATTCAGAAGTACTTTTACTTGATAAAAATTCAAAACCTGAAGATAGGCATTTACATAAAGTAAAACAGCATAATTCTTAAATATTTTACATAAAAGTTACCCACAATTTAGCTTTATAAATAAAGTAAAAATATAGTATAATTACCTATTGAGTTGTGGTAGTTTTATGAGACTTACTTATTTAAATATAATTAATACTAATCAATGTAATTTGATAGAAAAACGCAGAACAAATAAGCAGATATTTTATTATAAAGTATTTGCATATTTTTCATTTTTACTTTTAATTTCCAATCTATTTTTTGTTAGTATTGCCAATGCAACAATTTATCAACCAGGACAAACTTTAGAACCTGATTGTGCACCTGGTTCTCTAGACTGTGGTGTCGTAACTCCAAATGCATCTGCATCATCAAATGGTCTGTTGACTTCCACTGATTGGAATACATTCAATAATAAACTTTCTGTAACTTTAAATGCAGGCAAAATTTTTATTGGTGATGGATCAAATCAAGCTAGCCCAGTCAATTTATCTGGAGATGCCTCATTGTCAAATTCGGGGTTATTGACTATTTCTGCAAACGCGATAACAGCGTCAAAGATTTTAAATTCAAGTATTACATATTCCAAATTACAAAATATTGGAGCAAATAAGCTTATTGGAAATTCTACAAATTCATCTGCTAGTGCTCAGGAAGTAAGTTTGGGTTCAGGTCTTAGTTTTTCTGGTACTGATTTAAAAATTAATGCACCTACTTGTGCTAGTAATGAAAGATTGAGTTGGGACGGAAGTTCATTTACATGTTCTATTGTTGCTGCAAATACGATTACATCGGCACATACTTTCTACGCTGGACCTGTCGATGGATCTGCCGCTCTTCCTGGTTATAGAAATATCGTCGCTTCAGATCTCGGTAATGGAACAACCACCAGCCAAGAAGTTCTTCTTGGAAATTTAACTTGGTTACAATTATTTGACGGTGCTGGAAAGATCGACAATTCAGTTTTGCCTAGTTCTATAACCGGAGCTTTGAAATTTAAGGGAGTATGGGATGCAAATACAAATAATCCTACCCTTTCTACAGGCGGAGCTGGGGGAGTAAGTGGAGATTTCTATGTTGTTGATGTTGCTGGTTCTGCTGTGCTTGATTCAGGACATAATGTTTGGAATGTTGGAGATTGGGTTATAAATAATGGTTCATCTTGGGATAGAATCGAACAGGGTTCTACTGTGACTAAAGTAAATGGTTTGACAGGAGATTTAACATTAAACACTGATAATATTTCTCAAGGATTAAGTAATAAATATTTTACAGATGCACTTGCTAGAAATGCAATAATTGGAATTGGTCCTATAAATTATTCAACAACAACAGGTATCATCGATTGTCCTACTTGTGTTTTGAATTCTGGTAATGGAGATATAATTGCGGGAACAGGTATTACACCAAGTGGAACTTTATCTGGAAGATTGATAGGTAGTGGAAATGTTACTTTTAATTTAATTAATACAGGAGTAAATGCTGGTAGTTATGGATCTACAGTTTCAATGCCAACTTTTACAGTTGATGCACAAGGAAGATTAACTTCTGCTGGAACTACAACTTTGGATGCGGGAATTATTTCATCTGGTTCATTATCAGTTGTAAGGGGAGGTACTGGTGCAAGTACATTTACTACAAAGGGTATTTTATATGGAAATGGAACTGGTGCACTATCTTCTTCTGCGGCAGGAACATCTGGTCAGATTTTGATTGCAAATGATTCTGGTATACCAACTTTTATAAGTGTTTCTGGTGACATTTCAATGGCTACTACCGGAGTTATGACAATAGGAAGTGGGGCAGTTACATCATCAAAAATTCTAGACGGGACTATTGTTAATGGAGATTTGTCTGCAAGTGCAGCTATTGCATATAGCAAACTTAATTTAGCAAATTCTATAGTCAATGGTGATTTGATAAATGGAACTATAACAAATAGTAAATTAGCCAGTTCAACATTTACATTAAATATTTCAAATTCAGGTAATGATGTTGGTTTGTCTAGTGGTTTAGTAACGCTTGGTGATTCATTAACAATAAATGTTCCAAATGCATCTTCGGTTGCACGTGGACTTGTTTCTACAAGTACACAAACTTTTTCTGGTGATAAAACATTTAGTAATTCTTTATCTGTTTCGGGCAACTCATCTTTTGCTGGAAATTTAATTACGCCAAAGGGTTCTGATTATTTAACAACAGGAGTTCAAGACAATGTGAATCTTGGTGCTGGATCATATTTTCATTATGCAGGTGCAGGTGAAGCTACATTTACAGGTATAGCGGGAGGAGTAGACGGAAGAATTATACGTATTTTAAATGATAGTTCATCAAATTTAATAATTAAAAATTTAGCTTTAAGTTCTGATCTTTCAAATAGAATAGAAACTCCAAATGGAATTGATATTACAGTCTCGCCAGATATGTTGGTATCTGTAATATACGATTCCGAATCAAGTAATTGGCATTTAGCTTCGCAACCTACAACCGCTGGTACAATTGATAAATTTGCATTCATTAATGGTGGTAATAATTTTGGTGCTAGTGCGACATTGGGTACAACTGATGCTTATGGTTTAAATTTCATAACTGGAGGTAATACTAAATTCAGCATAGCTACAACCTCAGCAACATTTACAGGAACAGGCGCAACAACAATTACAACTGACAATACTCTTACATTATCATCAGCATCCGGTTCAGCTTTAAATATAAATTCAGGAACAAATGGTGCTTTAAATATAGATTCAGGAACAACAGGGTCTGTTAATCTTGGTACCAATTCAAATGCAAAAACAGTAAATATCGGAAATACTACTGGGGCAAGTGCTATTAATTTAAACAGTGGATCAGGAGGAATAAATTTAAATGGCCTTGTGACTTTAGGTAATGCATCGACCACGGTAGTATCAGCAACAAATAATATTTATATTGGTAATTCTGCATTATCAATATTATCTGGTAATAATGGTTTATCTACATTGAGATCAGACCTTCTAATAACCGGTTCGACTTCACTTCAAAATTTTACTTCCGTCAACGGAACTACAACTGGTAGATTTTTTGCAACAAATATTTCTGGAGACGTTCAAGGAGGAACACTTGCAAGATTGGGAAATTCAACTTTCTCAACATTGCAGGACATGCAAAATGTATTTCACTCAGCAGGTTGGACATCTGGAGGAAATATTGTTGATGCGGGTGGGGGGAATATAAATATATCTTCGGGAACTGGATTAATTAGACCAACAAATTCTGCGACAAGTACTGTGTTTTATGTAGATTGGGCAGCTCAAAATAATATTGTAATTCCTACAAATTCTATTAGATATATTGGTATTGAATATATCAGTGGATCAGTACAAATAACTTCTAGAACATCTGCAAATTGGAATTACAAAACAGATTTTCCCATAGGTGTAGTAACAAATGAAAATGGAACTATTCATATTGCAAATGATGTGCAAGGCGTGGGTGATCATGCTGCAAACATGATTCAAAGAGAATACGAAACAATGCCTCTTTCTAGAGATGAAAGGAGTGGGGGGTTGATGATAATGGAATCAGAAGATAATTCAAGACATATTTCTCTTACTGCAGGAGCACTTTGGGACAGATTAACACGTTATTCAATTCCTGATATTGATACTGCTTCTGTTGATAAATTTGATTCTTATGTTGGTGCAAATAGGCAGGCCACATTACAAAGCCAATGGGATAATACTCATTATAATAATGGTGGAGTGCTTACAACAATTGATGACGGTAAATATGCAGTGATGTGGTTTTATGTTGAAACAGACGGAAATCTAGTTTCTGTTTATGGTACAAATCAATACTCCACATTAGCATCTGCAACAGTTGAAGATAGTCCAACAATAATACCAAATAGATTAATTGGTTCAGGTAAACTTGTTGGTCGTATTATTTTTCAAAAATCTGCTACATTAGCTTCACAAGTTGATAGCGCATTCAATATGTCTGAGTTTAGTAATGTTGCACTTACACATCTTTCAAATCTATCAGATTTGGATTTTGCTTCATCAGGATTAACTGGATTTGTGGGTACAGACGGAGTTAATGGTGGACAGAAAATTATTGGTGGTACTGCAATAACAGATGGTTTAACATTACAAAGTACATCGGCCACTGGTACAATTGATTTTATTAAATTCCTTGTTGATAATAATGGTTCTACTGAAGCTGCTAGATTTACTAATAATGGAAATTTTGGCATAGGAACTACCTCTCCATCAGCAAAATTAGCTGTTGCTGGATTAACGATTTCAAATAATTTTTCTGCAATATCTCCATCGGATACTTCTTCTTTTGCTGGAGCTGTAAGTATTTCAAATACATTAAATGTTTCTGGACTGTCTACTTTTGGAAATATTACTTCTGCTGGTTCTACTTTCCTACAAGGATTAACAGTAGTTAATTCATCAACAACAAATGCAACAACAACAAATCTTTCTGTATCTGGAAATTCACAATTAGGTACTGTAACTTCTGGGGTTTGGAATGGAAATGCTGTTGGTCCTACATATGGAGGTACAGGACAAACTACATGGACAGCAGGGGATATACTTTATGCTGGTTCATCAAATACACTCACAAAATTACCAATAGGATCTTCCGGAACAGTATTGACAGTTGGTGGAAGTGGTTTACCAACTTGGGCTGCAGCAGGAGCTGGAAGCTCGGGAGCTAGTTCATGGGCTACAACAAGTGATAGTTTGGTAATGTATCCTATAATTCCTACAACAAAAGTTTTGGTTGGAGCTTCCGCAACAACATCTTTGGGATCTAGTTTGAATGCAATACTTGAAGTTACTGGTAACTCATTACATTCTGGAAATATAAATGTAACAGGACTTTCCGTATTAAGTGGCGGCGCATCAACAACAGATATTTCACTTTCGGGTAATTTGTATGTCGGTGGAAATGCGACAACCACATCAAGTGGAGCATTTAGTACAAAAGGTTTGATTACAGCTTCAGCATTAGGAAATGGACTTTCTGTGATTAATGATGCATCTGTCGGTGGAGTACTAACTTCATTACATTTAAATGTAACCGGAACAACAAGTCTTCAAAACTTTACAGCCATAAATTCAACAACAACAAATGCAACAACCACAAATCTTTATGCTACAAATTTTTCTACAGCATCATTTAATCCAGCAAATCTAAGTACCCCGGGAACACTTGGTGTTTCTGGTCTTGCGACATTAAGTGGAGGTTTAAATACAAATAATATTTCAGCTTCTGGCTCATTGTGGGTAGGAGGTATGTCTACAACTACAAACGGTGTAATAAATACTCAAACAAAATATCAAATTGCTGGTACCGATATTTTGACATCAAATACTTTGGGTTCAGGAATAGTAAATTCATCACTTACTTCGGTTGGTACATTGGGTTCTTTGATTGTATCTGGCCAAACTTCATTGGGAAATGCTTCCACTACAGCAATTTCAGCTTCTGGCTCATTGTGGGTAGGAGGTATGTCTACAACTACAAACGGTATAATAAACACTCAAACAAAATATCAAATTGCCGGTACCGATATTTTGACATCAAATACTTTGGGTTCAGGAATAGTAAATTCATCACTTACTTCAGTTGGTACATTGGGTTCTTTGATTGTATCTGGCCAAACTTCATTGGGAAATGCTTCAACAACTAATCTTTCAACAACAGGGAATTTAAATATTAACGGAAATACAATACTTAGTTCGAATGGAAATATTTCTACAAATGGAAGTATTACATCAGGACTATTGAATGGTCAGACTATTTCTTCAGCATCAAATTTTACAGGATCCTTGACCACCGCTGGACTACTTACTGCATCAAATGGACTTACAGTATCAAGTGGTTCTGTGACTTTGCCATCATCATCTATTAATGATGTTGCACTTTCGTCAAATGTCGCTTTATTAAATCGTTCAGGTCAAACATTTTCTGGTACAAATACATTTTCATCACTTACGACTTTTGGAAATGCATCTACAACAAATTTATCAATATCAAATGGTTTGATTTCTCTCGGTAATTTTTCAACTCCAAAGGGCGCTGATTATAATACTACTGGTACACAAAATGATGTAAATCTTGGAACTGGAGTGCTATTCCGTTATGCAGGATCAGGAACTGCTACTTTTACAGGTTTTGCTGGAGGTACTGATGGAAGGGAAATACATATAATGAATGTTTCTTCTTCAAATATTACTATAAATCATCAAGACACTGGCTCAGTTGCAGCAAGTCGTGTTATTACATCAAATGGTTCATCAGTAATTATTCCTCCTGCAGTAACTATTGTTTTGCAATACGATTCAGCGGCATCACGTTGGAGAATATTGACTGTTACATTAACTCCGACTTCAATTTCTAGTTTTGCATTCCTTCAAAATGGAAATGCATTTGGTGCGGCAGCAAATATTGGTTTAACTGATGCATATCCATTAAATATTATGACTAGTGGAACAAACCGTTTTACAGTAGCTACTTCATCAGCAACATTTACAGGAACAGGCGCAACAACAATTACAACTGACAATACTCTTACATTATCATCAGCATCTGGTTCAGCTTTAAATATAAATTCAGGAACAAATGGTGCTTTAAATCTAGATTCAGGAACAACAGGAAATGTAAATGTGGGAACAAATGCAAATGCAAAAACAGTAACATTAGGTAATACCACAGGAGCAACTGCTGTAAATATAAATTCTGGAACAGGAGGTTTAACATTTCTTACAGGAACA
This sequence comes from Candidatus Tayloriibacteriota bacterium, assembly GCA_903839695.1. Lineage (GTDB taxonomy): Bacteria > Patescibacteriota > Minisyncoccia > Phycocordibacterales > PALSA-1337 > CAIOGI01. Next base: position 407 of record CAIMDI010000009.1, on the reverse strand, counting down.
ACGGGTAATGTGTCTATAACCTCTGGTACAACAGGTTCTGTAACAATAGACTCAGGTACTACAGGAAATGTAAATGTAGGAACAAATGCAAATGCAAAGACGATAACTGTTGGAAATACCACAGGAGCAACAAGTCTGGTATTAAATTCAGGTACTAATGGTATTACATTATTAACAGGAACAAGTGGTACGGTATCTGTAACTTCTGGAACTACAGGATCAGTAACATTTGACTCTGGAACAACAGGAAATGTAAATGTAGGAACAAACGCAAATGCAAAAACAGTAACATTAGGAAACACCACAGGAGCAACTGCATTAAATATAAATACAGGAACAGGTGGCTCAACTTACACAACAACAAATGGCACATTCAATTTAAATACTGGTTCAGGAGCTATAAATGT
>CAIMDI010000008.1 GCA_903839695.1 Candidatus Tayloriibacteriota bacterium | reverse complement strand
CCAAAAACATCACTCATTTCCATAACTATCCTAGATGTCCAAAGATGAATGCTTTCATTGAACGATTCAATCGTACTATTCAAGAAGACTTTATTAACTGGCATCTTATGGCACTGAGAGATGATATGCACAGCTTTAATATTGAACTTATAGATTGGTTGCTGTGGTACAACACAAAAAGACCACATGAGTCACTTGGCATGGTTTCTCCTTTAAGATATATTGTAATGACATTACCAGCCAAAAAGTCTCATATGTGGTGGACGCGTACAAATAATTGTCATACACAGTACATCATGATAAGCTAGAAAAGCAAAGGTTATTAAGTCTGCTTAAGACCTAGCAATATGGTGGCTATAGTTTAGTGGTAAAACTCCTCTCTGTGGCAGAGGTGTCGAGGGTCCGATTCCCTCTAGTCACCCCATTTACGCAGGCTATATAACGTGTTACAGTATTTTTAGATGTACCTAACATCTCAACATGTCTTGTTATCCCTGAGAGAACAGGAATAGCTGGTAGAGAAACCCTTGTTGTATCATATGGAAAGGATAGTTCATGAATAGAATAGATAGATTGGACTTGAAGGAGTTGATTCACCTATTGGACCAACGAAATCCTGATATCCTCCAGTACGTACCTCCTTCGGTAGAATCAGCACTACGCGAACGGTTCAAGCGGGTGAAGGACGAAGAGTGGCGCGAATCTCGTTGGTGGCTCCAGCGCGTTGTAGTCGGTACCGTCTGGCGGGTTAGGGGATTCAAGAAAGAGCCGTACTTATGGCGTGGCTTGTATTCTACCGCCCCCAGAGGCTTCTTGTACGAGATGATTCTAAACGTCATTGTGCAAGCCAGTGGTATTACATTTGGGACTGAGCCGTGTAACCGAACAGCCGCTGTCATAAAGGAGATAAGACGCACTGCGTGGGATATCGATCGATGGCAGAAGTCACTTCACGGTGGTTACACTTCCCAAGAAGTTTATAAACAAGTTGAGGAATACAGGTCCAATTGGGAGACAATGTTCATTTGCCTACAGACGATGATCAGTGATCTCCCAAAAGAGCACAAATTTTATTGGACTTGATCAGTCGAGGGTTCGCGAGGGAAGGGTCTATTACTCACTTCGTGAACCCTTTCTTTTTATCAATTAATGGCTTTTATTTTTTAATAATTTAATTAACTTGACTCTAATTTGGGCATCATGTATCATTCAAACATATATTTGAATGTATTTAGATATCTGTATGAAAGATGAAATTAAACAAAACAAAGTAGAGGCATTAGCCAAAAAGCTTTTAATTGCTGGGGATTCAACAAGACTAAAGATTCTTTGTATTATTTTTGATGACAAAAAAGTATGCGTATCAGAAATTGCCAAGAAACTTGATATGAATATTGCCATCGTATCACATCATCTATTAGCATTAGCAAAAGCAGGTTTTCTTGAACCGAATCGGGAGGGTAAACAGATTTGTTATACGCTTCTCAAATCAAGATTCAATAATGATCTCAAAAATTTTATTTGTAGAAATAAGCAAAAAAACTCATGATTTTACCTAAAGTAATTATTTACACAGTTGAAGGATGCTATAAATGTAAACAAGTCACGTCATATTTCGATCAAAAGGGAATTTTATATGAAAATGTTGATGTGCGAGCAAATGATAAAAAACGGGCGAGAGAAATGATAGAAAAAAGTGGGCAAAAGTCAGTACCCGTAATAGAAATTAATGGTCAGATAATTGTAGGATATCAACCAGACGAGTTTGAGAAATTAATATTAAATAATAAATAACAAAATATATGTCAAAAGTTTTAAACATAAATGCAGATCAATTTGAAAAAGAAGTAATTCAATCTAAAACACCAGTACTTGTAGATTTCTGGGCGCCATGGTGTATGCCATGTAAAATGATGGGTCCAATACTTGATAAAGTGGCAAAAGATTTAGGAGAAAAAGCAAGTATTATAAAAATTAATGTTGATGATTCAAAAAATATTGCTCTTGCACAAATGTTCCACATAATGAGTATACCAAGCATGAAAATCTTTAAAGACGGTAAAATTGTTGATGAATATGTAGGTATGAGGTCAAAAGAAAATCTTGTAGATGAGCTTAATAAAAATATGTAATTATTAAATTGTAATTTAAATATTAATATATGAAATTAAATGAAATAAAAAATGAGGGAATAGTAGATCGTTTGTTGCGATTAATTATTGCTGAAGTTCTTATTATTGTTGCATATTTCTGGCTCGGTGGTACATGGCAAATTATGTTTTATATTATTGGTATTATAAGTCTATTTACAGCTGTTACAGGATTTTGTGCTTTGTATAAAATACTTGGGATAAAAACAATTCAAATTGAATCAAAACCAATATCAATTTATACAAAGATTGTCTTTGCATTATTATTTGTCATTATCGCTATAGCAGGAAGCTATTATAGTGCATTTTTCACGAAGAAATTTTTCTTAGACGATTATAGTAGAATGAATAATTTTTATAAACAAACTCTCTTTTATACAGGACAAGATAAGAGGGAAGAAGCTGTTGCCAATTATGATAAGCTTGTTTATGAGTATTCAATATTCATTTCAAAATATACCAAATATCATCCATATTCTATAAAATCAGATAATGAGTTCAATGCTGATTTAGAAAAAATATTTGGCATAATTAATTCATTAAAAGAAAATGTTTATACCGGAGATTTAAAACAATCCCATACAAATTTTGAAGCTGTACGTCCAATATTCCAAGATATTTTGAAAAGAAACAATTTCTCAATGCTTGCAGTAACTTTAGTAGATTTTCATGATGCAATGGAAAAAATAATAGCAGCCGCGGATGTAAAAAATTCTAAACAATTACTTGAGGTTTATTCTGAAGCAGACACAAAGCTAAAGGCTGTTGAAGAAATTGTGAATGATTCAGAAATACAAAACATCAGAACAAAACTTGAAGAAATTGTAGAATTATCAAAAAACGGAAAGGTCAATTTATTATCTGCGAAAGCAGCTGAATTAAAAAGTGCTTTTGTAAAGGTGTATCTAAAAAGGGGATAAGAAAAGAAAAAAGTCTCATATGTGGTGGACGCGTACATGGTATTGACATGTACATATTATTGGTGTATCTTACTTCAAGATTAT
>CAIMDI010000007.1 GCA_903839695.1 Candidatus Tayloriibacteriota bacterium | reverse complement strand
AATACTGAGACTATAGGGGGGAAATGACTCACTAGCAGTTCATATGGTATGCTAGTAAGTACTATTATTGCAAATATAATTATAAACTCTTGTTGTACCTAAATTATAATATCCTGCATATATGTGTAACATTGATACACTAATGTGTCATTAAAGTAACATATAGTTATTGTTATGTTACTTTTAAGGGATAAACTAACCTAAGAATATCTTTAAAGTCCTTTTACCATCCTGATAGGATAACTCTATAGATTTAAAATCACCTAATTCTTTATATAAGGTCAATATCCTACCTATTGGATGGTCATTCTTAGCGTGGTTAATTACTTCTAATCTAGTTATCTCAACTTCTATAGGTTGATTTGGTATTGAATTATAATCGTTTCTATTATCCATAAAACAAAGTTATAACTAATTAATGTTATAACAAAAAAAGCCCCTCACCGTAGAAACGGAAGGGGGATACTTGTTAAACCTTCTATGCGTATGCAATGCAAATATAATAAATTAAATTAAATTTTTTAAATTAAATTAATTAAATTAATTTTGTGCCAAAACAAATAACATGGCAAGAAACATTTCCCCAGATTCGGTTTCCAGTAAGGTCGCCGATCTGACTCTAGGTGAACATCTTAGGTTAGAAAACCCATATACTTCAGTAATGGTAATGGTATCTAATTTAAAGAAAAAAGATGCTCATAAAGACAAGCAATTCAAGATTAAATTTACTGACAACATTACTATTGTAACCAGAATAAAATAAACTACTATGCATATACAAACTATCGTTTACCAAAGGACATTTAATTTAGGAAACTATTCTTCAGAAAAAATTGGCGTTGAATTTGCCATTAACCAAGGCGAATCTGCTAATAAAGCATTAGACATTGCTAGGGATTTAGTAGAAGAATACCACAAACAAAATGTAATAAGATTAAAAGATTTAGGTGACTTTTACCAAGAAGTTCCGGATGAAATTATTCCTACACAATCAAAAAAATCTTTAGCTGAAAAAACCATAGAGTTTATAAATTCTTGCAAGACAAAAGAAGAGTTAAAAGCTTGGGAGTTAATGGCTAAAAATAACCCAGAGGTATTGGAATGTTATAACGCAAAACTTAAATCTTTATAATTATGAATTGGAATGAAACATTAATCAGAGCAAGTTCTGTTGGGTATTTAATGACTGAACCTATTGCCAAAGCTGATAAAGAAGCTGGTTTACTTTCTAAGACAGCACAAAAACATTTGCTAGATGTATATATTTCTGAAAAGTATAATAGGAGAAGAGATATTCAAACAAAGCAAATGAAAAAAGGTATTGAAGTAGAACAAGAATCAATTGATTTATTGTCAATGTACTTAAAGAAACCTTTTGCTAAAAATACGGAAAGATTTTCAAATAAACACATAACAGGTCTGCCAGATATTATTGACGATGGTATCATTGATATTAAATCTAGCTATGATCTTTGGACATTTTTAGGAAACATTCCCGATAAGCTTGATAATTTATACTATTGGCAAATGATGTCCTATATGTGGCTTACTGGTAAAACAAAAGCTACAATAGCCTATTGCCTTGTAAATACTCCAGACAATATTATCCAACAAGAGAAATATTATTTACTTAAAAAGATGGATGTGATTTCAGAAGAAAGCCCTGAATTTATCCAAGAGGCAATGAAGATAGAATTCAACATGAAGTTTGATGATATTTTAATGGATGAAAGAGTATTAATGTTTCATGTTGAAAGAAACGAAGATGATATTTTACGCATTGAAAATAAAGTTCTAAAAGCTAGAATATTTTTAGAAGAATTAGAACAAACCCATTTAAAATTTAATAAATAATGGGTGCTAATATTATAAATGCTATTCAAAATTTAAAAATGGCTCAAGAGCAATTTGACGATTTTCGCAGACAATACCCTGATAGCAAAGGAGATAAAATGTTTAAATTATATGGTGATAAAATAACATGGATGTTTAAAGATATTATTACCCATCCATTTATTACAGAAGATGTAAGGGATGGCATTAAACACGAAATAGCAAGTGATGTTTATGCAGTTCCGGCTATACTAGAAAAAATAGCTTTATTAAATCCAGAACAAAGGGAATTAATTGAAGATACATTAGATGCTATGCTTGCAGGAGAAGAAGTTAAAATCGTTGATATAAAAGAAATTTAAAACAAAACAAATATGGCAAAGAAAAAAGAAAAACAATTAAACCTTCCGCAAGATGCACAACCATTAGACGGATGTGATTTTTGTATGCAGTTTGATTATGACGAACCCCATGTAATTGGAGCTAGTGCTGATAGTGATGGAGTTTTAGAATTAGTAATTAAATCTTACCTAGATGCTGGAGTTACATTTGTATGTCCAACCACAGGTAAAAAATTAAGGATATATTCTAGACCATTAACAGATACGGGCAGATCAATTTTAGAGCAACAAACCGAAGTTAAAAATCCATAATGGAATTTAAAGAAGCTTTGATAGATGGAGTAGAATACGAAATGATAGTATTAAATTTCATTAAAGAAAAATATCCTTCAGCATATAAAATAGAAGGTTATTTTAAGGAATATGATATTTATGTTCCAGAAAATGATATTAAGATTGAAGTTAAACTTGATAAAAAATCAACTATAACTGGGAACTTGGTTGTAGAAATTGAAATGTTTAATAAGCCAAGTGCGTTGTTTACCACTAAAAGCGATTACTGGGTTTTTTGTGATGGGATTGAACTGATGTGGATTTCTCCAAATAAAATTAAAGATATTATAATTTGGAATGGGTTAAAGGCTGTTACTTTTATTGGTAACGGAGATACTCAAAAAAAACGAGCTGTTCTTGTTCCAAAGGATCTTATAAGGAATAAATCAATTATCAATAAGTTATAAGCCCCCTGCTAGTTGGTGTAATGGTAACACTACAGATTTTGATTCTGTCATTTTAGGTTCGAATCCTAGACTAGTAACTTTTAGGTATAATTGTACCAACTGGATATGTTGCACCAACCGGAGCTTGTGTTACAGATGTTTGACCTACATGCGCTCTCAATGCTCTTCGCATTGGAAATGCTAATTCATTAAGCGCCCCATAACATTCTGCTATCGTTACACTATTAACTTTATTTGGTAAAACTTTACAAGGCATACACCACATATTACTCATGCTGCTATCTGGTGTTTTTCCAATTGTGAATGTACGATTAACCGTAGGTAATTTTTCCCAAGTCGGAGCTTGAGGAACTGAATCAAAATACCAAAAATAAGACCATACAGTTTTATCTGTACTATCTGGAGTAATTGATGGATTAGGAACTAATATATTATTTGCAACAGAAAACCCATCCATTATAGGACAAGCGGCTACCCCTTCACGAAATCTTTTACCTTCAACCATTATTGTTTTACCTGTTGGCTTTGCTTCTGATGCACCACAAAATGCAAACTTACCCTTAACAATAACTAATGCCCTTTCATGAGTTCTTGATTCATAACCCTCATTAACCAAGTATGCTACAAAAACCAATACTATGAATACCAATAAGAATAATAATGTTTTTTTCATTTAAGATTTTTTATGTGCGTTAGCAAATTTACGAGCAGCCTCTACGCTACCAAATCCCCAAGCTTTTAATGCTAATGCTTTACGGGTTGGTTCGCCATTAGGTTTTTTCATAGCACCCATCATGCCTGCAAATCTAGCTGCAAAAGAAACTCTACGAGGATTAACACCACCTTTAACAGGGGCTTTTAAATGACCGCCATGAGCATGATTGTAAGAATCCCTACCCTTTTGATTCAATCCACCTTCAGGATTTTTACCTTCTTTTCTTTGCCAAGCTTCTGATGACATAGTTATTTTTTTTCTTGTGCTTTAATTTTCTTTTCTTGCTTCAACATTTCAGCCGTAGGTTTTTTACCTGAACCAGCTGCCGCACGAATATTATCCCATAAGCCACGAGGAGAGGTTGAGCCGTCAGCTCGCTTCATCATTTTTAATTTACTTTTCATTATTTTAAACTTAATAAGTATAAAGTTTCAGCAAATAGTTGAGCTATTTCATCTACTTGATTTTGAATCCAAGTTTCTTGGTAAATCTCTTTTCTATCTCTTTGGATCATATCATAACAAGACTTGAAATATTTGTTAACCTGTTCTGGATTTTTATAATCAACTGGAGATTCTAATTCATAACCTTCTGGACGATTGTAAATACCACTTACGCTTTCAACTAAACCATCTACTAATCCTACAATTTCATCGTAAAAATTATTTAATGCTTTATGCATTGCGTAAGAGTCTGTTTGATGATGCCAGACTACTGATTGTTCAAAAGAGCTTTTTAAAGCCCCAACAAGTTCTACAAAATTGTATTTTTCACTATTTGCCATGATTATAATTTTAGCTAAGATACGAATTATTTCCAATTCTCTGACTTCCAAATAGTCAAATCAATCCCTTTTAAGCCCCTTGGCGGCGTTTTCTTGGTTTCAGTAGGTATTTGTTCCAATTTAGAACTAACCTCTAAATTTGGGCTACCTGTGTTGTAAGGAGGCATATTCTTGAAAGGTGCTCCTCTTTTAGTTTTGATTTTATCTAATTCTGCAATTATTTTATCAGATTGACTATGTGCCAAATAAAAATCCATAATATAATCTAAAACAGATTGCATAGATGTCAAATTCTGTTCTTTTTGAATTATATCCAACTTATCTAAGTCAAATCTAACTCCAATTGGTTT
>CAIMDI010000006.1 GCA_903839695.1 Candidatus Tayloriibacteriota bacterium | reverse complement strand
TGAGAAACTCATTGAAACTAAAGACCAGTTTATCCTTATAACTCAACATCATATTAGATCCCCTGTTTATGAAATTAAAAGTGAAATTGAAAATGCTATTTCTAAATTAGACAAAAATACTTCAGCTGAGATTATTGAATCGTTAAAAGGCACTAGATCTACTTCCCTTCGCCTTGGCAAAATTATTGATGATTTTGTTAATATTTCTACATTAAAAGTTGGCTCCCAAATTCTTACTATTACTAATGCCAATATTAAACCCATTCTTGAAAATATTTTATCTGATCTTAAAGTTGATATTAGAAATTCAAATATTGAAATTATAATTGATGATCAAGACCATTGGCCGGAAATCCTTATGGACTCAGGTAAAATTCACGAGGCCTTATTGATTATTATTGAAAATGCTATTCGCTATAATTTTAAAAATGGTACGGTCAGAATTAGTACAAAAAATATTAATAATATTTTTGAAATCACAATTATTAATACTGGAATTGGTATTACATATTCTGATAAAAATAAATTATTTGGAAAAATATTTTATAGAAGTGAAAAAGCAAAATCTCTAAATCCTATTGGTATGGGCGTCGGACTTTCCATTGCCAAAGCCATAGTTAAAGCACATCACGGTGAACTTTATATTTCATCTGAGGGAGAAAATATGGGTGCGAAAGTTATCTTTTCTTTACCTTTAGATTTTATGAGGGATTTAAATTTGGAATTGGGAAATTTGTGATATAATTTATTTATGAAAATTACTGAATTTATTGCATTTTTAATAGTTTTTATAGCCCCTTCTGTGTATCAAAGGAGTAAATTTATGTTAAATAGGCATAGCTTTGAAAAACTATCTGCATCAAGAGAAAAAAGTGGTTTACAAATTCATCATGGTCATTGGGGAATACTTATTATTTTTATATCTACTATTTATACTGTTTTTGTAGAAAACAATTTATACACAATTCTTGCTTTTGCTTATGGTTGGGGTTTGCTTATTGATGAAATAATTCCTTCATTAAAAATGCCCACTATTGATAGAGAGCTTGAGCTAAAAGTATATTCTGAGGCAAAAAAACCTACCTTCTTTTTAATATTATTTACAGTTTTAATATTTATAATTCTATTTATAGTCGTGTAAACTTTTTATTTTATTATAAAATATATCAGAAACTTGTTTTCTAGATAATGAAGTATCGACATTAATATGTTCACCGATATTAATAGTGTATTCTTTTCTAATACCCTTTGTACCTACTCTCATAGAGATTGGGATTACAGATGCGGAAGTTTTTATTGCCAAAGCTGCTGCGCCAAGTTTAAATGGACCTATTTCATCACCATGTATAATACTTCCTTCAGGATACACAACAACATTACCTCCATTTTTCATTATTCTTACAGCTTCCTCTAAATTTTTATCTATTCCTCTTCCTCTCACAACAACGAATACTCCAAAAATAGCATAAACAATATTTGTAATAAATAATTTAGAAGCTAAATTTAAATACAAAGTTCTAAACTGATTCACAGCCATAAATCTTAATGGTAATTTTTTTGTGCATGCTCCAAATACAATTCTAAAAACGAAACTATCATAAAAAGCAACGTGATTTGAAATTATAATAAAAGGTGAAGAAACGCTATTTAAATTTTCTTTTCCGGTAATTTTTAATTTAAAAAATAGATGAAAATAAGTAAAAGCAATAGGCCATGCTAAAAATTGAGTAATTCCAGCGAAATATTTCATTAAAGTATAGTATATTTCGGGCTTTGTTTTTTCAGCACTAACAGCTATTTTTTTTATGGCTTGTACATTCATTGTGGTAATATTATATAACACTTATTGAAATAAAGCAATGGTGGTAAATATCCCCGCCATTCTATAAACTCCCTACTCCTTTTTTACTTTCTTTTTATAGAAGTTCTTTGACTCTCTAGTTATGGCCAATATACTTATTACAGCTATATATGATGCACTTATTTCTGCTGGTATATGATACTTTGAACCATAAAATATATCTCCAATAACTATAAGTATTACCAATATTGTCCAAACAATCGCATATAACTCTCCTGGATGAATAGAGTCATGCATGTTATGCCATCGTCTAAACTCTTTTTCTGCACTATAGATAGCGAGTGAAGCTGCATATATCGCTGCTATTGCTATCATTATGTCTGCTTCCACTAAAATATTTTCATGAAAAAAGTCATAGACTATTGCAGTAAAAAATACAAATGTCCAAAAGTTTGTTAATTGTCTCCAAACATTGAATGTTCCTGTTTTTTCTGAAAAAAATGATAGTTTTTTATTAAACATTTATTTTATTGGCCATTGAGCTATGATTAACATTCCCCTATTTTCAATCGGCATATCCTTCCATATTTCTTCTGTAACATAAGGTATAAATGGATGAAGAGTTATGAGTAATGTTGATAGGGTGTGTAGCAAAAATTGTTTGCGAGACTTTTTTTCTTCATCTGATCCGGACTTAAGTATTTCTTTGCTTTCTTCAAGAATAATATCTGCAAATCTATGCCATGTATAATGATAAAGCTTTTCAGCAGCTAGATATAAGCGGAAATTTTCTATGTCATTGGTAATTTCTGAAATTATACCATCTATTTCTTTGATTAATTCAATATCCTTTATAGAATATTTTGAAAAGTCTTTCTCAATTTTTTCATTTTCTACTGAAGTTAAAACAAAACGTGTAATATTCCATATTTTATTTGCAAAATGTTTATAACCTTTTACTTTGTCCTCAGAAATTTTAAGATCATTTCCCGGTCCATTACCTATAATCAAAGATAGTCTCGTGGCATCAGCTCCGTACTTTTTAATCATATCCAATGGATCTATATTTGTTTCAGGTTTTGATTTTGACATTTTCTCACCTTTCGCAGTTCTAACTAAACCATGTAGATAAATAGTTTTGAAAGGAATAGTATCCAATAAACACTCAGTCATAAGAATCATTCTTGCCACCCAAAAAAACAAAATATCATATCCAGTTTCAAGAACAGCATTTGGATGATATTCCTCTAAATCTTTTGTCTTTTCTGGCCATCCTAGTGTAGAAAATGTCCATAAGCCAGAAGAAAACCAAGTATCTAGTGTATCTTCATCTTGTTTCCATTCCAAACCTTCCGGTGCATCTGTACCTACAAATATTTCGTCTGTCTTTCCATTATTTTTATACCAAACAGGTATTCTGTGTCCATACCATATTTGTCTTGAAATACACCAATCACGAAGATTATCAATCCAATTAAAATATGTTTTATCAAATCTTTCTGGAACAATTTTTATTTTTTCATCCTTTACGGCAGATATCATTAATTCTTTTAAAGTAACTTCCCTATCGCCTTTTTTAAACTTTTTATTTACAGCGATGAACCATTGTAATTTTGGTAATGGTTCTATAACTGCACCTGTTCTTTCAGCTGTGGAAATATTTTGTAAACTTTCCTCTTCTTTTTCTAATAAATTGTTTTCCTTAAGCCATTCAACTATTTTTTCTCTAGCTTCGAGAACTTTTAAATCCTTAACAATGCCGGTATTTGGCATCATTTTAGCAAATTCATTTATAACCTGAATACTTTGTAAACCATGTCTGGAAGCTATATCAGCATCTATAGAACTATGTGCTGGTGTAACGCCAACAGCACCAGTACCATAAGCAGGATCAACAGCAATATCCCCAACAACTTTTATTTTTAATATCACACCTGCAAAATCTACTTCAAAAGTCTTACCTATATATGCCATATAACGAGCATCTTCTGGATGTACAGCAACTGCGGTATCACCAACTTTTGTCTCAGGGCGTGTAGTAGCTATTGAAATAGGAAAATCCTTAGAATATTTGAAAGTATAAATTTTTGTTGGTCTTTCTGTATATACAATTTCATCATCTGAAATAGTAGTCTGGCCTTTAGGGTCCCAATTAATAATTCTATTTCCACGATAAATAAGTCCAAGATCATACATCATCTTGAATGCTGTTCTAACAGCTTTTGTTCTTTTTTCGTCTAATGTAAAAGCTTCTCTAGACCAATCAATAGATGCACCCATTTTTTTGACCTGTCCTACAATAGTGTCGTGGCTTTGTTGTGCAAAAATATTTATACGATTTAATAATTCTTCCCTACCAATATCATGTCTTCTTTTTCCTTCCTTTTTTTCTATTTCTTTTTCAACTTTTGACTGTGTAGCTATGGCCGCATGATCTGTTCCAGGTATCCACAATGTTTTGTAGCCTCTAAGTCTTTTATATCTTATTAAAATATCTTCAATGGCTAACATTGCTGCATGTCCCATGTGAAGTGTTCCTGTTACATTTGGTGGAGGTAATACTATAGAATATGGAGTTTTATGTCTCTCAGGTAAATTATCTGGGTTAAAATAGCCACTATCAATCCACTCTTTGTAAATATTGTCCTCTGTTTCAGTGGGATTATATGGTTTTAAAAATTTTTCATTCATAAGTATAATATAGCAGAAATATGGATATATTGGCTAATTTTTTATTACTTCATTTAATTCCATTGAATTTGTATTTAATAATAATTTTATGCTTTTTTTAATTGCAGGTTCAGCAGAAAAAGGCTCATCAGCTCCTCTATCCAAATAATTTACGATTATTGAATACCCCTCACCCAATTCTGTATAAAGTGGAATAATACGATCTCCGATAAAATATCCATTTGAACCAAAATAACCATTTGGAGTATTTAATGCGACAACCAGAAAAAAGAATGTTCCGGTTCCTCCGGTTTCATTTGATATAATGAAAGCAATATCCTCAAGTCCATCTCCATTGAAATCATGTTTAACTTCATTTCCGTAATATTTGAATATATTTTTTATTCCTGAATCTTTGACCAATTCAGTTTCAGCCAAACCATTTACAAAAGTTACGGATTGGCCGTCTAGTGTATAAGTAATATTTTTATAATCAGCTAAAGTGTCTTGATTGATAGCAATAGGCTGATTTATTTTTTTTGAAGAATTTGAATTGGTGTTATGGAGTAATTTAGTCTTTACTTCGTATCTCAAATACGATACTAATCCTAATGCCAAAAATGTAACGAAAATTATTATTAACGACTTTTTCATATACTATATTATACACTAATCGAAAAGACCCCACAAAAGTGGAGTCTTTTCTTAAAATATTTCAGATGCGATTATGCACGTGTAACATTTTTTGCACTTGGTCCCTTCTGTCCATCTACGATCTCGAAGTTGACTGAATCGCCAACTTTAAGCTCAGCAAATGTGACGCCAGAAAGGTCATTAGAGTGAAAGAATAGATCCTTTGTCTCACCTTCGCGAGCAATGAATCCAAATCCTTTCTCTGTAAGAGTTTTGATTGTTCCTGTCATTTTTATATAATTTTTTTAAAGAAATTCGACGATTTTCTCGTATGTAAATACTAGTACATATAGACAAAAATAGCAATGGGTGGGGTATCGTAATCAATTAGCAAGCATATATAAAATAATAATAACACCCATAAAACCCATATTTGTATTTATATTTTTGAAATACTATAAAAACATAATTTACGATTATTTGGCTTGTCTATACTAGATAATGGTATAAGCTTTGGATCATTATTAAATACTTTTATACCAACATTTATTTTATCAGGAAGAGTATTTAAAATAACTTTATCTATTAATCCCTCACTTAATGCTGAACTATTTAATGTTGGGCCACTTGTAAGCAAAATATTTTGACCTATTGAAAAAGCTTCCTTAGGAGAATGAGTAATAATATACCCTGGTTTTGCTGTGAAATTATTATCATTAGTAACTACAATTTTTTGAATTTTCAAATCTTCAAATTTTTTAATCATGGCTTGCGGATACGCCAATATAGTCTCATAAGTCTTTCTACCTACAACAACAGTATCGTAATTTTTACAAATATCCAATAAATCATTCCAGACTTCATCAGGAATAAAATCTTCACTTCCATCAAGTCTAGCGATAAATCCATCAGAAGAAATAACATTGTATAAAGTTACCATATTAAAATTATAACATAACAATACAATAATGGTATTTGTGCTGGGGTGTGTGGGTAGTTGTTCTTACTAGGTGACGCTGACCTAGAGTCGAAGCTTACAGCTTCAGTACACCTTTGCGATTTATTCGGAACAAAGTTCCTCATAAATATCGCAAAGCTCTTCTCCTCCCGGACGCATGCAAAGCAGTTTGCATGCTTAGTGTCACAGCTTTTTCATTCGCTGCGCTCATTCAAAATCTGTGACCCTACCGGGAGTCGAACCCGGATTACCGCCTTGAGAAGGCGATGTCCTAACCATTAGACGATAGGGCCGTGTATATTGAAGTTAACCATTCGTAACTTCCTTAATACAATAAAACAAAAACTACTTCTTAGCAAGCCAAGTTGTATCTTGTCTTACCAATAGCTCACTTGCCTTTTCTGGTTCAGCCAAAATCGCTTTTGTAGCTCTTTCAAGTCTCATAAATTGTGAACCCTTCAAAAGTACAATATCTTCATTGTTTATAATTGTTTTTAAATACTCACCAGCCTCAGCAGATGAATCAAAGTGAATAGCATTTTCATTCATTTGTTTTGCTCTTGGTCCTACTGTTATCAAAATATCGCAAGATTTAGAAGCCAATTCACCAGCCTTCTTATGCTCATCTGATGAATATTTTCCCAATTCCATCATATCTCCCAGCACAGCAATTTTCTTTCCATTAGTAATTGATGATGAAAGAGTAATGAGCGCTTCACGTAAGGCGTCTGGTGATGAATTATAAGTGTCATCAATTATTGTACTGTTATTTATACCAGAAATAATATTCATTCTTCCTCTTGGAAAAATGTGATTTGAAAAAGAATTAACTATTTTATCTATTGAAATATTTTTAACAACACCTACAGCAATTGAGGCCAATAAGGGATATACGTAATGATTACCCATAATGCCATTAATATTTACTGGGTATAAATTATTTTCATAATTTAATTTAAATGAAATTCCATTTTTTATGCTTGATTCTATTTCTGATGCATAAAAATTTGCTGAATTATTTATACCAAAAGTTAATACTTTTTGTTTAACTTGTTTCGCACCTTCCATAAGTCTTTTATCATCTGCTGAAATAATCAAAGTTCCTGTCTCTTTTAAAGATTTTACTAAAGAAAATTTCTCAACAAAAACATCTTCAGGTGATTTAAAAAACTCAACATGCGCTGGAATTTCACTAACCTTTGTTATAACAGCAATGTCTGATTTGAGCCATGATGTCATTTTCCTAATATCCCCAGGATGATCTGAGCCGACTTCCAATACCAAACATTTAGGATATTCTGATTTAAAAAATATTAATTCTATTCCATACAAAACATTTTTTAACCAAACAAGAGGATCATTCCATCCATTTTTGCATCCCAAAATTGTTAAAGGAATACCTATTTCACTATTGAAACTTTTATCACTTTTTCTAATATGATCGGTTTTTGCCAATACAGTATAAATAGCATCTTTTGTAGATGTTTTTCCAACACTTCCAGTTACTGTTATTATGCTTGGATTATATTTTTTTAATACAAATTTTGATTCTAATATTAGAGTTTTAGTAATTAAAATTTTAAAAAAGTTTTTCATATTTATCTATCTGGTGGTAATTCGTAATAATTGATAAGAAATTTTGTTATTTGTATAAATGGATCGGTTAGAGTTTCAGAAGAATATTCAACGTTTTTAGGATATACATGATAAATAAAAACAATAAAACGTGGATTATAAGCTGGGAAATAACCAAAAAATGAATGCAAATACCTATCATCATAATATCCTTTACTGGCCGGATTGGCAATCTGGGCGGTTCCGGTCTTTGCTGCTATGCTATAGTGATCCATTTTTACTTTTCCCTTTTTTAATGCTGTATCCACTAATTTTACCAAAATACGTGTCACATCATCTGTGGTTTCTTTTTTAAAAATTCTAATACTACTGTTTTCGATTGTTTTAGATGAGCCATCAACATATTCAATTTTTTTGGCAATATGAGGCACAATTAGCATGCCACCATTCGCAAGTGTAGAAAGCGCTCTAACTGTTTCAATGGGAGTAAGAGCAATACCTTGACCATATGATGCTGTAGCAATTTCAACATCTCTCGTACTTTCAAGATTTTTTGTAATACCCTTTTGCTCATTTGGTTGATCAATTCCTGTTAATTCTCCAAGACCAAGACTTTTAAAATATTTTGTGAAATTATCATGACCCACTTTTAAAGCGATAGTGGCTGCGCCAATGTTTAGAGATTGCATTAAAACTTCCGGCATTGAAATAACACCTCTAGCTTTTTTATCAAAATTTGATATTTTCTTTCCATTTAATTCCATTGAGCCGGTGTCATTATATGTACTATCACTTTTAATAGCACCGGAGTCAATTCCTGTAGCCATTGTTAATGGTTTTATAATTGAACCCATTTCTCTAACATCCTCAATTAGCGGATTTGAAAATACTTTTGGATCTTTAATATCCTTAAGATTATTCGGATTAAAAGTCGGCCTACTTGCTAATGCATATATAGAACCTGTATTTGGATCCATAATTATTGCTCCAACAGAATCTGATTTCCATTTAGTTTGAATTTCCTCAATTGTTTTTTCCAAATAGTTTTGCACAGTTGGCTCAATAGAAATTACTACATCACCCTCATTTTTCGTATCTGAAAAAACCGTATTTTTAATTTCAGAAAATATTTCAGCAAATATATTTGTTTTAATTCCTTGACTATTTCTTGATAAAGTACTTTCATAATATCTTTCAAGTCCATATCTTCCAGCAACATTATTCTTATCATCATAACCTATCAAACCTATTGATTGTGCTGCGGTATAGTCTCCTGGATAAGTTCTCCAAGTGTCTTTTGATAAAATTACGCCTGGTATTTTTAAATTTAAAATTGATTCACCAACACTTTTTTCTACCTTTTTCTGTATTTCTTCGTAAGGATCATCTGTTTTATTGGCTTTTTCAATAAATGTTTCTTTGTCTATTTTGATGTATTCAGAAAGTGTGTCAAATACACTATTTGCATTTTTTAAAATTTTTGGACTAATAGCTAGAATATATCCTTCTTTTACTGTAGCTGCTCCAATCTTTACGCCATCTTTTGATTCGAAAAATATAGAACCTCGATCAAATATATTTGAAACAGAATTTGAATACTGATTTTCTGATTTTTGTGAATATAAATCATTTCGTATGATTTGAACCCAAAATAATTTGCATATAATTACTAATGCAAATAATAAAAATAAACCTAAAATTTGTCTTATCCTTTTAGAAAAATTATAATCCATTATATGAAACAAAAGCAGTTACAGGCTTTTTTGATATAAATGAACTTACTTCTGAGTCCTGAAAACCCTTTGAATGCGCAAGTTCTATATTTATTTTTGATTTCATTGAAAAATAGTTTGACTCTAATTCACTTACTGTTGTTGATTTTTCTCTAATTTCCTTTATAACTTTCTCTCTTTCAACAACATTACCTATTGCTGATCTTACCAATACAATATAAGCAATTGCTAAAAAAATAATACCAAATAGTAGAGTGTAGAATATTCTTCCTCTATATTTTAACATTGAATTTATATTTTCTGTTATTGCTTGTGTCATAATTATATTGTTTTCTCTAATATTCTTAATTTTGCACTTCTTGATCTTGGATTATTTAAAATTTCTTCTTGCGTCGGTGTTATCGGTCTCTTTGTAATTATTTTTGCTTCACTACTTTCAGCTTTTTCTTTATTAAAAATTTTTACTATTCTATCTTCTAAACTATGAAATGAAATTACGGCAATTCTTCCATTTTTTTCTAATCTTTCAAATCCTATAGCTAATCCCCTCTTTAATGCATTTAATTCATCATTTACAGCTATTCTCAATGCTTGAAATGTTCTTGTAGATGGATGAATTCTTCCTCTTCTATAAAAAGCTGGTACTGATTGGGAAATTATTTCCACCAACTCACCTGTTGTTTCAATTAATTTCTTTTTTCTATAATTGACTATGCCCCTAGCAATACTTCTTGAATATTTTTCTTCGCCATATCCATATATCACATCTGCAATACTTTCCTCTTGCCAGGTATTTACTATTTCATAAGCTGTTAAATCTCCTTCAATTGGATTCTTTTTAAAAGTCATTAATAATGGCTCATCATTTTTAAAAGTAAAACCTCTCTTTGATGTTTCAAATTGATCAGAGGACAAGCCAAGATCAAGCATTATTCTATTAACCTTTTCAATTTTCAAACTATCTAAAACCTTGTCTAATTCACAATAATTCGATTCTCTAAGAATAATATTTGATGATTCACCTAGTCTAGATTTTGATCTTTCTAAAGCCTCAGTATCTCTATCTAGTCCTATAACTTTCAAATCACCATCTGTCACCTTAAGTGCATATTCAGCATGACCTGCGCTTCCTAATGTGCCATCAAGGTATATTTCTCCTTTGAGAATATTTAAATTGTCAATTGATTCCTTTAGTAGAACAGTTTTGTGTATCATATTTTTTCTATCGTTAGAGAATACCAACTGATCCGAGTTTTTCTGCTAGCGCATCAGTTCTCTTTTCTACGTTAGTTCGATATGTAGACCACACTTTTTCATCCCATATTTCAATTCTGTTTAATACACCGATAATAGCAACTTTTGATTTTATACCTGCATGTTCACATAAATGAACAGGTATAAGAACTCTTCCAATCGAATCTACCTCAACTTCGGTTGCCCTACCGAAAATTATACGATTGAAATTTCTATTATCAGCTTGCAAAACAGAAGAAGAATCTGGACGCGACAATCTCTCGGCAAATTCTTTCCATCCTTTCAAAGTAAAAATGAAAAGACAGCTGTCTATTCCGGGAGCTATGACAACAGTGTCGCCTATTTCCTTACGAAATTTCGAAGGTATAGAAACTCTACTTTTGTCATCTATCGTGTGTAGATGTTCTCCAATTAACATATATGTAAGCGGGTTTGATTTGAAAAATATTTTTATGGTGTCGATAACATAAATCAATTTTCCTACTCCTTCCCACTTGCATACCATTTTATCCCACTAGATATATCTTTGCAAACAAAGTTATCCACTTTTAACAACAAAAAACATCTTTGTTAGATGTTTTTTGAATTTTTTATAAAATTTATTTAATACTATAATCCCTTATTCAAGTCCAAACCAAAACTGAACTCTGCTGTATTAACAAAAGTATCCCAATCTTGAGTAAATGCTTGAGGTATAAGTTCTGTACTTTTGCTTGTGAGTCCAGAAACTTTCTTTACGGCTGTACCTATAGCAAGAAATTCTATAACTCCACTTCCAAGTTGGTAAACGTAGGTTTTAACGCCCACCACTTCATCCGCACCGATAGATTCTGCCTCTTTATTTATTATTGATAAAGCATTTTCTCTAGCTTCATATATCAGACTTGAAAGTTCAGTAATTTCACCCTTAACAAATGATTTGAATGCGGAAGTAATACCACCAATAAATCCAAGTGAGTATACTGAAGTGCCTATTAACATTTTTAATGGTGCATAACCCATTTTATTTAAATTCCACATTTCTTGAGTCGTTAAATCACTTGTAACAACTGAATCTTTTGGAAGATTAGGATTTATTGATGCGGTACCCAACATAAGCATTTCCTGCAATCCTGTTCCCATTAATGGAAGAATAGTTGTTTCAATACCAACAACAGAATTTGCTCCGTGTTTTTTTGCTTCATTTGTAATTCTCTCCAAAGCAAGATGTCTAGTCTTGTTAAAAATATCAGAAAATTCTCTTATTTCACCACGACCCAAAGTTTTGAAAGCTCCGATAATTCCTCCAGTAATACCTATAGAATATGCAACATTTCCAAAAACAAATTTTACTGGATCATAACCAGCATCAACTTGAGCATACATATCTTGTCCGTCATTTGATGTACTAAACTTTAAATTTTCTTTTCCGCTAGTATAATCTTTTGTATGTAATGATGATCCCACTGACAAAAACTCTATATTTTGTCCGTGAAATACTATTTCGCTTGAAACTCCTGTAATACCTATAGCACCTCTATCTAAAGCTTCTTTCTCCATTCTGTCTAAAGCTGATGCTCTTCCTTCTGAAATAAGATCAGTAAATTGAGTTACTTCTCCACCTGCAATAGCTCTAAATGCTGAACCGATACTTCTACCGACCCCTAAAGCGTGTACACTGTTTCCAACCAAAATATCTCCTGCTTTATATCCTATTTTATCTAAACAATATATTTCATTTCCTGAAAGTCCTGTTGTTTTCATTTTATAATTTTTATTTATTTATAATATTTTATTTTTTTGGTCTCATAAGTGGGAACATTTGTAATTCTCTTAATGGTTTATCAGCCAAAAATGCAAAGAATCTTTCACCAAAACCGAAACCACATGTAGGAGGCATTCCATGCTCTAGCATTTCAACAAATTCGTAATCCGCCATCATAGCTTCTGTATCACCAGCATCAATGAGCTTTTGTTGATTCTCAAAACGCTTTTGTTGATCAATGGGATCGTTTAATTCTGAATACCCTCTACCCAATTCACTTCCAGCGAGTATTGGCTGGAACATTTGTGCAGTTCCTGATGATTTTCCATTACTATCAATAACACTTTTTGCCAATGGAGAAACTAATAATGGATGATTTACAAGGAAAGCTGGACCTGAAATATTTTTTCTGCAATATTTCCAAAGAGTATCAGTTAATCTTTCTTTATTTTCACCTTCATATGAAACCTTTAATTCTTTTAATTTATTTATCATTTCAGATTCTGAAGCGGTAGAAATATCTACATTTGTTTGTCTTTTTATTTCTTCTGAATAATCAATTTTTATCCATTCATCATTTAAATCAAAAGTATGTCCGCGTGTAGTAAACTTTGTTGTTCCAAAAACCTCCTCTGATATTCTTTTATACATTTCCTTAACTAAATCCATACCATCATTGTAATCAGCAAATGACCAATAGAATTCCATATTTGTAAATTCTTGTGCATGTTCTGGACTAGTTCCTTCATTTCTAAAAACTCTTCCTATTTCAAAAGTTTTTGGAAAACCTGCAGCCATAAGTCTTTTTTGCCATAATTCTCCCACAGATATTCTTAAATAAACATCTAAATCATAATCATTATGATGAGTTTTAAAAGGTGTTGCCTCTGCGCCACCGGTAGTAACTTCAAATACAGGAGTTTCAACTTCCATAAAGCCTTTTTCTATAAGGAAATTTCTAGTGGATTCCCAAAATTTTGCCTTTTTAACAAAAAGTTCTCTGAGCTCCTCATTCATGAGAATGTCCAAATAACGCTTTCTATATCTTTCATCATCGTCTTTTATTCCATGCCATTTTTCTGGTAATGGTAATAGAGATTTTGTAGCTATTACCCATGACTTTACCAATAAACTTTGCTCACCGCGCTGTGTTGAAAAAAACTTTCCAGTAACTGAAATAAAATCACCGATATCAACAGCATCTACAAAAAGCTGAAAAGATTTTTCATCAATTTCATCTTTTTTGAACACTGCTTGAAATTTGCCTTTTCCATCGTATAAAACAATAAAAAGTATGGCTCCTTGACCCCTTATTGCCATTATTCTTCCAACTAGAGAAAACTCTTTATTACTTTTTTCATTTTCAATAAAATCCTTTTTTGCATCTGCAAGACAAAATGACCTAGGGACCTTACTTGGATAAGGATTCATTCCTGCATTTTTTAATATTTCAAGTTTTGCAATTCTTGTAGATTTTATTTCGTCTAAAGAAGCCATGATTTTTATTACTCGATAGAAATTAAAGTATAATTTGCTTTGCCTTTTGGTGTAGAAAAACTAAAAGTCTCACCTTTTTTCTTTCCTAATAATGCTGAACCTAATGGAGAGAGATTTGAGATTTTACCAACCGTAGAATCAGCCTCTTCTGAACCAACTATTTTGAAAATTTTGTTTTCATTTTCTCCTTCCTTTTTTAATTTTACTGTTGTACCAATAGTAACCCTATCCCCACTTTGTTCATCAACAATAACAGCGTTCTTTAGTAAATTTTCCAAATGATTAATACGACCTTCTATCTCAGCTTGTGCTTGTCTAGCTTCATTATACTCAGCGTTTTCAGAAAGATCTCCCAATTTTTTGGCATATTCGAGATTCTCTGCAATTTGCTTTCTCTTTTCAGTTTTTAGTATGTTTAATTCCTTTCTAAACTCTTGTAATTTCTCACTTGTAAGATATTGTTGTGATTCACTCATACTTTTGATAAATGTTATTATAAGACCTATATAATATCCTAAATTAGCCAAATAGTAAAGAAAAAATATGTGTACTATTATTTGAAATACTCTGGCGTGTTTATATTCATCCAATCTATAATTTGTCTCATAGCATATCCTGCGCCTATTAAGTTATGAACAGAGCCCTTTTCGAGTAGAATGGCAAATACATAATGTGGATTTTTATATGGGAAATAACCTGTCATCCATGAATTTACACTTGCCTTTTCAACACCAAGCTCGGCAGTTCCTGACTTTGCCGCGATTTCAACATAAGGCACATTCAATGATTTACCTGTACCTTCTAATACACCCAAACGCATTCCTTCTTTTATTACTGTAAAATATTTTTCTGGAATTTCAACAGTTTTTATAACTTTTCCATTTTCACCTTTTATAATACTAGGATCACGAACTACACCATTATTTACAATTGAGGCCATTGCTCGAACTATTTGTAATGGTGAAGTTTGAAAACCATATTGTCCGATTGATGTGTGATATGTATTTCCAAGACTCCAAGCCTCTCCATTAAAATTTTCTTTTTTCCATTCTGGACTTGGTATGACACCATTTAATCCCGTAAAAAAAGAATTTTCAACTTTTTCTCCAAAACCAAATAATTTCATGTATTTTTCAATTCTAGCAATACCTAAACCTTTTCTGTCTTTATAACCACCTCCTATTTCATAAAAATATACATCAGAAGATACTGATATTGCATGTCTCATATCTACCCAGCCATGAGCTTTCCAATCCTTGAAAATAGTTTGTAGTGTCGGATAATATTGATTTTGAATAGAAATAGAACCAGTACTTAAGATTTGTGTCATTGAATCTATTACTCCTTCATTTAATGCGGCAAGTGCCATATACGGCTTTATAATAGAACCTGGAGTATAAAGACCGTCAATTACTCTATCTAGAAATGGTTTATTTTTATTATTTAAAAATGATTTAACTTTTGCAGTATCTGTTTTAGAAGACATTATTTCTGAATCATATTCAGGATAACTAGTCATAGCCACAACTTCACCACTTGTTGAATCCATTATTATTCCAGCTCCACCAGAAAAACCTACTCTGTCCGCAACATCTTTTATCGCATTATACATCTCGGTTTGTAATTTTGAATCAATAGACAATACAATACTTTTCCCTTCCTTTGGTGGTTGTGTAATATTTTGTGATTGAATTTTTCCCACAGCATCTACTTCTATAAGATTAATACCATTAATACCTTGAAGTTCAGAATTAAAATATTTTTCAACACCATCTAAACCCATGAAATCTTCTTGATAATAGAACCCTGCTTTATCTTTTGATGGATATTTTACATATCCAATGACGTGAGCCAATCCATCATCACCTTTATACTTTCTTAATGCAATATCAGGATTATCACTAGGAGCATTCCAAGCTAATTCAACATTTTTTCTATCATATATTACGCCACGTGCAGCAAAAATCGGTGTATTTCGAAGTCTATTATTTTCACTTCTATTATTATAAATATTTCCATCTTTGATCTGTAAATA
Organism: Candidatus Tayloriibacteriota bacterium; assembly: GCA_903839695.1. GTDB lineage: Bacteria > Patescibacteriota > Minisyncoccia > Phycocordibacterales > PALSA-1337 > CAIOGI01. The sequence continues at coordinate 24,109 of CAIMDI010000006.1, read as the reverse complement.
CCAAATTTTAACACCAAAAGCCAAAATAATTAAAATGAAAAAAAATAATATACCAAATAAATTTGATTTTGATATCGGTTTATCTATTCTTCCCTCAAATTGTTGAGTATCGAATTCTGGAAGATTGTGGGAATCAATAAATATTTCATCTGGTGCTATATCGTGTCTTTTTTTTATTCTATGATTCATAAATAATAAATCGCTTTCTAATTATGATTGAAATTAGAAATAATACAATACAGATTATAGTAAAAATATAATCAATATTCCAGAAACCATTCAATTCTAGCCCATACAAAGCATCGTATATTATTCCCCATAAAATAATCTCAAAGTAAAATGGAAAGAAAAATAACAATACTACGGCCAATAACCAGGTAAACCACCAATAAAACCAAATGATGGAGCATAGCATTATTATTGAAAATAGTATTCTAATTTGATTTTGCCTTTTCATATATTTGAACCCATTTTTGTTCGTAAATGTTTATTGGTTGAGAAAAAATTATTGTAGAAAATGCTCTCGCTGGATCAGTTGTTATTTTGCCAACTGTTCCGAAAACAGTATTTGAAATATCTGGAATATTTATATTATCTCCTTCATTTACTTTAATATCACGAGGTATAACCGTTTCAAAAGATCCACCGCCTCGTCCTATAGCTGTTGCTTGAATATTTTTATCTCCAATTAGAATTTCATATTTTTCGCCATAAGAAGAATAAAGTTTTACCTTTGATATATCAGACATCACACTATATATCTCGCCTATTAAAATATTTCCAGAAACATAAACCTTATCTCCTTTTGAAATATTATTTTTTGATCCAACATCAATAATAAAAGAATCGTATGCTGTAAAAGGTGGTTTTTTTAGAATATAAGCTATTAAAACTTTTTTAGAAATACTTCTTCCCATTATTTCTTTTAAAGAATAATTTTCTTTTGTTAATTCTTCTATTACAATATCTTTTGCATTATCAGAAAGCTGATTTGTATTTTGAATTTGCTCTTTATTTATATTCCAAAAAGGATGAATGATTGATGTGATAATATCAGAAATTAAATTAGGAAAAAATATACGAAAAATAGCCAATAATATAACGATAATTGCTATTATTTTTACCGGTAAACTTATTTTATTTCTTCGAATACTACTTTTGAGCTCGTAATTCATCTTCATTTTGTATTAACACTCCAGAATATTTGTCTAATTCCTCTAAGATTATTCCAGTACCTCGTGCTATGGCAGTAAGTGGATCTTCTGCTATATACACTGGAATTTTGATTACCGATGCCAATAAAACATCAAGACCTTTTATTAATGCTCCACCACCCACTAAATATATTCCACGATGCATAACATCCGCCAATATTTCTGGCGGTGTTATTTCCAAAACCTCTTTTGTTGATTCTACCAAAGTATCAATAGATGAAGACATTGCTTCTCTTATATCAGAATCAGTTATAACAACTTCTCTAGGTAAACCTGTTATCAAATCTCTGCCACGTATTGTAGTTTCCAAAGCATCTCCAGGTATAACTGCTCCGACTGTAACCTTGATAAACTCAGCAGTTTTTTCACCTATCAAAATCTTAAATTCATTTCTAATATATGACATTATGTCACTATTCAATTTATCACCTGCAATTTTAATATTTTTTGATCTTACAATTCCGCCAAGAGAAATAATAGCAATATCAGTTGTTCCACCTCCAATATCTATAATCATGCTTCCCACAGGCTCGTTTATGGGAAGTCTAATACCTATAGCACCTGCCATTGGTTCTTCTACTATATATACTTCTCTGGCCCCTGCATTCTTTGTAGCATCTCTAACGGCTCTGATTTCGACATTAGTTACACCAGAAGGTACACCAACTACGACGCGAGGGCCTAGCATTTTTTTTGAATATTTTTCTGCTTTCTTAACAAGATAAACAATCATTTCTTCAGTTACTTCGAAATCAGAAATAACACCATCAACAAGTGGTCTAATAGCGGTGATATGAGCTGGAGTCCTTCCTAACATGTTTTTGGCTTCAGAGCCCACAGCAACAACTCTACCTGTTTTCTGATTTACCGCGACAACAGATGGCTCGTTTACTACTATCCCATGACCACGTAAATAAACTATGGTATTGGCAGTTCCAAGATCAATTCCGATATCATTCGATAAATATCTGTATATTCTTTCTTTTAATTCTTTCATTTTGTTATTTCAGAAATTTTTTCTGGAATTCAGATATTTCCATAATCTCAACCTTATCTGAATTTCTGTATTTAATTTCCACAGACTTACTTTGTAAAGTTTTTTCACTAACAACAACTCTCATTGGTATACCAATCAAATCACTGTCTGCAAATTTCTCCCCCGCACGCATATCCCTATCATCATACAAAACATCGATATTTGATTTTAATAATTTTTCATAAATATTATCACATTCAACTTTTGCATTACCATCTCCTAAAAGAAGAAGGTGAATAGAAAATGGAGCTATAGAATCTGGCCACACTAAGCCTTTTTCATCAGAAAGCACTTCTGCAACAGTACCCATAATTCTAGCTGGGCCAATACCATAACTTCCCATAATTACAGGTTTTTTTGTTCCTGATTCATCTGAATAATTTAATTCGAATGCATCAGAAAATTTTGTTCCCAATGAAAATATGTTTCCTACCTCAACTGACTTTTTCTCAATAAGATCTTCTTTTTTCAATCCTAAATCATTTAGAACTTCTTCATTTAATACTTCTTTATTTATGGCAATGTTTTTATCTTTACAAACAAATATATTATCTTCACCAGCATCAGTAATGGTTTGGAATTCATGTGAGTATTTTGAAAATGATCCTCCTGAAGCAAAAGTTATGTAAGTTTTATCTCCAAGACCAACTTTGTTAAAAATATTGACATAAGCATTTTTTGCTTTTTCGTAAAAAATAATATGCTCATTTTCATTTTTTGAAAATGAATATAAATCTTTCATAAGGAATTCTCTTGTGCGCATTATGCCACTTTTTGCTCTAGTTTCATTGCGGAACTTTGTTTGGAATTGATATACATAAACAGGTAAATCTCTAAAAGATCTTACATATTCTGAAACTAAATTTGTTAGAGGTTCCTCATGAGTAAAAGCCAAACCCAATTCACTATTATTCTTTAATTTTGTTTTAAACCAAACATCTACAACAGAATCATCCCATCTTCCTGAAGTTTCCCAGATTTTTTTGTCTTGCAATGCTGTGAGAGATAGTTCCTGACCTCCAATAGAATTCATCTCTTCTCTGATAATTCCAACGATTTTATTCATTACCCTAAGTCCTAAAGGCAAAAATGAATAGACACCAGCTATTTCCTTGTGAACAAAACCTGCTCTGATGAGTAATTGCGCGTTTTTAGCAATTTCATCCTTTGGCGCATCTTTACGTGTTTTTGTAAATAATAGTGATTGACGCATAATATCTACATAATACAAGAAAATAGATAATTTGATAGTATTGACTAAATTAATATTTCGTTAGTTTGTATTGGTAATTAATGTTTAATATAATTTTATTTAAGATTTAGGAAATTTTATTATTTTTTTTACTTCCTCAACAATCTCGTCTAAACTAAAATTTGTCTTTACAAGATATCCCGCGACATTTTTGTCTACTGCTTGGGCTATAGAATCCATTCTATCTATCAAGGTAAGCATAATAACTTTTGCTCCTTTGCCCCAAGAATCTTCTCTTAATCTTTTCAATACTTCAAAACCATCAATCTTTGGCATAACCAAATCAAGCAAAATCACATCAGGGTGAAATTCTAAAGCTCTTTTTAAACCTATTTCTCCATCCAAGACTCCCTCTGCTTCAAAACCTGATATGTTTAATTTATCAACCAATACATTATTTAGATTTGAGTCATCATCGACAACCAAGATTTTTATTTTATTATTTGTTGATTCCATAAATTTATTATTAATAATTTTGCTAAAATGTTATTGTAAACACACTTCCTTTATTTTCTTCTGACGAGAAGTGGATATCTCCACCCAATGATACTGCTATTGATTTTACCAAATATAAGCCTAAACCGGTACCTTGACTATTACTCAAACTCTTAACATTGTCTGCTCTAAACATCTTTGAAAAAATGTGTTCTTGTTGATCTTTTGGTATTCCAACGCCATTATCAGCCACGATAATCATTCTTTCTTTACTATCTTCTTTGAAAGTAATAGATATAATACCGCCTTCTGGAGTATATTTTACAGAATTTGAAACCAAATTTTGAATAATAATTCTCAAAAGCTTAGGATCACTTTTTACATTCTCAAAAAGATTATTGTATTCTAATTTTATATTTAACTTTTTATTTGAAATCTGCAAAGCCAATTCATTTACAACACTATCAGACAATTCTTTTACATTTGTTACTACACTATCCGCAGACATTGAACCCATTTCAATTCTTGAAATGTTCAATAGCACATCAACTAATTCAATCATGTTTTGATTTGCTATATGTAATACTTTTATATATTCCTTTTGCTCATTTGTAAGTTGTCCTGTGCCCTCTGTCATTAACATTTCTGAATACCATCTAGTTGTAGCTAAGGGTGTTTTTAATTGATGTGATGCTAAAGACAAAAATTCCGTTTTCGCTTTTTCAATAATTTTTTGTTCGGTTATATCAATAATTATAGCTAGTCCTTGAGCTTCAATACTTCCTGGCCCGTGCAAATCAAATATTGAAATCATAACTGATTTTATGTTTCCATTTTTTGATATCATTTGAACTTCCTTTCTATTTATGTCTAATCTTGATTTATAATTTTGAAAAAATGACTCAGCTTTATCAGCATATTCGCCGGCGATATATGAAAAAAAGTTTTTGCCTTCAATTTCCTCTGGATATGCTCCAAAAAAACGCAATGCGGCTTTATTTGGATTATTGATATTTCCATCTTTATCTAATATTAAATACGGTATAGGTGCACTATCATAAAGCATTTTAAATTGTTGTTTTGAAACTGCCAAACTTTTTATTTCGTTCCAAACATTTAATTCATATCTAGAATTAAAAGTTAATAGTAGATAAAAAATGAAGGTAATTAATACAATAACTATTATAATAAATATAAAAATAAATTTTGAATATACCTCTTCAATAGAAGAATTTTCAATAAAGTAGCTAGGTGGGTTTACAAAAAAGTCTTGAATAAATCCTTTGGTTAAAAACAAGATAATAACAAGCATACTCAGTAAAATTAAAGATACTAAAACATGTGCAGTGTAATTTTTCGCTTGTGGCGACATGTATAGTATTATACCAGATACAGAATATTTGTAATAACTTGCAAATTAGCTATAATTCATAGCAACAAAAACATGACACCTGCAAAAATAATCACATTTAAGGAATTCGATAAAATAAAGTCAAAACTAGGGAAAATAGTATGTACTTCAGGGGGTTATGATCCAGTACATCCAGGGCATGTATCATGTATTCATGAATCTAAAAAGTTTGGAGACATTGTTGTTGTAATAGTTAATGGTGACAATTTTTTAACAAATAAAAAAGGAAAACCATTTATGGACTTGAAAACACGGTGTCATATAATTTCATATGTAAAAGGAGTTGATTATGTAATACCATTTGAAATAGAGAATGATCAGACCGTATGTGTAGCTTTAGAAAAAATTAAACCACATATATTTACAAAAGGTGGAGATAGAATAGATGAAAAAAGTATTCCAGAATGGAATATATGTAAGAAACACAATATAAAAATCATATCAGGCGTAGGCCATAAAAAAGATTGGAGTAGTTCAGATTTTCTACATGAATGGGGAGAATTTTGTAAAAGTAAAAAAACAAAAAACTAATTATTAACAATACAATTATTGTATGTGTTTATGTTTGTATTCCCTTCTGTGACAAAAGCAGTATTTCCTTTATTCCAAAAGACTAAAGATTCATCATTATTTGCATATCGAGCACCAGAAGCAGAAATCGTGTGTGGTAGAAAAACCTTAGGACCATTGCTTAAATCAATATAAACAAAGTTATTATAAAAAATAGCATGAATTAATTTATTGTTTTCGCAATTAAAATTTACATTACTTATTTCACTACCCAATATAGAATTTGAGCTAATTAATTTGCCCAAATAAAGACCGAGACAGAAAACAGAAACAAAAAGAATAATGGCTACTATTTGAGATAATTTTGTAACTTTGTTAAATTCAATTTTCATCAAGATATTATAGCATTTTATTACTGTATCTTATTAATTATATTTACTCGTCTAAATTAAGATCATATTAACCTTGACCTTTTTATAGAACGATATAAATCAACTATTAAAGTATATTCAGAATGCTCACTCACCCATTTATCGATATCAGTCCAATAAAATCCGTGAAAACCAAATTGCTTTTCATATTTGTCATCATCTCCCTCTATACTAAATCTTTGTGCCAATTCGACTGGTGCTATTGTAATACCTTCAGAATCCAATAGATCTTTATGCCATATACAAAGTGATACATCTTCTAGATGAATTTTAGGAATTTTTCCTTCACGCATTAACTTAGCTGAAACTTCTAGGAATTTTTTACTTCTTAATGAAAAACCTCCATTACCTACAACTCTTTTTCCAAGTAAGTTTGATGGGAAATTGTAATTCTTTAATGACCAATCAGCAACAAGCCACGGAGCACCTACATAATCATATTTCAAAAAATCATTACTCCAACTTTGAGGGTTCAGAATAAAACCATCATATTGAACAATTAATACATAATCTGTATCTACATACTTCACAAGTTCTTCTGCACAAAATCTTGAGTATTCACTAATATCACCTATATGTTCTATCTTTATCAAATACTTGTCATCAGTGGGCAATGAGGTCAGTAATTTCACCGCACCAAACTGTATATCTTTCTGACATACATCCATCGCAGTTTGAAGTCTTTCTACATTTACACAGTCTATCCCCAGAAGAGTTACATTGGGTAATTTAATCATTAATTTATTATACTTTACTACTTTTAAAAAGAAACAAGAGATGATAGAAAAGATAAATCTTCAATCGGTCCCCACGAATTAATAACAAATGAAGTGTTTTTTTGACATTTTATTATGCATCTAGAGTTCTCAAATACCTTATCATATTTGATCCACTCTTGTTGGCTGGGGGACTAGGAGTCGGACCTAGATAAACGGATCCAAAATCCGTTGTCCTACCATTAGACGATCCCCCAATATTTTGCAATACCACCAATCCAGCCAGCAATCTTGCGGTTCAAATCGGTGCTAGCTCTTATATTAACCCGTAAAAGACCAATATACAAGTCACCAGTATTCTTTCTTCTTGTCCTAATTTTATTTTTTTTAAAATATGTATGCTTAAAAGCTGAAAGTGGTTGATTTAAAATACTTGCCCATTTCTTTATAACGTTAGTGACATTATCTTTATGAGACTCATGTATATATAAATCAAAACTAATATCTTCATCAAAAACCTTTAAACACCTTTTTAACCATATTAAAAATATTAAAATCATTTTTGGATCAGAATTTGAAAAACTTGTTTTAGAAGATGTTCTATATTCCTTCTCCTTCGACCCCTCTGCCCAATACAATGCAATCCCCACCAACCACAACTCTCTCAAAGACATCTTGCCAATTTCCGCTTGTGCAGTTTCAATGATATTCGTTTGCTTCTTTATTCTTTTATTCCTCTGCGCATCTGCACCACGTTTCTGTGCTTGTTGCCTTTTTTCAGTTATATTCTGTTTTTGAGCAATACTCAAACCAACATCTCTAAGCCAAAGAGATAAGGTTGATTTCGCAACAGGAATTTCCTTCAAAATTTCAGAGTAAGTTTTTCCTTGCCTACGAAAATTTATAGCTTTTTGCTTTAAATCGTGTTTAGACATTATCAAACATATACTATCTGTATATTTCTTTATTTTACAACCTCCACAACCACCATCTCCAACGGCAGACTTTCTATATATGCTTTTCCTGTCATATCATATGCATTCAATAGTTCTAATAGGAGTTTCGAGTCTATTCCATTTTTTCCCTCTATTTTTTCTGTAGCCAAAATATCTAATATTTTCCAATCATCCTCTGAAACCTGCTCCTTAAGTGTCTTTGCTAAAGCTGGAGCATTTTTTAAAAGCAAAACAAGTCGAACTTTCTCTAATACAAGTGAAATAAAAGTTTTCATTGAAATATTATCTTCACGTGCTTGTGATATAACTGAAAGAGCTTTTTCTTTTTCTCCATGAGCAAGTGCGACAATAAAATCATTTACCAGACTTCCCTTTGGGGCTCCTGTAATCATTTCTATTTCCTTAATACTGATTTTTTTATCTTCGGTATTACTCATAACTTTTTGCAAAATTCCAAGAGTATCTCTGAAGGAACCATCACCAAGTAATGCGATAAGTTCGGAAGTACCTGCTTCTAAAGAATATCCTTCTTTCTTAGCTACTTTTACTACAAGGGTTTTTAAAATGTCTCTAGTGGGTTTCTTGAAAGCAAAGACTTGGCAACGAGAAACTACAGTTTCAGGAATCTTTTCAGTTTCTGTAGTAGCAAGTATAAAAATAGCGTGAGCAGGTGGTTCTTCGAGAGTTTTCAATAAAGCATTGAACGCCTCCTTTGTAAGCATATGCACTTCATCTATAATATAAACTTTGTATATTGATTCAAAAGGTAAAACATTTACTCCATCACGAATTTCACGAATATCATCTATACCACGATTTGAAGCAGCATCTATTTCATAAACATCATTGTCACTAACTTCGAGAGCTCTAGCAAAAATGCGCGCGATAGAAGTCTTACCTGTTCCACGACTACCAGAAAAAAGATACGCATGAGCGATTCTCTTCAATTTTAAGGAATTTTCTAAAACACTAACTATATGATCCTGTCCGATAACATCCGACCAATCATATGGACGATGTTTGCGATACAAAACTGAGGAATTGCCATTATTTTCCGTTGATTTTTTTGACATGAGGGTATTGTAACATTTTTGACGAATCTTTTATAATCCCCTCCACTTCCTTCAATTCATCGCTTTCCATTAATTTTACACGTAATTCCTTTGCACCGTCCCAACCTGATACATATGCTTTAAAATGCTTTTTCATATTTGCAAAATTCTTTACACTTCCTAAATATTTTTCAAAAGCTTTAGCATGTTCGAGCATAACTTTTAAACGTTGTGCTGGAGTAAAATCCATTGGCATTTTACCTTTAAAAAACCAAGGATTACCAAATATTCCTCTTCCGATCATTGCACCATCACAACCACTTTCTTTTACCTTTATTTTTGCATCCATTAAACTCATCACATCGCCATTTCCAATCAAAATAGTATCGGGTGAAATGCGATCTCTAATTTCTACAATTTTTTTCATCAAATCCCAATGCGCCGGTACATCTGACATTTCCTTTCTAGTTCGCAAGTGTACTGTTAGCGCTGGTAGTTTTTGTTCAAGTAAAAATTCTATCCATTCTAAATCAACTTTATTATAACCAATTCTTGTTTTTATACTTATAGGCAAAGACGGCGCGCCTATTCGTGCAGCTTCTAATACTTCTTTCGCAAGCGCAGGATTCTTCATCATACTTGCTCCAGCTCCTTGTTTTTCCACAGATCTATCAGGGCATCCCATATTTATATCAATACCATCAAATCCAAGTTTGGAAACGATAGAACATGCTTCACGCATTTTTATAGGATTAGCTGAAAAAAGTTGAGCAACAATTGGTTTTTCTTTTTTAGAAAACTTTAAATCATGTAAAAGCATTTTGCGCCCTGCAGAACATAATCCATCTGCTGAAACAAATTCCGTCCACATTACATCTGGTTTACCATATTTTGCAAACATAGCGCGAAAAGCCACATCAGTGACATTTGCCATTGGAGCTATAACGAATATAGGTTTTTTGAGCTTTTGCCAGAAATTTTGTTTGGCTTTACTTGCACTTTTCTTAATCATATTTCAATACTACTACAGCACGGCCTCATCTAGCAAGTCAAGAGTATCAATATCTCGACTTGAGCTTCCCAAAAGAACTACCACAAAAACTTTCTTGGATTTTCCAATTTGAAAAATGGAAACTCCAGTTCTATTTGCTTGAACTGTATATCCATTTTTTCCACCAAGATATATACTCAAATTTAGAAAATGTGTCGGATTAGTCCAAGTGTGTGTTCTCAAATTTTTAATTTTATTTGAAGTAATATTTATAATATCAATATCATTTTTCATAATCCATTTTGTAATAATCATAAGGTCATTTGCAGTTGAAACATTTCCTGATGAAAGACCGGAGGGATCAGCAAAATATGTTCTATACGCCCCGATACTATTTGTCCAATTATTCATCTCCTTTATAAATTCCTTTCTTCCTTTAGGATATGACATTGCCAAAGCCTCAGATGCATCATTACTTGATACCATAAGTAATGGGTACAATAATTCACTCACTGTCATTTTTTCTCCAATTCTAAATCGAGCTTCATTTCCATAAGTAGCTACCATTTGTGGAGTAATATCAATCAATTGATCCTGATCCATAAATTTTTTTGCTATAACTGCTGTTACTAATTTTGTTATAGAAGCCATAGGTAAAAGTTTGTATTGATTATTTTGAAGTACAACTTTATCATCAGTAAGGTTTTCAACTGAATACGCCAATGCAGTTATTTTCTTTTTACTTTTTGTCGGAGCTTTATTTATACTATTACTTGAAATTTCAAAATTATTATCTGATGAATAGATAATCTCATTAGATATATGAGAGGAGAAAACTGGATCTTCCTCATTACTTATTAATTGATCTTGTTGATTCTGATTTTCTTGTTTCAAAATTAAATCCGTTTTATATGAATTTGATGAGTATTCAAAAACTAATATTCCGACGACAGAAATAACAATGCCTGCAATTATTGCGGTCATTGTTGAATGAATCAAGCCCTTAAAATCATTTTGTTGCATAAAAGATATTATTTCCGAATTTAAGATTTATATAATCAAATATTGGAACTGTAGGATTTTTCTTTTTTGCCATTGCATCATTCCAAAATAATACAAAATTATTAGCAAGTTTTTCTAATGGATTCTTATTATCAAAATATACAACAGCCTCGGTATTATCTTTATTTCTTACATAAAGTTCATATTGGTCATTTTCTCCAATCAAAATACCAATTACAGAAATATGAGAGTTTTGAATTATATTTATAAAATTTTGCAAATCAAGAAACATTTTATTATCAATAAAATTTGAACCAATAATATTTGTATTTTTACTTAAATCAATATAATAATGAGGATAAACACTTTCAGACAAAATCACTGATTCCTCAAATACATAGCCATTTTTATCTACTGAATAACATTTTTGATCAGCACTTTGCAAATCATCATCATGAAATCCGTCACATACCACAGCTACAGTCTCCTTTTCTTTAATATTTATTTCAAGAGTAGAAATTCCCTTTTGTTTTATATTCAATGAATCAATTTTTTTGAATTTATCAATTAAATTTTTCTCAATTTTTGACTTTGAGTAAAAAATAGAACTCGATCTTGGAATAATATTTAAATATTCTCCATTAAAAGTAAGATAAGTTTCATTTTCTATTTCAGAAAAAGCAATTGTGGGATTTCCATTTACAATAATATTTGAGATTTGCAAAAACGCTAATCTAAAAAAAAGAATTATAAGAATAATAAAAATAATTGAACATAAAAAAATTAATGACGAAGTAATAATTAACTTATTTCGCTTCTTTTGTATTTGCTTTGGTGATTGTAATGCGCGAGAACGGCTGTTTATCATCTATTTTATACTGTCCTTTCCCATATACTTCTGCAAAACCTCAGGAAGTTTGATTGATCCATCTGCTTGCTGATAATTTTCAATCAAGGAAACCAGTATTCTAGGAGTAGGAATAGCAGTACAGTTTAGGGAATGTGCATAACGAAGCTTACCTTCTGAGTCTTTGTAGCGAATGTTTAGACGACGAGTTTGGAAATCATGAAAATATGATGCTGATGATATTTCTCTATAAGTATTTTCTTTAGGCACCCATAATTCAATATCGTATTTTTTAACTTGTCCTAAGCCCAAATCTCCACCACAATTTAATACAGTATGATACGGAATTCCCAATGACTCGATAAATTCTTCGGTATTTCTGTTTATTTGATCATGGAAAGCAACAGTTGCTTCGTGACTAGCTTCACAAAGTATAAGTTGTTCAAACTTATAAAACTCATGCACTCTAATAAGACCCTTTACGTCTTTACTATGAGCACCTGCCTCACGACGATAACATGGAGAAAAACCTAAATATTTTTTGGGTAAAGATTTTAAATCAAGAACTTCATCACTATGCATAGCCATAAGCGGAACTTCGGCGGTACCAGCTAAAGCGTCCCCATCTTGTGTCATGTAAAAATCTTCTACATCTCCGGGTAAGTGACCAGTTCCATACAAATTTATTTTTCTAACAATTGCTGGAGAAATAATAGGAATGAAATTTCTTTCAACTTTTGCATTTGTAAAAAACTCCATTGCATATTGCCAAATGGCAAATGAAAGTCTAGCTCCATCTCCAGTTAAAAAGTACCCTCTGAATCCGTGGACTTTTGAACCTCTTTCAAAATCTACCATATCCAGCTTTGTCATGAGCTCCACATGATCTTTGGGTTCAAAATCGAATTTTGGTTTATCGCCCCAAACTTTAATTTCTTTATTGTCTTTATCTGTATCACCTTCAGGAACTGAAATATCGGGAATATTTGGAACACGAAGCATAGCCTCATGCCAATTTTTCATTATTTCCTTAAGTAATTCTTCTTCTTTTTGAAGTGCATCTTTGACAATTTTCATATCATCAATCATTCTCTGACGATCTTCTGGTGTAGCTGAAGGAATTTTTTCACTAATGAGATTTTGTTCAGCACGTTTCTTTTCTATAGACGATAATTTCTCTTTTCTTTTATCATCCAAGTCAATAAGCTCGTCAATGTTTATATTGACATGTTTCTTCTTTGCACCTGCTTGAACCACTTCCTTATTCTCCCTTATAAATTTTATATCTAACATATGATATATATTAGCATATTTAATATAAATTTCATCCAATATCTGATATAATGCAAAAACTTAATAATCTAATTAATAAATAAAATGGACAAATTTTACACTTTAGAAAATGAACAAATTCCACAGCAATTACTACAAATTCCCAAACCTCCCAAAAAATTATATATAAAAGGAAAAATTCCAGAAGAAAACACACTTTTTCTATGTATTGTAGGAGCACGTGAATATTCAAATTACGGCGAAGAAGTTTGCAAAAAATTAATTAATGGTTTAAAAGGTCATAATATTTGTATAGTTTCTGGTCTCGCATTAGGAATAGATGGCATAGCACATAGAGCAGCTCTGGATAATGGTTTAAAGACAATTGCTTTTCCAGGTTCTGGATTAAATAAAAATGTATTATATCCAGCTTCACACGCTAGACTAGCCGAAGAAATAGTTTATGCAGGTGGGGCAATTATTTCTGAATTTGAAATGGATACAAAAGCCGCTGCTTGGAATTTCCCAATGCGAAATAGATTAATGGCTGGCATTTCGAAAGCTGTACTAGTTATAGAAGCTGAATTAAAGTCTGGAACATTAATAACTTCCAAACTAGCCACAGATTATAATCGTGAAGTTGGTGCAGTGCCTGGTCACATTTTTTCACCATTATCAATTGGACCACATACGTTAATCAGAAATGGTGCCATACCCATAACTGATTCCAATGATATTTTGGAAATGCTTGGACTAGAAAGACAAGATGGAATCAAACAATATGAAAACGTCACTCAACAAAGTCTTTTACAAAATTTAAATCTCAATAAAGATGAGAATTCAATAATCGAAATATTAAAAATAAAACCATTAAATAGTGATGAATTGATTATAAAAAGCAATATACCTGCAAGAAAAATAAATGAAATAATTTCAGTATTAGAAATACAAAATATTATTGAAAAAAGAGGTGAATTAATTAATTTAAAATAAGTAAAAGAATAGGGCGAAGGTTTTATCCTCCGCCCCATTTTGTTTTTCTTTAGCATGAAACCCTATTTAGGCTTCATTGCCAGTGTTTCCGTAATCAGAGTATGCTTTCGTGATCTCAACTTATCACTCAGCATTTCAAGTTCCGACTCCAAACCTTTAATTTGCTCACTAATTGAACGAATACTTTCCAGCAGTTCCACATGTTCCTGAATCGATGCAGTGAATTCTGCCAAGAGATACTGGGCGTCGCTGATATTACTATCCTCAACACCTTTGACTATCTCAGGTTTGATCTGAGGCTCGGGCTTAGGTTCAGGTACCGATGTAGGTGCCGTGGGCGAACTTGCCGGCGAAGAGATTTTGTATTTCTCCCTAGCCTTCTCTGTGATGAGATAAGAATTATTGCCACGGCCATAACCCTTAATTTTCGCTTCATAAAGCAAACCCATCTTCTTAAAACAACGAATCATCGGTCCGACACCTTTGCCGTTACTAACACCGCTGATGTCTTTGATAAGAGAAATCACCTGTTGAGTGGTGATGATATTTGAGACTGCAACTTCCCCAAGACCCTCGAACAAAAGCTCCATGGCTGCCTCGTCCCTTGAAAAACCCCTAGCACTTTTGATGTCTTCGCTCACAACCAGTGACTTAACAGGTGTTTCAGCAGGAACATCAGCGGGTACTTCAACTGAGGGTGAAGGCGAAACACTTTCGTAAGGCAGCAATGAGGCAGGTTTTGCATCATCAATAACCTCACCAATGTTCTGCAACGGAACCGTTCCACAGGCACAGCCTGCAGGAGTTTTTTTATCCTCGGGATGGTCAAAATCAAACCATCCACACCCACAGATATCTTTAAGTATACTGTAGAATTCATGGGCGGTGATTACTGAACCGTTCCTAGCGCAGGCGTATAACTTGCCGGTGTAGCAATTGTCTGGTCTGGACTGAAAATCAACACAAACCATATCTCTTTCCCAGCCCTTTATCTTAACAATGACTCCGTTTCTGTGTATTCCCTCTATTTTTGCTTTGATGACCAACTTGAATGACCTGACTTTCTCTGAGAAAGCTGAGGCCTTTCCATTTGGTTGACAAGTTACTGCATGCTTAAGTGCAAGCACTAACGCTGCACTGGCATTCTTGATATGATTTAATATCCTCACTTCACAGCAAATCGTTAATAATCCTGGCTTTTCACCATGGACTGTAACAATGTGTTCCGGCATTTTTCGCATAGTTTTCCCTTTTGTTTTAATTTACTTTGTCCTCACTATCCGAAAAATATACTACAATATTAGTGTAAAAATGTAAATAGCAAACAAAAATAGTCAATATGAGAGAATTCTTATCTTAATGCCCTTCTGATTGCCATACTTTTATCGATTCCACAGGAGCAACTAGCATAATTACGTTTAATGTTAGATTGTCTCTTACCCAAAACAAACAACCGAGCTCAAGAACGATTATTAATAAAATACTAAACCAAACTTTTGACAATCGAGCTATATAAAAACCAATAACCACCATCAATACATCACATGTTGAATTTAGAACACTATCACCGACATATCCAAGTGCAATAGTAGCCTCTCTATATCTATTTATAATAATTGGAGAATTCTCCAGTAGCTCCCAAACCGCTTCGATAATAAGAGATGCGAGCAACCAATGTTTATGTTGAAATCTTTTCTTTAATCTCTCTGGTAGCCTTTTTGAAATAAGCCACATAAAAGCATAGAAAAGAATACCGTGAATAATATGAGAGAATGAATATGCATCTGCCACTCTTTGGGAATTTTCACTACTCCAAACATCACCATCCCACCAACCAAATTTACCATCAGGACCCAAAGGAGAACGGCCACTATTTAATTCCATTGCAGCCACAGTTCCACAAACAATAATAATACTTAGAATAATAAAACGATGCTTTTTTATAAATGTAAAAATTGATGACATAGAAATATTATAACAAATTACTGATAATTTATCCCAATTTTATTTAATTCCGCTCTAAGCGCTTTATGCTCGGGCATTGTCTTTGAAACCAAATCCCAAAACTTTTTTGAATGATTTAATTCTCCCAAATGACATATCTCATGCACCACAATATAATTTGCTAAGTTATCTGGTATCAAAGCCAATTTATAATTAAAATTTAAATTTCCCCTTTTCGAACAACTTCCCCATCTAGTTTTCTGATTTTTAATAGTAATTTTCCCGATTTTGTAATTATAAAATTTATTATATTCATTAACCTTTCTTTCCACCAATGCCATAGCCACTTCCTTATTTTTCAAATACTCCAAACGTTTTTCCGCTTTTGTTTTCTTTATAAATACCTTTGGTCCAATATTTTTAAAATGTTTTTGTTTAGAAATAATCCACTCCGCCTTTTTTTTAATAAAATTATCAATTAAAAAACCTATATTCATAAAACGTGGCACAGACACAAAAACACTACCATCATGATATACGGAAATTCTCATACTTTTAGATTTTTTGCTAATCTTTAGGGTGTATTCTATTATATTGGTACCAACAACTACATTTTTTTTCACATCTCAACTATATTACTTTTTTTACAAAAACAATAGGTCTCTGTCTAAATCATCAGAATCGGTTCCCTTCTTTTTATTTTTTAATGCATTAAGTGTAGAAGCTAAATATACTAAATGTTTTCCGTATTTTTTTTCAATAAAATCTATATGCTTGTGTATATGTTCAAATTTACCAGCTCTTTCTGTACCACCAAATAAGTCCGCTTGTGATGAATGACTTGGCACTAAATCATGCAAAGTAACTCCGGTTGTTCTATATATTATTCCTTTTTTATACATTTCTTTAAACTTATTCTGAAGAATGGATATAAGTATCTCAGGAGCATTTGATGGTGAAGTTAGTGTTGCTACGCAATTTATATAAACAAAATCTTTTGTTTTTAGAAAAAATGAAATCTTTTTGGGAATTAAGGAATAATGTCTGGCTTTGGTACATGCCTCCTCAATATTTTTTGAAAATTGAGAAAGTAGAAAAACTTTATCATTTGTAAAAGGATGAAATGATCTGGTTCTTTGTATTGAGGAATATTCTGTGCGAGGTTTGGGATCTATTTCCATAGTGTAAATACCATGAAGCTCTTGCCAAATGACTTCATATGGACTTGATAATTTTTCTCTTATCCATTCTATTTTTTTTAAATAAAAGTCCTGCGCTGTTTTTATTCCATAACTATTTAATAACACAGAAGTCCTTGGACCTATTCCCCATATTTTTTCTATTGGTGTTTTTATAAGAAAATCAGAAATATTTTCTCTATTTATAATAGTCAGACCATTTGGCTTTATCCATTTTGATGCAACTTTTGCCAAGACTTTTGTGGGAGCTAATCCAATAGAAATAGAAAGTCCGAGTTCTTCATTAACTTCAAGTTTTATACGTTCTGCAATTTGTTTATAAGTCATTTTTAATGAAGGCTCGAGTCCAGTAAGATCAGCAAAGCATTCATCTATACTGTATTCCTCCACATCATCAGCATACCTTTTTACAATATCAAACATCATTGATGAATATCTCGCATAACTTTTATAATCTCCTGGTAATATCAAAACTTTTGGAAAATCTTTTTTAACTCTAAATATCGGCATACCTCTAGTAATACCCAGGGCTTTTGCTTCATAAGAAAGTGCAGAAACTATTCCTCTCTCCTCGCCAGTTACCACAGGCAGACCCTTGAGCTTCGGATTCTTGGCAACTTCTACGCCAACAAAGAAAGCATCACCATCCATGTGAAATATGGTTTTAATTTTTTGTGAATTTATCTTATTTTTTTGAACACCATTATCCATACCTCTATTATAAGTGAACGAGCGTTCACTGTGAAGGGGTTATGTAGCTAAATATGTATATTTTTCAGTATTTCATATCTTACATCTTTTCAACATACTCCTTATACAAAAATCCTATTGACTCCAATTCTTCATTTTGATAAACTGTAATTACATTTGGGAATACCCACTGATCCGGATATTTGTCCGGTGACGATTTAAGAAGTCCGAGCAAAACCGCCACGGACTTTTTAATTACTTTCTATATTGCTCATAACGAGGCGATTTGACATTGAATATCCAGATTTAATATATTCTATGTACAAGTGGCTTCGGCCTCGCCTCGAAAGAGGTAAAAAGTAGAAAAACCGTTAGAGTAAATCTCTGACGGTTTTTCTTATGTATATAAACACAATCACCTATTATCCCCTATTTCATATTCTCCTCCCCCATTTACTTTTTTATTATTTCATGTTATAAACGCAAAAGATTCACGAATGAAAGCAACTCAAATTGTCCCTTCACCAGCTACCCTAAAACTTAAAAGGAAAATCATATCTATGATTAGTTTAGCCCTATTGATCGTCGCATTCATCTGGTTTTGTTATGAAAATTTCAAAATCGGAGGCACCAGCCTTGTAAACAACGGTCTCTTCTTTGGTTGGAAATTCTTTCTGGGCATTATGCCTATCATTGTGGTATTCGCGTTGATTAGCGGACAACTCAATGCACACTTTGTGAAGAAGCCACAACATATCGGTGAAATAGTCGCCGGTAAGTCTGTTATCAAAGCAGGTATCGTCGGATGTCTAACGCCAGGGGGTTCGACGATGGGGCCTATACTTCAGACAAAGTGGAATAGCGACGGAAACAAATATTCCATTATCGCATTCCTTATAACAATGAGCATGGTCAATTGGACCACACTCATGTTTCGTCTACCATTTCTTGGAGGAAAATTGACATCAATAGTTTTCGCTGTTGGATTTGTCATTTCTCTCTTTATGGTATTACTACTCTCAGCCATTCAACGTATTCAATCGAGCTGAGAAAAATACTCACAAAGCATCACCTATAAAGTGATGCTTTTTTGCAAAAAGAAAGCGCAAAACTTGAAGTAATGCGCTTTTTGAATAAAATCATATATACAAGTTCTAGTAAAACTTTTTATTGTAATACTCGAGGTTCATTTGTGTGTCATTAACCGAACCATCTTGTGCTCTGTATAGAGTGACACCACAATTGATAGGACATTCGGATCTGTCGAGGCGAATAAATGTTTCGGCACCAAAACCCTCGAAGTTCGCCCTTTGTGCCAAAATGTTTAAGTGATGTGTAATCACCATGACTTTTTTTCCCGAATAGTTTTGTACTACCATATTCATCCAGGAACGATTTCTCTCTCTCACGTCTGGAACATTTTCCCCTTGAGGAAAACGATACCAATACGGTCCTTCAATTTTTCGAAGTTTGTGTTGATCGGGATTCAGCGTTTCAAAGACACGCCGATCTGTGTATATCAAAGACAGGCCATATTCTTGTTCCCGAACTCTTTCTTCTTCGTGAACATGAACACTACTAAGTTCAGGCCATCCCTTGACCATACTGGCTAAAGTCTGTTTAGCGCGTCTATACGGCGAAACAAAAACTACATCTGGCAAATCAACATGTCGAATACGTAGTTCTGCACCTGTTCTTTGTGCTTGTAATCCCTGCGGATCAGCCAAAGGTGTGTCTGCATCTCCTGTTATTTTAGGAGTATAGATATCTTGTATCTGTCTTGCGAAATTTTCTGATTTTTTTGAAAGAGGGTTGACTTTCCATTCATTCAAAAACTCAGCGTATTTCGGATCTATTTCCTTCTCCTTTTTCAAAAGATTGTAAATAGACGTATCATGACGAACTAACATCAGCCATTTAGGCCATTTCATATTTGTCCTTTTGTTAAAAACTCTTTTTTTATACTATCATAATTCTAAGAAAATTAGAATTATTTATTTAGCCAAGTTATAGTCAATTGCAATACAGTAGCAAAACAAACCCAAAGTAAATATGGAATTTGAATATAAGTCACCCATTTCATATGAGGATAAATAGCAATCATTGCCCATATCAAAGTACCAAGTACAAGTAAAATATCTGTAGCTGCAAGTAAATTATTTTTTAGGCCAAATTGAATAGGTGTAAAAATAAAATTAAAAAGTAAATTTAAAATAAAAGGCAAAACAACGATAAAAGGAATTTGTTTTTGCAAAAACATCATAAAAACCTTTCCGAAGGATACAGCAATCAAAACATATAGAAAAGTCCATACAGGACCAAAAAGCCATGAAGGTGGTGACCACGATGGTCTAATAAGTTGAGAATACCAGTTATAAGATTGATTCATAAGTCAATTGTAGCACAAAAAGAGATAAATTATATTCTATTTCTTCCCCTCCCCAATCTCCACCATTCTATCCACGCGAAATGTTCTAATTGATTTCCTGTTTTGACAATATGCTTCTACGCCCAAATACTTTATACCCTTATACTCCATTTCTCCTATTTTTTTTGGTTCAATAATCCGTCGTGATTTTTCATCATTATTTTTTAAATATGTTATAGAAAGTTCAGATTTATTTTTTATTGCTTTTTTTATTATTTTAATTCTATTATCTATAGAACACTTTTCTTCTGATTTTGCATAATGCAATGATGTTACAAATTTTACAACTCTCCAATCCATAATCACATGACTTTTCTGTAATGGCTGACAAAGTGTAATACCCTCAAGTGTTCGACAACGTGAAAGTGCAACATAAAGTTGTCCATGTGCAAAAGTTCCACGCCCGAGGTCTATCATAACTTCATCAAAAGTTTTACCCTGACTTTTGTGAATTGTTATTGCCCATGCGAGTTTCAAAGGGTATTGTGTAAATGATCCGACAGTTTTAGTTTTAAGTACACCTTTTCCGTCTACATTGTATTCAAAAACATCCCATGTATTTTTATTTATCGGATAATAATCACCATTTTCCAATTTTACTAAAATGCCTTCTTCTT
Organism: Candidatus Tayloriibacteriota bacterium; assembly: GCA_903839695.1. GTDB lineage: Bacteria > Patescibacteriota > Minisyncoccia > Phycocordibacterales > PALSA-1337 > CAIOGI01. The sequence goes on along the minus strand of CAIMDI010000006.1, from coordinate 3,113 downwards.
CAATTTTATGAACAATTGCCATGGTTCCATTTACCCATCGTCCATCTGAATCATTATTTAGTAACATAACTTGCGCGCCGATTTTTAAACGCAAAACATCATCAGTTGGCATATGTGATCTTTCAAATCTTCCTGTGATCGAAGCCACGCGAGCAAATTCCTCCCCTTCCAATTCATTTAAATTTAATGAATTTATTTCACTAGCTTTAGCATTTGTTGATGTTAAACAAACAACAAATTTATCATTATTCGATCTTACAAAATCTTTTATATATCTTTTATTTAATTCATCAAATTCTACAGAAGTCACACTATTATTTCTAATAGTATTTAATAATCTTATAAAATTATTATCAAGCTGACGATATACTTGCTCTAATTCTATAAAATTAAATAATTCAGGAACAAAACATTTTGCACTAAAAAAATATGGACTTTCATAGATTTTTTCAAAAGCATTTTTTTCTGCTGAATTAATTACAGGAGGAAGTTGATAAAGATCACCAATAAAAACAATTTGTAAACCACCAAAAGGTTTTAATGCAGAATCTTTTCTATTTAATCTTAAAAATCTATCAAAACAATCCAAAAGATCAGCACGAGTCATAGATATTTCATCAATAACAATAGCATCGAGTTTACTAAGTACTTTTACTTTTTTATTTCCATCAGGTAATTTTTTTACCTTCTTTAAAGTAATGTCTGGTTTAAATCCACAAAAGGAATGAATAGTCTGGCCAGAAACATTTACCGCGGCAACACCTGTAGGCGCCAATACAGCAATACGTTTTCTAGTATTTCTTTTAAATTCATTTAATAAAGTAGACTTACCGGTACCAGCACGACCAGTAAGAAAAAGATTTTCTGAAGTTTCATTCATTATTCTTAATGCTTCTTTTGCTTGTGAGTTCCAGGATAAGTTTTTCATTGCGTGATTATAACATCTTAATTTACTTTTAAAATTACATATGCTAAATTATTCGTGTTGGTATCGTTAAACACTGTAATATGAGGTAAAGAGTGAATAAAGTACACCATGGAAACAAAGTCTGGAAAAGAAGTTTAATCGGGCAAGACTTCATCTTATATGATGGAAAGTATCCCGCTGGGCATCGTTACCAAGTTGTGGGTTTGGACCCGGTAACGAGAATGTGGAAATGCAGATCATTGCGTTCAACAGAAGAGAGTGACATTCTCTACAGAAGAGAATCTATTGAGGAATTGGTAGCCCTCAGACTGTTTCGACAGTAAACAGTAAAGCCAAAATTTGGCACAAAATCCCGTTGCGGCAACGCAACGGGATGATTTTGTGTAAATATATTTTATTTAAACTTATTTACTTTTCTTTGCTTTTTTTACTTTCATTACTTTTCCTACCGTCGCTGCAGTTGTTACTGTTGCAATTTCCTTTGGCTTATCTGTAACTTTAATTAATGCACTTTTTAAAACAGATTCTTGAAAAAGAGAAATGATTTTATCCAATTTTACATTCATCGCTTCAATTTGTTTTTTTATTTCACTATTCCCTGAGACATTTTGAGAACTAGGGCTTGATTGATTGTTTTGAAAAGTATTTTGTGAGAATGTTCTAGGATCCTTTCTTTGAGAACGATCGCCTCCCATTGCACTTCTACCAGCAAAACAGTCTCTGCAATAAACAGGCTTCTCACCAGAAGGTCTAAAAGGAACTTCACATGTCTTGCCACAACTACTGCAAATGGCGCTATGCATTGTTATAGGACCTCTTTCACCCCTATCGCTACCTCTGTCACCACCTCGACTTCCACCCTTAAAACCCCCTTTATAGCCCCCGCCTCCACCCCCACGAAAACCACCTTTGTTATAGTTATTCATGTTTTCTATGCTATCACACTCTTTTACTAATCCCAAACATTATAAGTCCAATGATAACGATCGACGCTGATAATAGTAAAGCGTAATTTGCACCAATATCTTGCCATATCAGTCCACCAACTATTCCAGAAATCATAGTACCGAAACCTATGGCACCATTTAATAAACCAAAAGCTGTTCCTCTCTCATATTCTGGAACTGAATGTGCAACATGTGAACGTTGTGTAGCGTCTGTACAGGCAGAAAAAAGTCCGAGAGTAGCAAAAAATATTCCTAATAGGATTGGGCTATTTGCAAAAATCATTCCTAAATATGAAATTATCAAAACTAAATATCCGAAAATAAGAACATTTGATGTGCCAATTCTGTCAGACAATTTTCCTAATGTATAAGAAAAACTTGTATAGAAAATTGAATACACCATATAGAACAACGGAATAGAAGCAATAAGTAAACCAACACTAATAGTTTTTAATAGAAGTATTGCAGTTGGCAAACTACCCATTGAAAGAATAAAAATTGCCAACAAATAATATCTAAATGATTTTGGAAATGAAGTAAATGTCTTCCAAGAAAAAACTTTTCTACCTTCTGAATTTACTGATGTTATAACTTCCTTAACAAAAAATATTGTAGCAAAAGAAATAAGACCAATCATAAATGTGACCATGAAGAACAGACCCCATTGACCTGGCCAATATTTTAATATTAGAAATGCAGCAAGAGGACCCAATATACCACCAGCAGTATCCATCGCTCTATGATAGCCAAATGATCTACCTGTTTCCCATTTGTTAGATGATACAGAAATAATAACGTCTCGAGGAGCTTCTCTAACCCCTTTACCGATACGATCTACAACTCTAAGACCCAATACGCCCGCTACGCTTCCCATAAACATATAAAAAGGTCTTACAGCAACAGAAAGTCCGTAGCCTATAAAAATAAAGATTCTGCGCTTGTGGATTTTGTCTGAAAGATTACCAGAATAGATTTTTATCAAATTGGCTGCACCATCAGCAAGCCCTTCTACCAAACCAAGCGAAGCTGCACCGGATTTTAATACTGATGTAAAAAAAGCAGGAAAGGCAGAGAGAATCATTTCATTCGAAAAATCATTGAAAAAACTAATTATTCCTAGAAAAAAAATATTACGATTTAGTCCGAAAATCCTTTTATTTGAACTTTGTTTTTGATTTAATTCATTCATATTTTTAATTATATCATGAGTTAAATCATATTAAGTTATAATAAAAATA
>CAIMDI010000005.1 GCA_903839695.1 Candidatus Tayloriibacteriota bacterium | reverse complement strand
TCCCCATGTACCTCCATATGCTTTTGTGAAAGTACCATCACCCAAATTTATAGTTCCAGTTCTTGTTACACCAACTCCCGTTCCGACGGTCAAAGCACCATTAACATCTAATTTACTTGATGGAGTTGTTGTGCCGATACCAACATTTCCTGTAGAAGTTATTCTCATTTTCTCTGTAACTGTTCCACCAGCAGTATTGGATGTTCCGAAACTCAAATATCCTGCAGCATTTCCATTTGTTGCATTTTCTTTTTTACCTGTTATTGCACCAAAAGGTGTAGGTTGACTACTTCCTGTATCATACTGACCTCCCAATGACATGACACCTCCAATATCTATTCCCGCTGTATTTGTAGTACTAAGGAATAGTTGACCGACATTTCCACTATTAAATGAAGCAAAAGGTAAATCCCCACCAAAAATATGAAGTTTTGCTATCGGTGTTGTTGAACCAATTCCAACATTTCCTCCGTTAGGGTTAAGTAGAAGTGCTCGATTTGTTGCAAGATTGTTTATATCAGTAGCCTGTAACCAACTTACACCTGTTGAATTATAAACACCCATATCTAAGACAGAAGTAAGAGATGGACCTACCCCATTAGATGCAAGTCTCAATATACCTGTTTGAATTGTTCCTGAAGTTGCTGGAAGCTGACTCTGTCCAGAAATTTGCAATTTCTGAGAAGGAGATGTTGTACCAATTCCGACGTTGCCTCCATTAAATATAGCTGTTGGATTAGCAAAACCGGTTGAATCGACTTCAAATAATCCATTAGTTGTTGAGTTCAAGTTTGCAGATCCTGTTAAAATCTTAACTCCGTAACCATTTATGAAATTACCAAAATATATACTACCTGATCCAGCATTGTTCCATTTAGACTTAATATTTCCTAATCGATCTTGAAATACGAATGAAGTATTGTCCCCAACTACTGCTGATGCTCGTCCAACAGTCACAGTATTCCCTGAAACGCTCAAGTCTCCTACTGTAGCATTACTATTGCCACGAACATCAAAAATACTTGCTGGATTGTTTGAACCTATTCCCACATTTCCATTTCCTAATACTGTAAACAAAGATGTTGTAGCAAATCCTGCTGATGTTGTTGAGGCGATACTGAAAAGAGGTGCGGTTGATCCGAATGAATCTTGAATAGAAAGTTTTGCAAATGTTGATGATGTTCCTACACTAAGATTTCCAGAACCATCTACCGCACCGATAATTGTGCCTGCATTGTTTTTCCATTGAATTAATTTATTTGCACCTTGAGTACTTCCTGCTGAAACTGAAAATGTATTGTTAAATGTACCAGCTAGAGAAAGATTTGTTTGATTACCACCCATATTAAAATTGTCTACATTTGTTGAAATAGCAAATGTACTAATTGACATTCTATTACTTCCCCCTGCAAATAATTGCATGACATTTGCAGCAGATTCAAATATTCCAGATGTTCCATTATTAAATGAGATTCCTTTTGCCAATGCGCCAACTCCTCCATTAATATTTAATTTACTAATAGGAGTTGTTGTTCCAATTCCCACATATCCGTTTTGCGCAATAAACAAAGATGAAGTTGCTGTTAGATCAGAACCATTTGCGTTATAGAAAGGTACTTGTCCTTGTGTTCCTGCACCGATTTGTGATGCTGATGCAAAACCTAGAGATGAAGTAGCTACTGCTGATACTGCTCCATTTGTTCCCCATAGTAATCCTGATAGTGTACCTACTGATAGTCCTCCTGTTGTTGTAGTAGCTGTAACTGATAATGTACCTGTTGCTGTAATATTTGCTGCTGTTATGTTGCCTGTGAAGTAACCGTCACCTGCGACTGATAGTTTTGATGTTGGAGATGTTGTGCCGATACCAAAAAACAAAGCATTAGTAGATGCTGTTCCTGCTTCACCTAGTCTTATATTATAACCACCAGCATTAAGTGTCATGGCACTACCACCCTTAACCAAACTTCCATTTGAAAAGAAAATAGTAGATTCACTTAATTGAATATTTCCAACCACTTGAAGAGCTTGAGTTGGAGTCGCTGTACCAATTCCCACCTTTCCAGTTATTGCATTTACTGTTAATGCTGGTACTGTCGTGGATCCTACTGTCAATCCTCCCGCCATTGTTGAAGTTGCTGTCCCTAATACTGTTAATGTTCCTGTCGCTGTTACATTTCCTGATAAATATGTATCTCCTACAACAGATAGTTTTGAAGTTGGTGTTGTTGTTCCCACTCCAATATTTCCTCCTGAAAGAATTGCCAATGCACTATTTGATCCTGGTCCAAAAAATTCTGCTATTTTTCCTACACCATTTTGTAAAATATTTAAAAATGCAACGCTTGAAGATGTAGAATTTTGAATATCTGCTCTTAAAAATTGATTACTTGAAATACCATTCAAAGTATCCGCGACAAAAGCTGCAGGAACAACTCCTATAACTTTTCTAGGTGTCATTTCTGAATCGCTTTCTATTTTAACTCCAAGGTATAGAGTTTGATTAAAATCAACGCCTGTAAAAGGTGTTGTAGAACCCATCATTACACTAAATAGTCCACCTGTTACTTGAACTCTATTAGCGCCTGAATTTGTTTCTGTCCATATAGCTGAACCTCCAGTAGGTTGTGTGTACAATTTAAATTCAACAGTGTACAAGCCATCAGCTACAGCAATATTTGAAGAATTTGTTAATTTACCTTGATAATTTATTTGACGATTAAATGCCGCATTCGTCTTTGAAACAAATACAAATATATTACCTACAATAAATACTATTGTAAGAATTGAAATTATTATTTTATTGTAAATGTTTTTATTCTTCATGAATCTCTTTAGATTCTTTTTTATTTTCCCTTCTCCTCGAGACAAGCAACAGAATTATGATGATTAGAATTATTATTAAAATAACAAAGATATTTTTATTATTGTTTGAATCATCACAGTTACCGTATTCATCAAAGATTCCGCAATTTCTGAAGACATTCTGATCGCTAATTTTGAAAACCATAGCGTTTATCAATCCGTATATTCTCTTTAAACCTTGATTCTTATAATCCAGAACGATTATATTTACTTTAAACTTTCCACTTCTTCCTAACGGCGCGATTGTTGCTTCATACTTTGTTTTTTCATTATTAACTCTCAGAAGAAAAGTGAAAACTTTTGAACTATCTTCTGGATCAATCAATGTTATGGCAATCGTTTTTAGAATTTCTGGAACCTTATCGTAATCCAATATAATCGTTAAATCTTTCTTTCCGTCTATTGTGACTATTGAATCTGTATTTTCTATTTTTACTCCATCTTGTACGAAATCAAAATCTGAAAAAGTTAAATCTCTTATGACTGAATCTAGATTTTCGACGATACTTATTCCTATAAATGGATCCGTTGATGTGGCTGGTATAAGTATTTCTCCGGCTAGAGGAATCTTTGCTTGTGCAAGTACTCCTGATGAATACTCGTTCTTAGTATTCTTTGCAAACAGTGCATAATAGTATAATTTTCCCTTAACAACATTTGTATCTAGATATTCTTCTAAATTCCCTTCAAATATTATTTCTCCATCATTTATATCTCTTGGATAAAATTTGTCGGACTTTACTATTCTTACTGAGCTTATGTCTTTATTTTTAGGAATTTTCCATAAAAGCGCGATGCTATCCTCTTGTGGAATCGCCTGAAAATGTGTGACATTTGCTAAAGGTATGAAAGTAAAATCTTTTAATGTTTGAAAGGAACTCTCTGCTGAAACTACTACTCCTAATCCGTTTATTACTTCTACTTTGTAATAGTATTTTGTATCAGACTTTAAACCAGATATTTTTATTGAATGATCAAATCCATAGAACAAACCTGATATCGAACCTAGCTCATAATTTCCTGTTAGACCCCAGAAAACTTTTGCTTGAGTTGCGTGATTTGTGTTAAAAGATATAACACTCGAATCAAGGGTTGTTGATGCATTCAGATTTTTGATTGTTAAGATACTTGATCCAGAAACTGATGTACTAACTGTGGAAGTTGGCGTTGGTGGCAATGGTGTTCCATAAACTTTTGTTGAAACCTCAAATGTGCTACCCACTGAACTTTCTTGTCCATGAACCGCATTTATTATCAGAAACAAAAAGATTAGAATTGTTAATGATAAATACTTCTTCATGAATTGTTTATAAGGACAAGGCGGTTATTGTTGTTGTCGCAACATAAGTACCTTCTACTTGAACGTGAGCTGAGCCAGATTGAGCTTGGAATTTTAATGTTGTTAACGTACCAGATGGTTGATTTGCAGATGTTCTACTAACTATGATTTGTGGAGAAGTAGATAATCCGACCCAACACTTGTCTGCAGTATTACCAGCTCCTGTATTGCATGCTGATCCATCGTCTTTAAATTTCTGATCACTATCTACTCCTTCAACCGTAAAAGCAAAAGCTGATGCTGATGAAGGTATTGAGAAATTGAAATCTGGATCTGCACCTGCTGATGTATAGTCTGCTATAGTATCCAAATCTGATCTCATAGCAGGACTATTACTAGCTTGTATAGATACTGTGTATCCTGCTGGACTATCTGTTATAACAGTAAAACTAGATGAACCATTTGATGTACCTCCTGTAACACCTCCTATAGATGGACTCATTATGACATCTGAGACTGTTGATAGAGAAAGTATATTCTCTCTCATATTTTGATAACCAGCTCTCATTTTGAAATTTGCACTTGAAGAATCTCCTGTAGCTACTTCACCTCCAGTATCTTGAATTAAGAATGTAGTAGAAGTAGAAAACCCTCCGCCAAAATTTACACTATCACTTTGAATTCTATAACTTCCTCCTGACATCACTTGACCAAGAACATAACTTGCTGAGTATATTCCAATCAAGACAATGACGCACAGGGCTACAGATTGCAGCGAAATGCTTTTTATTTGTTTCTTATTATCCTTGTTTAACATTATTTCTTGATAGATATACTAATTTTAGATGATAACCACTTTAGAACCGAAACGATAACTATGATAGCGATGAATGTTAAAGCTATAATTTTCCAAGGAATAACCCAGAAAGCTATTGTCTTTACATCTACTAAACCATCGTAACCTTTTTTGATTTCTGCAGTAGCAACATATCTTCCGAATAGAAATGGTGCATTCCATGAAAGCTCTCTTACTCTCAATGAATCTGGAAGTACAAACCAAGGTTCAACTTCTAGATTGGCAACATCAGAACCAAAAATGTTTTTGATGTGAATAATACCACTTGGATTTTCGTGAACTGTACCGTTGTTTTCATAAAGAAGTTGGAAATCTACTGGTGAAGAACCTAATAGACTTGCATGATCTCTCAAAGAAAAATCCTTGAAAACCAAGTCTTCCTTTACCTTTCCAGCAACTCTAATAAATAACAATGATCCGATACGAGTGATAACTGGATTAACACCCGCACTTTTTCCATCACCAATTTTTTGCTCTACAGGATCTGTAATAGTACTTATGACAATACTTCCATATAGTCCTCCCGGCTGTGCATCTGTAGGAATTTTTACAGTTACAGGAATTGTTACTCTCTCAGCATTTCCCATTGAAAATGTAGAAGATGCTAGATTTAAATAATCTTTAAGAGAATAAGGACCCTTTTCTCCATCAAGAAGAATAACTGGTCTTGTTATATCTCGAGTACCCTTAAAGTCCTCTATTTGAATCTGAAAAGCTTTATCTTTTCCAAGGCGATTTGTGACAATTATGTTTATAACCTTTGATTCTCCAGGATTAAGTTCAACCTGATATTTTCCAGGTCCGACAACAAAGTCACTGTATACGGTAGCATCAGGGAGTTTTTCTATAGAATATGGAGCAGCAAATACAGCTGTGGCTGTAATGGCCTGAATTCCAAAAGCTATGGAAAGTCCGAGAATAATTCTAATAATATTTTTTAATTTCATAATAGTAATAAGTTAGAAAACTTTAGGGATTTTCATTGATCGTTAATGTTGTGGTAGAAACGTAAATATCTTCAGTAATAATTGGACTTGGATTTGAATTTATAACAGCTCTAAACTTAAGAGTTGTAGTTGCTCCATTATCAGCTGTTGCACTTGTACGATTGATA
>CAIMDI010000004.1 GCA_903839695.1 Candidatus Tayloriibacteriota bacterium | reverse complement strand
CGAAAGTAATAAATCAAGAGTTGCTTACGAAAAAGCATTAGTAGTAGTTGAAGGTAAATTTGCATTTTGCGGTGCATCAGCAGCAAAACCAACAGGTAAAACAATAATGGTTGAAGGTAAAAGATTTCGTGAAGGAGTAGCAGCTTGCCCTGTAATGGATGGTTTTTCTATTGCAAACAATATTTTAGTCCCTAATCCTACAATTACACCAGATAGCACCGATAAAACCGTATGGTCTTATTTTTGGTATTACGATTCAGTTCCACAAGCTCCAACTTGGGAAAATTTACCTACAATAAATCGTACATTCACAATTGCAAAGACACCAGATAGTAGCATGAGTAATATGTGGTGTATGCCTTGTAAAATATTACCACAAAGAATCAATGGCGTAACTATTGCTGAATGTTTTGGTCCGCTTAACGAATTAGCATTCCCAATGCGTAGAGCACTTAGAGCTCATGTTGGAGAAACTTCTGTAACACAAGCTCCGGTAGGTGCCACATATCCAGTAGGAACTATTATACCTAAGCAGTAGGCGGCTCTAATATTGCTTTACCTGCATCTGTCAAAGGGCGTGCGTATATTCTTAATTTCTTTCCTGTGGTTGGGCATACAAAAGTAACTCCTGCATCTAGGTATGATTTGATTACTAATTCTATTGCACCATCCGCATCTGGACTTGCTCCAATTACATGAGGTTCATCGTAATCAAATTGCATACAAAAGTCACATCCGTCTAATAGTTGTTTCCCTTCTGGTATATTTGGTTTTTTCTTTGCCATATTTATTTTTGTTTTAAAATAGGGATATTTACTTCCTATCATGTTATTTATTTTTATTTTCTGGTGCATTTTTCCATTCATATATAATCCATATCCATAAAATACATAAAATTCCGATTCCTATTTTCATTTGTTAAAGTTTTTATGAGTATTTTCAATATCTACTAAATATTCTCTTGCTCTTATTACTTTTTGCTCAATGCGTAAAATATCATCTTCACTTCTACTAACGTTATACATTAGTATTCTTTCTTCCATTTCTATATCATCAAATGTCATGTTAAATTCTATTTTCATTGCCTCTTGGATAAATTCTGGGCTTTCTTCTGATATTACATCCATTTTTTTAAGTAAATAATACTTCTCTTGTTGGATAATATTATCGGGTGTATTTACAAGACAATAGGCAATCGTAGCTTTGGTTTTACCAGTAAGCCACATATAGCTTTGCATTTGCCAATAATATAAATTATCAAGCTTATCAGTAAGATTCCCCAAGAATGTCCATAAATCATAACTAGATTTAATATCAATAATCCGATCATCTATAATATCTGGCATACCTGTTATGTATTTATTTGAAAATCTTTCCGTATTTTTAGTAAAAGGTTTCTTTAAGTACATTGACAATAATTCAATCGATTCTTGTTCGGCTTCTATACCTTTTTTCATTTGCTTTGTTTGAATATCTCTTCTCCTATTATACTTTTCAGAAATATAAACATCAAGCAAATGTTTTTGTGCTGTCTTAGAAAGTAATCCAGCTTCTTTATCAGCTTTAGCCACAGGCTCCGTCATCAAATAACCCACAGAGCTTGCTCTGATTAGGGTTTCATTAAAATTTATCATAGTTAAAATAGTTTTCCTTGTTGATCAAAATAGTCAGAAGTTAAATTAAAGTTTTTTCTCATAGCATTGTAAGTTTCAAACCATGCTTTTGCTTGTGACTTTGCCATACGTTCAATTCTTTCGCAATACTCAATAGCTTCTTGTCTATTTTTCATTATCCAATATCCTTTAGCATCAGATAAAATCATATAGCCTTTCTTAATTCTTAAATCACGAATTACTTGCCTTATTTTTCTTAATGTAGATTCACTTCTATCTATTTCGTAGATAGGATGACTGCCAAGCCATCTTTCTGAATCAGCAATTTCTTGTTGCGTTATCCTGTAATTAGCACTTGAGATTAAATTTAAAACACATTGCTCATCATCTGTAAGTAGCATGGTTAAAATAATTTAAGCTTAGCATTGTAAGATTCCAAAACCTCTGGGTTGCTTT
>CAIMDI010000003.1 GCA_903839695.1 Candidatus Tayloriibacteriota bacterium | reverse complement strand
CCTTTGCTTGTTCGGTAATCATATACCGAAACCTTAGCACTCTTTCCCACAATACTATGAATCCCTTTGTCCCTCTGAATTTGTTAAATTGGCGCATATTAAGACTAAATTAATAGTCTCATATGTATCTGAACTTATTCAGCATTTTTTTATTGTTCCAAATGTAATACAATTAAATGGCTAAATAAAGCCACAAAATATAATATAAAAATCTCTTACTTCAATGCATCATATTTATACAACTGAAGCTTTTGTAATTCACAGCGCACCTCAAGGCGAAGCGGGAAAATTTTTATTACTTTTTACTAAGGATTTCGGAATGATAGGAGTAATGGCGCAGGGTATTAGATTGATAAAATCAAAATTAAGACATCATGTACAAGATTATTCTTATTGTATGGTTTCAATTGTAAGAGGCAAGGAAGTATGGAGATTGACTGGGGCATCAGAAATCAAAAATTATGATTTAAAACAAAAGGAAATTTTACATATTAAAATATTAAAATTATTGAGAAGATTACTTCAAGGCGAGGAAAAAAATGAAAAACTTTTTGAAATCATAAATGAGCTTTATAGAATGGAAATAAAAAAAGAAGATATTGATACTATTGAATATATTATTGTATTAAGAATACTCAATAATCTTGGTTATATTTCAAATTTAAATTTTAAAGAAATACTAAATAATAATGAAATCAGTGAAAATATTATATCAAAAGCTATTAATCAAAAATCCTTTATTATTAAGGCTATTAATCTGGCTTTGCAGGAAAGCCAATTATAACAACAGTCATAAAATATCTTAATATTATTGTGATATAATATGGGGGATATGAATCAAGAGGATAAAAGTCAAATAGATGAATTAAAGAGTTCTCTTTACTCTCGTAATGCACCTGATATTAGAACAAAGAGAAGACTCAGATTTGGTGCTGAGGAAACAGAGGTTAAAACTGATTGGGAGCATCCAAAAGAAATAGATGAAGATGTCGAATTTAACAAAAAATATAAAGATGGATCTATGTCATTTTTTAAAAAGCTTTTATTGTTTTCTATAGTTGTTTTTCTAATTGCATTAGGCGCTGGAGCATATATATTATTTAATGGTTCAAATATTATTTCTACAGATAATATTGATATTAGTATTAGTGCACCGATTTCTGTGGCTGGAGGCGAGCCAGTTTCTTTTGATATTCAAGTTTCAAATAAAAATAAAATAAAATTAGAGGCGGTTGATGTTTCTATAGATTTTCCAGCTGGAACAGTAGATGCCATAGAAACAACAAAAGAATTAAAAAATTTCAGAGAAGCCATGGATGATATAGAGCCAGGAGGTATTGCAAAGAAAACAGTTAAGGCTGTTATTTATGGTGAAGAAAATAGTAAAAAGGATATAAAAGTAACTGTTGAATATCGAGTTAAAGGATCATCATCAGCATTCCAAAAAGAGAAGTCTGTGAACTTATTAATTAGTTCATCGCCATTAAATTTATCAATATCATCTTTTAAAGAAGTAAATTCAGGTCAAGAATTTGAATTTTCAGTAACGATGAATTCAAATTCAAAAGAGACTATAAAAAATGTAATGATGAAAGCGGTTTATCCTTTTGGATTTACATTTATATCCTCAGATGTAAAGCCTTTTGCCGACACAACATTATGGAAATTTGGCGACATACCACCAAATGGCAAAAAAACCATAAAGATAAAAGGGAAGCTTGAGGGTCAAGACGATGAGACTAGAGTTTTTAGATTTATTACGGGAGCACAAAGTACAAAAAATGAAAAAGCCATAGGAACTGAATACATATCTAGTTCTCAAGATATAAGTATAAAAAAACCTTTCGTTACAATTGGTCTTTCTCTTGATGGTGATTCAGATCTTTTGGAATATATTGCCAGTTTCAATAAATCAATAAGAGTAGATGTAGATTATTCCAATAATTTGCCAATAGCGATTCTTGATGGCGAGATAAGTGTAAAACTTTCAGGATCTTCTTATGATAAAACATCAGTAGTTCCAGAAGATGGTCTTTATAGATCAGAAAACAATGAAATAACATGGAATTCTATAACAAATCCTGAATTAAAAAATATTCCTGCTGGCGGAAGTGGCAAAGTAACTTTCAATATAACCCCAAGAAATTTAAGTAATTCTTTGAAACTTATAACAAATCCAGATTTGTCTATGAGCGTAAGTGTAAAAGGTAATAGAATTTCTGAAGTTAATGTGCCAGAAACATTGGTTTCTAGTGCAAAGAGACTTATTAAAATTTCCTCTGATCCTTCTATATCAGGACAAATAGTAAGATCAAGTGGTCCATTTTCAAATACCGGACCAATACCTCCTAAAGCTGAACAATCAACTACCTATACAGTTATTTGGACTGTTGATAACACTTCAAATTCAATATCAAATACTGAAGTAAAATCTAGTTTGCCATCTTATGTAAAGTGGTTAGGAAAAAAGAATCCTTCATCAGAAAATATAACTTACAATCCCGTAGATGGAAAAATTTCTTGGATTATCGGTAATATGGATGCTTATACATTAAATAATTCTCATAGACGTGAAGTAGCTTTTCAAATAGAGCTGACTCCAAGTTTGTCACAAGTTGGTCGTATACTTGATATAACTGGTCAATCAAAATTAACAGCGCAAGACGATTTTACAAATGAGGCACTTGATAGTACTCTAAATGGACTTAATACAAGTTATAGCACAGACCCTGTATTCAAGGACGGTGACAATATAGTTGTAAAATAGTAAAAATTATCGAATAATAACCTTATAATAAAATGGCAATAAAAGAAGAGACAAAGATGGAAAAAATAATCTCCTTATCAAAGAGAAGGGGTTTTATTTATCAGGGATCTGAAATATATGGTGGTCTAGCTGGAACTTGGGATTTCGGACCATATGGCGTTGAATTAAGAAATAATATAAAAAACTTATGGTGGAGAAAATTTGTATTAGATAGAGATGATATGTATGGCGTAGACGCTGCTATATTGATGAATCAGAATGTTTGGAAGGCGAGCGGACATGTTGGTGGTTTTTCTGATCCTTTAGTTGAATGTAAGAAATGTAAACATCGTTTTCGTGAAGATCAGCTTGATGAAGAAAATCGTAAATCAAAAAAATGTCCTGATTGCGATGGACTTCTTGCAGATGCACGTCAATTTAATATGATGTTTAAGACCAATGTCGGAGCAGTTGAAGACGAAGAATCAATATCATATTTGAGACCTGAAACTGCGCAGGGTATGTTTGTAAATTTCAAAAATATCATGGATAGTTTCCATCCTAAACTTCCATTTGGTTTGGCTCAAATTGGTAAGGCGTTTAGAAATGAGATCGCACCAAGAGACTTTGTATTTCGTTCTCGTGAATTTGAACAAATGGAAATTGAGTATTTTGTTGATCCTCGCGATAGTACAAAAGTAAATGAGACATTTGAAGCGCTTTATAAAGATCAAATAGACTTTCTAAAAGTTATTGGTTTGGATGATTCTAAAATTCACAAAATAGAAGTTCCTGATTCTGATAGGGCATTTTATTCCAAAAGAAGTGTGGATACAGAATTCGACTTTCCATTTGGCCAAAAGGAATTATTGGGTATAGCCTATAGAACAGATCACGATTTGAAGGCGCATATTAATTCTAGTAAAGTAGATTTGTCATATTTTGATGAGGAAACAAAAGAGAGAATTGTGCCTCATTGTATTGAACCTACGTTTGGATTAGATAGATTAATGTTGGCAGTTCTTTCTGATGCATATACTGAAGATGAAATAGATGGAGAAAAAAGAGTTTATATGAAATTTTCTCATAGTATTGCTCCTGTAAAAGTTGCAGTATTTCCACTATTAAAAAATAAACCTTTATTGGTAGAAAAGGCTAAAGAAATTTTTAATTTAATCAAAAAGGAATTTTCATCAAAAGGAATTAATGGTGTTGTCTTTGATGATAATGGAAATATTGGAAAAAGATATCGCAGACAAGATGAAATAGGTACTCCATATTGTGTGACTATAGATTTTGAAACAATTGAAAAAGATGCTGGTGTTACTGTAAGAGAAAGAGACGGAGGAAAACAGGAGAGGGTGGAGATTGGGAAATTGGTGGAGTATTTGAGTAAGAGTATCTAATTACTTGTAAATGTCGTGATCGCCTACATCATGCATAATGATTTTGTTTTTTCCTATAAATTCAAAAACCATTCTTATTTTGTAATTTACAGATAAGCTGTATTTGCCCTTTAATTTTCCATGAAGTTTGTGCACCTTCAGTATTTCATGATTTTTCTTATTCTTCAATAAGTTAACTTTTTCATAGACTTCTTCAGCTAGATTTTTATCTAGCGAATTAAATGTTTTAATAAATGAAGATGAGTATCCAATCTCCATATTATTTTTTGAATTTCTTTGAGATCTCCTTTAAGTCCCCATAAAAGACCCTTCCTTCCTTTACGTCTCTTTCGGATCTTAGTATGGATTCAACAGCTTCATTTTCACGAAATTTTTCTAATGCCTTTCTAATAAGCTGTGCTTTATTTTCGAAGTTACCGACTCGCACCTCATTTTCTATGTATTCCACCATGTTTGGTGGTAGGGGAACAGATATTGTAGTCATATTTTTGTTTATTAAATGTATGATAATGTAATATGATATTATCATACAACTGATTGTAGATCATATTGACAAGCTATAGATTTAGCTGCACACTACTGGCAATTTTCAAACCTTGGAAAAGACTAAATTGTGAGGAGTATTGCATCTAAAGACAATACAAGGCAATCTCATGTATTGAAATGCGACATCAGGAAATTCGATACCTTAACAAATATACACCTTCCTATTAAATGAATTATGACTTTCATTACATCTAAACAAAATATTAATTAAAACTATTTCATCTGGTATTGACTATCTGGGATTACTTGGGCACGGGAACTCCTACAAAATTATGCAAAAAAACCTCAAATATGATACATTTATTTAATGAAATTCAACGAAAATACACTTTCTAATGGTTTAAAAATTATTACTGTTCCTATGACCGACAATCCAGCCGTGACTATTTTGGTTATGGTTTCTACTGGTTCTAAATATGAAAAAAAGGAAACTAACGGCCTTTCACATTTTCTTGAGCATATGGTTTTTAAAGGAACTCCCAAAAGGCCAAAATCCATAGATATTTCCAAAGAATTAGAATCACTTGGAGCTCAGTATAATGCATTTACATCACAAGAATATACTGGATATTATGCAAAAGTTAATCCAGATCATATAGATATTGCGCTTGATGTCGTTTCCGATATTTATTTGAATCCATTATTAGATCAAAAGGAAATTGAGAAAGAGAAGGGTGTGATTATTGAGGAAATAAAAATGTATCAAGATTTACCTCATCGTCATGTGCAGGATTTATTTTTAAGTTTAGTATACGGAGATCAACCAGCAGGTTGGAATATAGCCGGAACCGAAGAAAATGTAAAATCTTTTTCTCAAAATGATTTTATAAAATACAGAAAAGAGCATTATGTGGCTGAAGCTACGACAGTTATTGTTTCAGGAACTTTTGATGAAAAAACTATTTTGGCAAAAGTTGAAAATGCTTTTTCAAATATTTCCATTGAAAAGAAAAATAGCAAAATTGATGTAATTCAAGCACAAACAAAGCCAGAAATAATAGTAAAGTACAGAGAAACTGATCAAGCTCATCTTGTTTTGGGTGTAAGGTCATTTAGTGCAGTAAGTGAAAATGAAGTTGTTCTGATGATTCTTTCAACTATTTTGGGAAGGGGAATGAGTTCAAGACTATTTCAAAAGCTTCGTACAGAAATGGGTGTTGGATATTATATACATGCCAGCCAAGATTCTTTTACTGATCACGGACTTTTTTCTATTTCAACAGGTGTAGATACAAAAAGAGCAGAGGAGGTTATTAAGGTATTAATTTCTGAATGCAAAAAAATCATAAATGAACCTATAACGGCAGAGGAAATTAAAAAAGTTAAAGATTATATTTGCGGTTCATTCATGCTTGGTTTAGAAACTTCAGATGCAAGAGCTGAATATGTAGCCATAGATACTATTTTGAAAGGCAAAATAATATCTCCCAAGGATGAAATCGAAAAGATACAAAAGGTGACAGTAGAACAAGTCAAAGAAATTGCTAAAAAAATCTTTGTGGACGAAGGCTTAAATTTAGCTATAATTGGTCCATACAAGGATAGTGATAATTTTAAGTCAATTCTAACTTTTAAAGATTAATGAAAAATTTCTATATAACCACAACCCTTCCTTATGTAAACGGTGAGCCACATATTGGTTTTGCTTTAGAGTTTATTCGTGCTGATGTTATAGCTCGTGCCAAAAAACTTGAGGGTTACGAGGTTTTCTTCAATACTGGAACAGATGAACATGGATCAAAAATTCATAAAAAAGCTGAAGAAGCTGGTATAGATACGCAGACCTATGTTGATGGCTTTTCAGAAAAATTTAAGGATTTAATTCCATTATTGGGTATTTCAAATGATGTAAATTTTATTAGAACAACAGACAAGTCACACATAAAATCAGCTCAGGCCTTTTGGAAATTATGTAAAGATAGAGGTTTTATTTACAAAAAAAATTATATAATCAAGTATTGTATCGGATGTGAATTAGAGAAAACAGAATCAGAATTAGTAGAAGGAAAATGTCCTTTACATACACAAATGAATATAGAGGAAATTAATGAGGAAAATTATTTCTTCAAATTTTCAGAATTTCAGCAGCCATTATTAGAATTCTATTCAAAAAATCCTGATTTTGTTATACCATCTTTTCGTTATAATGAAATAAAAAATTTCGTCAAAGCTGGTTTGCAGGATTTTAGTATTTCTAGATTAAAATCTAAAATGCCATGGGGTATAGAAGTTCCTGATGATAATGAACATGTTATGTATGTTTGGTTTGATGCATTAGTAAATTATATTTCATGTTTAGGATGGCCAGATGATACAAACAAATTTAAAAAATGGTGGATTGATTCTGAGAATGTTGTTCAATACTGTGGAAAAGACAATCTTCGCCAACAATCAGCAATGTGGCAAGCAATGCTTATGTCTATTGGTCTTCCAAACTCAAGACAGATAGTAATTGATGGTTTCATTACAGGCGAGGGTGGTATCAAAATGAGTAAATCTCTCGGAAATACTGTAAACCCTATTGAGATTGTAAAAGAATATGGAACAGATGCATTGCGTTTATATGTTTTAAAAGATTTGCATCCATTTGAGGATAGTCCTTTTACATTAAATATGTTTAAAGAAGCATACAATGCATATTTAGCAAATGGTTTAGGAAATCTTGTCAGTAGAGTAATGAAAATGGTAGAAACAAATGGTGTTGTTTTTGATGAAAGCAAAGCACCCAAATTAAATACATTAAAACATTTAGAATATTATAAAAAATTTGAAATAAATAAAGTATGTGAAGATATATGGTTGAGAATTCAAGAAACAGATAAATATATTCAAGAAAATGCGCCTTTCAAAACTGTAAAAGTTGATCTTGAGAAGGGAAAGGAACAAATAAGCTTTTTATATGCCTCTATTTTTCATATAGCAAAATCATTAGAAGCTATAATGCCTGGAACCTCGGTGAAAATTCTAGATGCTGTGAAAGCAGGAAAATTAGAAGCACCATTGTTTATGAGAAAGTAAAGGAATATGAAGTATATAGACATACACTGCCATTTAAATCTTGAGCAATTTGATCTTGATTATAAGGATGCTATTTCACGTGCGGAGGAAAAGGAAATCGGTATGATAATTGTCGGTACAAATCTAAAAACATCAGAAAAAGCAATAAAAATTGCTGAAGAAAATAAAAATATTTGGGCAATAGTTGGTCTGCATCCAACAGAAATTCCTTGTGAAGCTTTTGATTATGATTCTTACCTTAAGCTAGCCCAACACAAAAAGGTTGTTGGAATAGGTGAAACTGGCTTTGATTATTTTAGACATGGCTATGAAAGTAAAAATACACAAAGGGAAATTTTTGAAAAACAAATTGCTATCGCCAATGAAGTAAAGAAACCTTTGATGTTACATTTGAGAAGCGGAATTAATCCTGATGAAAATGCTTATAAAGATGCATTAGAAGTAATTAAAAATCATTCCAAAGTTAATGGTGATGCACATTTTTTTGCAGGAAGTTGGGAAGAGGGAAAAAATTTTTTAGATTTAGGTTTCAGACTTTCTTTTACAGGTGTTATTACTTTTGCGAGAAATTATGATGAAATAATAATAAATACTCCATTAAATATGATTATGTCAGAGACAGATGCACCTTTTGTTGCGCCTGTGCCACATAGGGGAGAGAGAAATGAGCCAGTTTATGTAATGGAAGTTGCTCATACCATTGCTTCTATAAAAAAAGAGCCATTGGAGAAAGTTTTACCTCATATTGTTGACAATGCTAAAAAATTATTTCTTATTTAGATTTTCATTGATTCTTCGGTTTTCCTTTAGAACTTCTTAAGAACTATTTATTAAACTATTGTTGCCGGTCACCAAGGCATCATGGTCGATAGTATATATTTCTTGAACTTTATCAATTAGTATGATAATCTGCATTTACGTGCAAATTATCAACTAAATATGTGAACAGTCTTGGCTCGCACGGGCCACGCTTCGCTTTATTGCGGATTGCTGATCACTATTACCCTTAAAGGGTATAAAAAAATGCAAGATAAAGTTTTAAAAGAGGATAAGATGCAGATATATGAAATAGGATATCTACTCGTATCTTCAATCCCAGAGGAAAAAGTGGCTACTGAAGTCGCTTTACTCAAGGATATCCTTTCAAAGAAAGGCGCAGAGTTTATAGCTGAGGAAACTCCAGAATTAAGAACTTTGGCATATACAATGACAAAGAAAATTGGAGCTGTTCATCACAGGTTTGATAAGAGTTATTTTGGTTGGTTTAAGTTTGAATTATCAACAAAGGAGACTGAAAGCGTTAAGAAGTCATTTGAGGAAAATCCTCATATGCTTAGAATGCTTTTTATTACTACAGTAAAAGAGGGTACATATTTGGGTAAGAAATCTCCTAGTGCATCATTGTCTAAAGTTGAAGAAACAAATATTGAACACAATTCAAATACTGCAGAAGTAACTACAGAAGCAACAGCAGAAGTTGTCGCTGAAGTTCCTGCCGCTCCTGTGTCAGTTGAAGAAATAGATAAAAGTATTGATGAAATGGTGAAGGAGGCCTAGTTTTAGTATTATTAGCTTATTAAAGCAAAAAAATGTATCTAAATAAGGCAATAGTAATTGGTAATCTTACCAGGGATCCAGAGGTAAAATCTCTCCCATCAGGGATAAAGGTCACTAGTTTTTCTTTAGCAACAAATAGAGTTTGGAAGGATAAAAGTGGTGCTAAACAAGAGAGTGTCGATTATCACAACATTGTGGTTTTCGGTAGATCAGCAGAGACTGCAGGACAATATTTGAAAAAAGGTTCAAGTGTTCTAGTAGAAGGAAGAATGCAAACACGTTCATGGGAAGATAAGGGTGGTGGTGGAAAAAAATATCGAACAGAAATAGTCGCTGACAGGGTACAATTCGGTAATCGCCCAGGCGCAGCAGGTTCCACAGGTTCTACAAATTCTTCTTCAAATGAAAAGTCTGCATCACAAGATGATTCTACACAAAAGGACGCACCTCCAGTAGATACCATAGATTATCCAGAAGAAGAGATAAATCCAGACGATATTCCATTTTAGTCAATAATCATTAAATAATTAATAAAAAATATGAATAAACAATGTTATTTTTCACAAAATAATATAAGAAATATAGATTATAAGGACACAGAAATCCTAAAGAAATTTCTAAATCCTCATGGTCGTATGATAAGTCGCAAGAAGACAGGTGTATGTGCTCGTAGCCAGCGTCAGCTAGCTACTGCAGTAAAGTACGCACGTTTTATGGGACTTCTACCTTATATAGCAAGATAATCAATCAAAAGAAAAAAGCGTTATCCATAATCCGGAAACGCTTTTTTCTTTTACTTATTTTCCAATTCTTTCTTTATACTCTCCAGTCTCTACATTTATTTTTATAATATCTCCTTCATTCACGAATAGGGGAGCGTTTAATGTAGCACCTGTTTCTACTATTATTACTTTGTTTCCACCAGTAGCACTATCTCCTTTAATATTTGGTGGAGCCTCTGTTACTTTTAGTTCAACCATGGCTGGATACTTGAATCCTGTAGTTTTATCGCCAAACATTAGTTGGGAAATGATGGTATTTGGTTTTAAGAATCTCATTTCTTGTCCTATTTTGTCATTTTCAAAACTGAAACGTTTGCTAGGATCAGTAGGTAAGCAGAACCAATATTCATTTTTATTTGAATAAAGGTATTTTATTTCTCTACTTTCTATTTCTGCTTCCTCTACTTTTTCTGATACATGGAATGAGTATTCTGTAACTTTTCCAGATATAAGATTCTTTAATTTTGTAGCGTTTACAGGTTTTCTTTGTTGTTTTCGAAATACATGAGATGTGAGAACTTCATAAGGTTGTCCATCTAAAACTATATATTTCCTTTCAACTACTTCATTATATTCAAGCATTGACATGGGTTTTTCTATTATTTATTAGTTTCTTTATACTACAGTATTATTTTTCTTCTGCAAGCTTTGTGCGTATCTTGCCAAGTACCTCATCTTTTATAGGAGGATTTTCTTTGAGGAATTGTCGTGTAGCATCATAACCACGTCCAAGTTTTAATTCACCGTATGAATACGATGTTCCTGATTTTGAAATAATACCCATTTTTTCTCCCAATGCCATTATTTCTCCTTCTTGAGATATGCCTTCGTTATACATCAAATCAAATTCTGTTTGGCGGAATGGTGCAGCAACTTTGTTCTTTACAACCTTTACTCTAACTCTACCACCCATAACTTCTTCGCCTTTTTTAATTTGTGCAATTCTACGTATATCTAATCTTACCGAAGTGTAGAATTTTAAAGCTTTTCCTCCTGGAGTTGTTTCTGGATTACCAAACATTACGCCTATTTGCATACGTATTTGATTTATAAATATAACTACAGTTTTTGATTTAGCAACAATGCTTGTTAGCTTTCTAAGAGCCTGTGACATCAATCTAGCTTGTTTACCTACATGATAAGCACCCATATCACCTTCGATTTCATCCTTTGGTGTAAGGGCTGCCACAGAGTCAATTACGATAACATCCATTTTTCCAGAATGAATAAGACTTTCTACTATACCCAATGCTTGTTCACCTGTATCTGGCTGTGAAATAAGTAATTCATCAGTTTTTACACCGAGTCTTTTTGCATATTCTGGATCCATTGCATGTTCTGCATCTATAAAAGCACAAATACCATTTAATTTTTGTGCTTCAGCGATAACATGAAGAGAAAGGGTAGTCTTTCCAGAAGATTCTGGTCCAAAGATTTCTATTATTCTTCCTCTAGGCAATCCCCCTATTCCTAAAGCAGCATCAAGTCCTATAGAACCAGTAGAAATAGCATTTACATTGACCTTTGGCTTGTCTCCAAGTTTCATTATGCTTTCGTCACCAAATTTTGAGCGTATAGCATCCAATGTGGCGCTTATGCTAGATGTCGGGTCTATTTTTTTTGCTTCTTTTTTACTTTTTTCTATTTTTACTTCTCCTTCTTCATTTACTTCTTCTACTTTCTCTTCTACTTCTAAAACATCTCCTTTCTTAATTTCTTTTGTTTTTTTTGCCATACAGTTGATTAATAATTGATTAAAAATAATGTGGGTACATTTATTTTGGTATATTCATTATAGCATTTATAGAATTTACTTTTCATAGACAAGTTCGAGTTTGTATTCGATAGTTCTATTGAACTTATCTTTTGCATAGAAAAGAGAAATATTGTATCCGGGGGATAATAATAATGTTTCTGAAAAATTTCCTTCTTGATCAATAAGTATAGGTCTTCCATTTAGAGAAATATCCTGTATTCTCAATGCTTTTCCGATAATTGTTACACTAGATGTCGATATTAAACTTCCTGGAACAGGGTCAATTATTATTATTTCTGGACCTTTAATCAGGCTATGAGATTCAAATAAAGCATAGCCAACAATTATTAGTACTATTAAAATAATACTAGATATTTTAATAATTTTTTTTGTTCCATCACGATTTATCATTTTCGTTCGGTATTTCTGTAGCGATAGTGTCAGAGTTTAATTCGTCTGAATCTGCATTTCCTGATGTTCCATATACATCTCTTGCCTTTGAACCATTTGCTGGTCCAACAACCCCTTTTTCTTCAAGTAAATCAATAAGTTTAGCCGCACGAGAATATCCTATACCCAATTTTCTTTGAAGCCATGATGTTGAAGCTTTTCCACTAGAAACTATTATTTCTTTTGCATCATTTAATAATTCGTCCTCATCTCCAATGTCTGCACTATCGGCATCAAAATTTGATTCAAAAATAGAATCTTTACCAGCTTCTGGTACTGCAAGATTTATTTCACTCATAACTTCATCTTTGTAAGTGTCTGCTAAATATTTTACTACTTTCTTTACTTCAGTCTCAGTTATGTAAGCAGATTGTAGACGTTGTGGTTTGGACATTTCTCCTCCAAGATAAAGCATATCTCCGGCACCTAGTAGTTTTTCAGCTCCTCCAGTGTCTAGAATTGTTCTAGAGTCTATTTGAGAAGACACTTGAAGTGCAATACGAGTAGGGATATTGGCTTTAATAAGTCCTGTAATAACATTAACACTTGGTCTTTGAGTAGAAATAATTAAGTGTATTCCAACAGCACGACTCATTTGTGCAAGTCTTACAATAGATGATTCTAATTCTCTTGGGTATGTTTGCATTATGTCGGCAAGTTCATCTAGAACAATTACTATATAAGGCATTGCCTCAGGCATAACTACCGTAGCATCATCTTTTTTCTTTTCGATTGCAGGAGCCACTAGATTTTTATGATAAGAGTCTATGTTTTGTAAGGAATTCTTTTCCAATACATCGTATCTGCGACTCATTTCCTTCGCTGCCCATTTTAGGGCAAGTATGGCTTTTTTGGCATCTGTAATAACAGGTGTAAGTAGATGAGGAATTTTATTATAAAGCGTAAGCTCTACTCTTTTTGGATCTATCATTATAAATCTCAAATTTTCGGGAGAATTTCTGAATAGAAGGGAATTGATGATTGCGTGTATTGTTACTGATTTTCCAGAACCAGTTGCTCCAGCGATAAGCATGTGAGGTGCCTTAGCAAGATTTGAAAAATGTGATTTTCCAGAAATACCTTTTCCTAAAGATACCAATAATGGTTTTTCTGAATCAGTGTATTCTTCTGAACTAAGTAAAGTAGCTAAACCAACTGTTGTTTTTGTAGTATTTGGTATTTCTATACCCACAAGTGATTTTCCTGGTATGGGTGCTTCAATACGAATAGGGTGGGCCGCAAGCGCCAAAGCCAGGTCATTATTTAATGAAACAATTTTTGAAAGTTTAACCCCCTCGGCTGGTTTAAGTGAATATCTTGTAACAGAAGGTCCTATAGATATTTCATCCATTTCTACATCAATTCCAAAATTCTGAAGCGTTCTCTTTATAATATTTGCATTTGCCTTTATGTCTCCAGTTTCAGGTTTACCTTTATCTTTTTCCAATAATGAAAGTGGTGGTGGTATAAAAGGTGTAAGGCTATGAACAGATATCATTTCTATTTCTCCTTCATCGCTTTTCTTAATTTTTTCTGGTTTCTTTTTTTGATCTACTTCCTTTGCGATTTTATTTTCAACATCATTAACAGCTTTTTCTATTCTATCCTCAGATTCAACTTCATTTGCTTTCTCTTCTTCCGCATCTGCCTCTTCAACGGTTTTTGTTCTCGTAAACCATTTCCAGAATTTTATATCTTCTATTGTAAAGTGTATTTCAAATATTATAAGAATGGAGATTGAGATAAAAGCCAATAGCATTATGGCGGTAGGGAATACATCAATAAGTGATACTAAAGGCGATGCCACCCAGCGACCAAAAACACCTCCCTCATTTGCTACAAGTAAATGAATAAAACCTAAACCTGAAAATAAAAATAGAAAAATAGCTATAACCTTTGCAGCATTAAATTTCCTTTCAACACCTTTCAAAAAAGATATGGCAGTAATGATAAAAGTAACAGGTAATAAATAGTATCCAAAACCAAACCAAACTACCAAAAAATTATAAACATATTTTCCGACTGGATCAGCCAAATGCATGGGAGCCAAAATAAATAGTAAAGCTAATACAAAAAATAATATTGAAAAAATAGCTTGTACGGTTTCTGTTTTAATTTCACTTTTAATCTTACTTGAAATATCACCACTTCTTTTTTTAATTGCCATAATGAATAATAATAGCACACTATTGCTTTGATGCTTAGAAGCGTGTCATAGATATAAAAGGGGCTTTACATAAGGACACTGACTTTTATATAATGGTCATGTAAATATTTTTATACTTGTATAGGACATAACATGTTAAGGACACTTTTTATATAAAAGACAATGAAAAATACAAATAATGATTATAAAGAACTCGGACTGTTTAATAATGGAGAGTATTTAGTATTTTCTTTCAAAAAGACAGAAAAAATTATATCGGCCATTTATTTAGTTACTAATTTAATAAAAGACAATGAACCTATAAAATGGGAACTGAGAGAAGGGAGTATGTCCTTACTCTCTGTGTCCATGTCTTTGAATGGATCTGATATTGTTGATAAGAGCAAATCACTTCAATCTTTTTTTTCATTATCTATTCATATTATTTCATTATTAAAAATCGCTTCTGTGTCTTGCTTAATTTCCAATATGAATTCCTCAATGATTGTTGATGAAATCAATTT
Organism: Candidatus Tayloriibacteriota bacterium; assembly: GCA_903839695.1. Lineage (GTDB taxonomy): Bacteria > Patescibacteriota > Minisyncoccia > Phycocordibacterales > PALSA-1337 > CAIOGI01. The sequence continues at coordinate 10,930 of CAIMDI010000003.1, read as the reverse complement.
ACTTATTGAGTATATTAAAAAAGAATCTTCTATTTTCTCTAGTTCGGCTGGTTTTATTCTATCGGACAGTTTTTTCGCTACTGATACTTTATCTGCAGAGGGCACTAAAAGACACGATTCTAACCAAAAGCCATCACATTCTACAGTGTCCTTTAGTCAGAAACCTATTGTTTCAAAGGATGTTAAAGAAAGTAGAAAAAACAGCATTTTGGCTATTCTTAAAAAAGACTCAAATCTCACGATAAAAGACTTTGTAAAAGTCATTAGTGATTGTAGTGAAAAGACTATTCAACGTGAATTAATAGCTCTTGTGGAAAAAGGCATTATTAAGCGAAATGGGGAGAGGAGATGGAGTACCTATTCATTGGCGTAATTTTGACTTTTTTGCTCGTTTCGTGTAGTATATTTGTGTGGTTTCTAAGTAGATTTTACCTAGTTATCCACAAGGTATTTTGCACTATTTACCCATCAAGGTATATAATGCTTAGTAACGGTCTTTGACAATTTAATTATCTTAGAAAATTTACAGATTTTTCTTGTACATTTATGGTTAGTTAATTCTAGAAAATCAGATCAAAATCCTCATAGCTTCTTTCTTTGCTTGTGTCGATAATATGAGTAAAGAAATTAGTGAAAGTTTAGTTTAGGTTTAATTATTATTAGTAGTTAAGTTTTCACAAAGTAGTTGTATTTCAATTTATTATTATTAACGAAATATTATTACTTTTAATTATAAAAATTATTATGAAGAAAATTTCAATCGCAATAGTTGCATTGGCATTCGTTGCATTAGCAACAGCTGCAAACGCAACTTACAGTAGAAATCTAAGTGTTGGTAGTACAGGTACAGATGTAGCTGACCTACAAACATTACTTATCAGTAAGGGACACAATATCCCAGCTATTGCTGCAGGAACAGCAAAGGGTTATTTCGGAAGTCAAACAGTTGCAGCAGTTAAGCTTTACCAAGCAGAGAATGGTGTTCCTTCAACAGGTTTCGTAGGACCACTTACATTAGCAAAGTTAAATGGATCAGCTCCAGTAGCTAATCTTTTGACAATTCCATTCCCATGCCCAACAGGATATACAGCTCCAGCAGGATGGGTATGCCCAGGAGGAGCAGCAGTAGTAACTCCAGGAACACCAGTATTAACTACAGGCATCCCAGGATCATTGGTTTACTCACTACAATCAACATTTGCTAATAGCACTCTAGATAAGGGTAAGTCAGTTGATGTAGCAAAGTATAAATTACAAGCTTCAGCATCAGATATGCAAGTTACAAGTGTATCTTTCGATGTTAACAAGAGACTTTGGTTATATGTTTCAGGTGTTACAGTAAAAGATGATGCTGGAACAGTTGTTGCATCAAAAACTGGTCTAACAGCTTCAGATTTTTCTGAACTTACAGTTGGATCAAGTTATAGACTAACACTTCCAGTTAGTTACGTTGTTCCAAGAGCTACATCAAAGTACTTCACAGTAAATTTGACAGCTCTTTCTGTAACAGATCGTACTACAAGTGATACAATCGTAATCTCGTCTTCACAGGCGCGTGCAGTTGATGGTACTGGTGTAAACGATACTCAGACAGAAGGTACAGATCGTAATATTTCTTGGACAGGTAGTAGTAATGCAGCAATCGTAACAACAATCAATAGTGCATCTCCAGCTACAAAGTTGGTTCAGGTTTCAACATCAGTTGAGACAGACAATGTTGTTCTAGGAGTATTTGATGTAAAATCACAGAATACAGATACAACCTTGAGAACATTGAAAGTTGCTGTTCGTTCATCAGGTGCTCTAGTTTCAGCTTTGTTTAATGATATAAAGCTTAAGATAGGTGGAAACACATATTCAGCAGACGGTATAGACTCTGCTTCACCAAACACAACTTCTTCTACTACAGTTACATTCACAAATTTGGATATGACTTTGGTAAAGGATACTTATGTTCCAGTTACAATTCTAGCTAAGGTTGCTAAGAATGTAGCGGGATCTGCTTCTACAACTTTGTTTGCAAATGCAACAAATATCGTAGTTGAGGATTCTTCATATGCTTCTGTGTCTGTTAACTCAGCAGAAATTACTGCAAATACTCAGACATTCACAACTTCAGGAGTTGTTGCTACTGGACTAACAGTTACACAGGAGTCACCTATTGTTCCTCAAAACAATACAATCTCTCGTATAGCTCATGTTAAGTACACATTGACCGCTGGAGATAATGCTATATATATCTCAAAGACACAGGATGTTGCTATTAGTACATCAAGTGTACTAACTCTTGCAACTACAACTTCAACAGGATTGTCAGTTGATAATACTAATGGAGATACAGGAACATACTTCTATATCGCTCCTGGTCAATCAAAGACATTCACTGCTGATTATAAAACTGTAGGATCTAGTGCTACAGGTAGTGGATCTGTTCTTCAGGTTACTTCTCTAAATTACGGAATAAGTAGTGGAGGTGCATTTACAACACCACTTACTTCAAGTGATTTACAGAGTGCTCTTAAGGTCACATTCTTCTAATACTTTAGTTAATCTAATTAAAGTTCTCCCCACAACAGGTTAAATCGTTGTAAAGAAAATCCCCGAAAGGGGGTTTTCTTTTTACTTAAAACCACTCAAAAGCGAGTGGTTTTTTGTTTGGGTAAATTCTATTTTTATATTATAATAAACATATGATCAATCCTTTTGACAGAACATTTTACAAATTTGCTCTTGGTTTTTCTATTATTCTTATCATAAGTTTTGTTATATTAGGTTATATTAATACAAGCAAAACCCCTGTAGCTAATATCGACTTAACCGCTGCCAAAGATGATTCTCAGATAAAAAAATAAATTTTATTGTACTAATCGTATCAAAATGATACGATTAAGGGTATCAAATGATACGATTATGCAAAAAATAGCTCAAAACCAGTCAATCATATTGAATATTTTTATAAAGGGTGAAAATTATTCATCATCTGAAATTCATAATGAATTGTTAAAAAAAGGAAGTGATATTTCGTTAATCACTGTAAAACGAGAGTTAACGGAATTGAAAGATTCAGGATTTTTGAGTATTCATGGTCTAGGTCGCTCAGTTGTTTATTCTATAAGCATTAAAGGCAGATTTTTTATAGATATAAACGCTCATGAATATTGTATTGTTGAACCTGATAAAAGATATGGTCAAAGGAATTATAATCATGATTTGTTCAATTCAATTTCAGGTGATATTTTTACCGACTTTGAAAAAAAAGAATTAGAAAATGCGACAAGTGTATACAAACAAAATATAAAATCTATTTCCAATACTCTTGAGGAAAAAGAGCTAGAAAGGTTTATTATCGAATTATCTTGGAAATCTTCAAAAATTGAAGGTAATACTTATACACTTTTGGATACAGAAAAATTAATAAAAGAAGGTATAGAAGCAAAGGGACATAATAAATTTGAAGCAATGATGATACTTAATCACAAACAGGCCTTCAAAATAATAAGAGAGAATATTGATGAATTTAAGATTTTTAAATTGTCGACTATAGAAGAAATACATAAAATTTTGGTGAAAGACCTAAATGTTAATTTTGGTCTTCGTGAAAAAGCTGTTGGAGTTACAGGTTCCACTTATCGTCCACTTGATAATATTCATCAAATTAAAGAAGCTATAGAGTTATTGTGTGTCGTAATTAATAAAATTAGTTCTCCTTATGAAAAGGCAATGATAGCTTTACTTGGTTTGAGCTACATACAACCATTTGAAGATGGTAATAAGAGAACATCTCGTCTTGTCGCAAACGCTATATTACTCGCAAATGGTCTTGCACCACTTTCTTATCGTAGTGTTGATGAGAATGAGTATAAAGAAGCAATACTTGTATTTTATGAGTTAAATTCAATCTCGCCATTTAAAAAGATTTTTATTGAGCAGTATATTTTTTCTGCTGAAAATTATTCAGTCAAATAGTCTATTTTGTTTTTAATTAAAGCCGTTGTTTGTAAGACGGTTTTTCTTTTTAAAATTTCTGTGTTGCAATGCCGTTTTTCGACAAAATCTTTAGAACTTCTTAAGAATTTTTTGCTAAAGTATGCAAATTATTAAGTTAATAAGTAAAAAAATGGAAGAAGAAATTTTATTTGATAAGTGGAATGAGCAAAAGAAGTTTATAAATAAAGCATCAAACCAAGGACATTTTTATAGAGAAAAGGAAATTTGGTGGTGCAATCTTGGTAAAAATATTGGAAGTGAGCAGGATGGGAAGGGGGACAACTATGAAAGACCTGTTATGGTTATTAAATCATTTAATCTTTTTGTTTGTTTAATTATCCCCCTTACTACATCTAAGAAGCCCAATCCTTTTCATTTTAAGATCGGTATTGTTAATGAAAGAGAGTCTTATGTAATTATTTCCCAAATACGATTGATAGATACTAAAAGATTAACAAATAGAATATGCATTATAGAAAACAAACTATTTGGGTTAATAAGAAAAACCATCAGAGAGTTATTCTGACAGTTTTTCTTATTGTTCTCCCCATTTTTGGGGCGGGCCGAAGCCATTTATACTTAAATACTATCAAACGCCATAACTCTGTCAACTATTTTCAATTTGTAATATCTATTTTGTTTTTAATTAAAGCCGTTGTTTGTAAGACGGTTTTTCTTTTTAAAATTTCTGTGTTGCAATGCCGTTTTTCGACAAAATCTTTAGAACTTCTTAAGAACTTTTTTGTAATATCTATTTATTAATAATAATCAACTTTAATATTATGAAAATCAATTTAAAATTTAGAACCAAAATATTTGTTTTTAGCTTTATTATCCTATCGTTTTTCTATTCATATACTTTTGTTTTTGCGGCAACGCATATTAAAAATATAGATTTAGAAAATGGAGGAACGTGGACAAAGGAAAATAGTCCATATATTTTGGATGAAAACATATATATTACAAATGGAAGCACATTAAATATTAATGCGGGAGTGAGTGTGTATTCGGCCTCTAGCACATCTATTTATTCACCGATAAAAACACTGTATGTGTATAATTCCAATTTGAATATTAATGGCACAGAAGCAGAGCCTGTAAATATATATAATTTAGATGATATTTATATAAATTACACAAATCTAAATATAAAAAATGCAGTATTTAATAACACAGGAATAAGTTATAGACATAGCACAAGTACCATATTCCAAACAACAATCCAAAATTCAATATTAGGGATAATGGCTATGGATAGTATGATTACAATAGACAAGAGTAAAATAATTGATAATTTGAAAGGTATTTTATCTCTAGCACATCAAAATGATATTTTTCTTGCATCTTTAAAACCCACAGTAAATGCTAATACATCAAAAAATAAGACAAATATTTCTGATTTCAATCAAAATATTATTACCATAAATAACTCAATAATAAAGGGTAATAAAAACTATGGCATATCAAACGAATCTATAAATTCAGTTTCAGCATTAAACAATTGGTGGGGTACTTCGAAGGGACCTACTACAGATACAGTTACGGGAGGTGATAAAATAATCGGTTTAGTGGATTATGAACCATGGAGTGATACTGATTTGAGTATTGTTTGTTGTTCAAATGTAATTTTTCTACCAGGCATTGAAGCAAGTAGATTGTATGAAGACAGTACGGGAATTATTGGAAAAAGCACAAATCAATTATGGGAACCAAATAGAAATGCAGATGTAAAAAAATTATTCTTAAATGATTCAGGAAAAAGTATAAATTCATCAATTTATACAAAGGATGTATTAGACTCAGCTTTTGGATTAAAAGATATTTATAAAAATTTAATCGTCATGTTGAATGACGTGGTTGCGGACAATACAATAAACAAATGGTTACCATTTCCTTATGATTGGAGAATGAATGTAGAGGATATAGCTCGCGGCAAAACTACTTTAGCATCTAGCTCGGTTTCATTGATTGATTCAATAGAAAAACTATCAAAAAACTCTAAAACAGGAAAAGTAATTATACTTGCGCATAGTAATGGGGGATTACTAGCCAAATCCCTAATGCGTGTTTTAGAAGAAAAAAAAGAAGCAAATATAGTTGAAAAAATAATAAATGTGGCAGTACCCGAGCTCGGAGCCCCCAAAGCCGTTTTGAGTATGTTGCATGGATATGATCAATCGATATTAGCTGGAGTGGCTATGACAAGAGATAATGCAAGGGTTTTTTCACAAAATATGACAAGTGCCTACAGCCTATTGCCGTCGAAGAAATTCTTTGAAAACAATACAATTAAAATCATAAATGATTATTTTTCAAATAGTGCTGGGAAAATTGCATCTACTTATGAAGGAATGAAAAATTTTCTACTAAACAATTCCTTTTCAAAGAAATCATCAAGTATATTAAATACACCCTTATTATTAAATTCAGCGCTCATGAATACCGCAAATTCCTTGCACTCTATTTTCGATATTTGGAAACCTGCATCTAGCACAAAAACCATTTCACTTTTTGGTTGGGGCGTTCTTACTCCTTCGGCCATAACTTATGATAAAAATTTGCATTGTAAGCCTGTTATATATGCACCTTGCCAACCAGAAATTACTTCACTGCTTTCCAGCGATGGAGATGGAACTGTATTAACAAATAGTAATTCAAATTTGTCAGACAAATCATTTTTCTTAAATCTTAAAACATTGAAAACTGATACAGAAAAAGAAATTAAACACGCAGATATTCTGGAGTCTGTGGATGCATTGAATATGATTAAAAAAGAAATTAAAAATCCTGTTTCGGATAATGAATACGGTAAATACATAACATCATCAAAACCTGTTGATAATGATAAATGGCTAACGATAAGAATACTTTCACCGGTTGATATAGATGTATATGATAAAAAAGGTAATCATACAGGCATAAAAGAAAATTATGTACCGACACCGGGGATTGATCCAATAGAAAACAGAATCCCAAATAGTTATTATGAAGACTTTGCTGATTCTAAAAGAGTTATACTGCTATATGGTGAAGACTATCAAATAGTATTAAAAGGTAATGATTCTGGAGCTGTTATAGTGAAAGCGAGTGTGTCGCAATATGATAATGTATTGGCTTCTACAACTTTCAAAGAAATGCCAGTTACACCACTTTTGAATGTAGAATTGGTTATTCCTACAACGCTTTCAAGTTTAGCAACTTCATCTGTAATGAATATGGATATCGATGGCGATGGGGTTACTGATTTTGTAAATAGATCAAATGAATTTCTCGGCGCAACATCTAGTTATCCTATTGTTGATTTTGCTACATACTTAGAGTCTATAAAAAAAGTTATATTATCTTTGAAACTTTCTTCAAGAGAAGAAAAAAGATGGTTAGAAAAAATAGAAAAAATGGCTATTAAGTTTAATAAAAGTCATCCTAGAAAAATAGAGAGAATTGTTAAAAACTTATCAAAAAAACGTTTTAAGAATAGTCCTTTAACTGAAGTGCAAAAAACTAATATATTGAAAACATTTGATACAATGCTCTTTGAACTTGAAGCAGAAAAATAGCTCCTTGAATGGTGAATTGATACTTGACCAAAAGATATTGAGTGTGGTAAGTTGATGAGTATAAGGCCAGAGACAGAAGGCAATGGGGAGAAAACCCAATAAGACCTTCCAAGGTACTTTCTACTCATTTGATTGAGTAGACCTACTCTACGCCCTTATCAAAGGTCGTTTTTATTATCAAAATATTAAATTACAAAATGGCTCGAACAAAAGTAGAAAAGAAAGAGATACTTGAAAAGTTAGAGAAAATTGTAAAAGATGCCAAGTCAATGGTGTTTGTAAATTTTCATGGTTTAAATGTAGGTGATACCACTCAGGTTCGCCGAAAGTTGAAAAGTGAAAATGTAGGATTTTTTGTTTCAAAGAAATCTCTTACACGAAAGGCACTTGATGGACAAAAGATTACAGGAGTATTACCTGAGCTTACTGGAGAAGTTGGTCTTGCTTACGGAGTTGATCTTATCGCTCCTGCACGTGAGATTCATGAATTCCAAAAGAAGTACAAGGGTAGTATCTCTATACTCGGTGGCGTTTTTGAAGGGAAGTTTATGTCAAAAGAAGAGATGATGGGTATTGCCTTGATTCCTTCACAAAAGACACTTCATGCAATGTTTGTAAATGTCATCAATTCTCCAATACAAGGATTTGTTATGGCACTTGATCAAATAGCAAAGAAGAAAGCATAAATAAATATTATTAAAATTAATTAAATTATCAAAATGGAACCAACAGTAGTAGAAATCCCAGCAAAGTTTAAGACTCTTGTTGAGACAATTGAGAAAATGTCAGTGTTAGATTTGAATGAATTAGTAAAGCTTTTGGAAAATAAATTCGGAGTATCTGCAGCAGCAGTAGCCGTAGCAGCTCCAGTAGCTGCAGCAGCAACAGAAGAGAAGAGTACAGTTGCAGTACATCTAGCAGCAGCTGGAGATCAAAAGATTGCAGTTATCAAGGTTATAAAGGAAGCTTTAGCGCTTGGATTAAAGGAAGCTAAAGATTTGGTAGACGGAGCTCCAATTCTAGTTAAGGACGCAATGAAGAAGGAGGATGCAGATGTTCTTAAGAAGAAAATTGAGGAAGCAGGAGGAAAGGTTGAATATAAATAAATATTATTCAATAAAGCAAGTAAAACAAGGAACCGCCAAAATGGCGGTTTTTTGTATGGTAATAATGCTATTTTTTTGTTACAATACAGTCACAAAATTAAAAATAAATATATGGAAATTCTTGTAAAACTGTTCGGAAGTATGACTAAGGTTAAGCTGATGCGATTCTTTCTTTTTAATCAGGAAACAGTGTATCCAATGTCAGACATTGTTATTAGAGTAAGAACTGCTCAAAAAGATGTAAAAAAAGAGATTCAAACACTCATAAATATTGGTTTGGTAAAAAAGAAACATGCTATCAGAGAGGTGCAGGTTAAGAAGGGTAAAAAAATACAAACAAAAAAGATTCAAGATGATGGATATACACTTGATCAAAAATTTCCTTATTTACAAGCTCTTAAAAATTTATTAATAACCGCTAGCTTAAATGCTGACGATAGTTTATTAAAGAAATTTTCAGGTGCAGGAAGAATAAAGTTATTTATAGTATCAGGAGTTTTTATACAAGAATGGGACACTCGAGTTGACTTACTTATCGTCGGAGATGATTTAAATTTCAATCGTATTGATTTAATAATCAAGTCAATAGAATCTGAGGTTGGCAAAGAAATAACTTATTCCGCCTTTGAAACTACTGACTTTGAATATAGATATGGTATGCATGACAGATTGATAAGAGATATTGTTGATTTTCCACATGTAACACTTGTTGATAAGTTAGAAATTATTGAAAAATAAGGGCGAATATATCCACAGTATTTACTTACACTTATAGTATTTATGCTATAATTAATACATTAATCATTATTAATTATTAATAAGTAAATAAAAACATGAATTTTGAAAACTGGGGTGATAGTTTCACTCAATCATTTTTAGGGATAGGACAAGGTGTTTGGGGTATTCTTCCAAAGATAGTTTTTGCATTAGTAATATTTGCTATAGGTTGGATACTTGCAGCTTTGATCGAAAAACTAATAGAAGGTCTTTTCAAGACATTAAAAGTTGATGCTGCATTAAAGAGTGCAGGATTTGATGATGTCGTAAAGCGTTCTGGACATGATTTAAATTCAGGTCTTTTTATAGGATCATTGGTTAAGTGGTTCGTGATTGTTGTATTTCTAGTTGCATCATTTAATGTTCTAGAATTATCTCAAGTAAACGATTTCCTACAGGGAGTAGTATTACAATACCTTCCTCAAGTTATTATTTCTGTTCTTATGCTTATGGTGTCTGTTATTCTTGCCGAGGCTGTTCAAAAGATCGTTGTTGCATCAGCAAGAGCAGCTCATGTTAAGGCAGCAGTAGCTTTAGGATTAATTTCAAAGTGGTCAATTTGGATATTTGCTGTTATTGCCTCATTAACTCAATTAGGAATTGCAGCAGGTCTATTTGCTACATTATTTACTGGTTTGGTTTTTGCAGCTTCTCTAGCTTTTGGACTAGCTTTTGGTCTAGGTGGAAAGGAAGTAGCAGCAAGAATGTTGGAGAAAGTTGTTCATACTATTTCAGACAAAGAATAAATTTTCGATTTTATTAAAAGGAAAGACACCCCAAAAGGGTGTTTTTTCTTTTAATGTTACCAACAGATAAGTATATCTTTTAGTATATTTTAGTTGTATTATTAACAGCAATGGAAGTTCAATCAAAAAATAATAATCATCTATTAGAATTTTTATATATAATGATTGCGGTGTCGTTTATAATATGGACGATTGCTTTTGTGCAAATTAGAAATATTATGAATAAAGAAAATATTGGTATTATTTCTGAAAATAATACTGAATTAAATTTTGCCGAAAGAGTTGGTATTATTAATTCTATTAATAATGAAACTTCTAAGGTTCCTATTTTAAGTAATAAACAAAGATCAGTTATATCGGAGGGTTTAAATAAACAGTCACAAGAAAGTTTATTAACAAAAGAGCAAAGAACAAAAATTTTAAATGATATAAAAAACAAAATATGAAAATAAACAAAAACATAAAATCAATTATCATCGGGTGTATTATTGCTATGGGTGTTAGTTATGTTTCAGCTGATTGGAGTGGACCTAAAATTCCTCCACCAAACTGTATAACAGATCCAACAAGTGTAAATTACAATGAGGCATGCAATGCTCCAATAAACATAGGATTGTCATCACAAGCAAAAACAGGAGATTTAACATTAGTGCGTTCTTTTGTTGGGAGTTTAAAAGTAATAAATGATTTTACATTTGCTACAGGAACGCCAACTGCAGGACAAGTATTAACAGCTGTTGATGGTACAGGTAAGGTG
>CAIMDI010000002.1 GCA_903839695.1 Candidatus Tayloriibacteriota bacterium | reverse complement strand
AAGGCAATGCCTGCTAATCCTGCTAATCCTACAAATCCATCAAGTGCTATAAAACCTATAATCAATACACCGCAGGCTATAAATAAAACACAAACTCAAACTCAGTCACAGTCACAGCCTCAAATTCAAACTCATGCTCAAACTCATGTCCAAATAAAAACACAGCCAGTTGCTGCAAATCCAATCGTATCTACAATTGTAACTACTATTGCACCTGCAGTTCAAAAGCCTCAGCCAGTAACACAAAATCAGCCCCAATCACAAACACAAACTCAAACACAACCTCAAATTCCAAATATACAAAAACCTCAAATAATACCGAAACCTGTATCTCCAGCTCAACTTAAACCTCAGCCACAAATACAGCCTCAAGTACCGCCACAAATACAATCTCAAATCCAAAATCCAATCCAACCCCAAACCCAACCTCAACCCCAATCTGCAATTTCTTTAAATTCTCTGATTTCAAAAAATAACAGTAGAAATAATTTAAAAGAAGCACAACCGCAAAGAGTAAATGAATTAAAAAGTGCTTTAGCTTCAATATTAGCTACTCATAAGGCTAGTGAAAAACCAGTTGAAATTAATCAGCAAAAAGTTGATAAGGTTGATAAAGTTGATAAAGTTGAAAAAGTTGAAAAAGAAGAAAAGATAGAAAAAAAGGAAATTAAAATTGAAGAAAAAAATATAGAAAGTATAAAAGAAATACCAGAGGACGAGCTGAGAGGGGTTTTAAAGATTTAATAAATAAATGTGGCTATAAACTAATTTACAATGTTAATTGAACCTTATATTAAGGACTTCTAAGTCCGTATATATGACAATAATATACGCAAATAAGCCTTTATAATGCCAATACGCGCTCTATTGTAGTTAGAAGCATGCTTTCGTACTATTTCCAGTATTTCTCGTGCTGTAGTGAGCCTTTTTGTATGTGTAATATTTCCGCCATGTATTCTGTATCCTGCAAGGATTTGTGGAATATTTGTAAATTTGTATTTAATACCCATTCTTAACCAAAGTTCGTAATCATCACAAACTTTATAATCTGTAGAATAACCTCCAAGTTCTATAGCAATTTTTTTCCTAAAAAGTAGTGTTGATTGAGCAAAGGGATTATACTGCAAAATAATATTTCTAATTACAGAATTATAAATAGGGAAAAGTACTTTTTTAATTGGTTTTGATTGATCATCAATATGCATAATGCCTCCACCTAGAAGTGCGTAATCATGATTTATGTCTAAAAATTCTACTTGTTTTTGAAGTTTATTTTTGTCTAACCAAATATCATCACTGTCTAGTGGTGCTATATATTCGCCACGAGCTAATTCAATTCCTTTATTTCTGGATCTAGCTATACCAAGATTTTTTTCATTTTTATGGTATTTAATATTTGGATTATTATCAATATATTTCTTAACAATTTTTTCGGTATTATCTTCAGATGCATCATCAATTATTATAGCTTCCCAGTCAGTAAAAGTTTGTTCTAAAATACTATCAATAGCTTCATGAATATAGTTTTCACGATTGAAGGTTATTATGATTATAGAAACTTTAGGATTATTTATATTTTGTGCCATTTTTCAGGAATTATGTCTTTAAAATTATTTTCGTTTTTTAATACCCATTTTTTTGGGGCAATTACTATTTTATCATGGTTTTGATTAAGCCAAGCACCCCACCAGCTAAAAGAGGAATTGGCAATGATATTGTGTTTACATTTGCTCATTAATATTAGTTCTTCATAATCAGGTATTTCTGGAGAAGAGACGAAGATCGTAGGATAATCAAATTTTAAATTTTCTTTTGCCCATTCTATATCATCTGAAAAGATAAAGACTTGCATGTCATTTCCAATTTTTGAATTTATATATTCAATCGCTTTTTTATAATAATCCATATCGCATGTACCATGGTTTTGGTTTGTATTTTTATCGCTAACATAATCACCACGTCTAATGTGTAGAGAGATGCTATTTGGGCAACTATTTATTTTTGCCAATATTTCCACAGCTCTTGGACTCAAAGGATCCTTGAGTGTTAAATCTTTTCTGATTTCATCTTCTTTATCGATGAAATATTTTTCAGTTTGGAAGAAGCCGTCTAGATATAGTGGTTTTTTAGAATTATAAATTGATGAATTAAAGCCAGTATTGAATTGTCTAAGTATTTTAATTTTAATAAATCGCAATACCTTTGAAATTCTTCCAAGAGGGTATTTCAGTTTTTTGATTTCATCAGCAGAAGCTATCTCGGCATTTATGTTGAATGGCGATAGGGCATAGTGGCGTATGGTGTCAATGCCGTTGTTTTCTCCGTAGCCAGTTATGTCTAATTTTATTGAATTTATTCCTTTTTTATCATCATCTCTTCTCAACGCTAAAGCCCTTCCAGCTGCGTATTGGAATAATTGATTACCGAGACCGCCTTTTATATTCATCACTAACATATTACTAGTTTATCAGATTATTATGTAAACAGATAATTATAAAATGAACAAGTATTGATTAAATAAATACCATGTGTATACTTATATCAATATGAAAAAAGCCCTTATTACAGGAATTACCGGTCAAGATGGTTCTTATTTGTCTGAATTTTTGTTGAAAAAGGGCTATGAAGTTTACGGACTTGTCAGAAGAACAAGTAATGATCCTTTTGCTAGATTTGATTACCCAAATATAAAGATACATAAGATAGATGGAAATTTAAGGGATTTGGAAACTGTGCGAAGAGCCATGGAAAAGGTTGTTCCAGATGAAGTTTATAATTTAGCAGCTCAGTCACATGTGGCAACATCATTTACTTGTCCAGAGGAAACAGAAGACATAAATTATTATGGTCTAGGAAGAGTTGTAAATGAAGCAATTAGAGTAAATCCAAAAGTAAAAATTTACCAAGCTTCAACTAGCGAAATGTTTGGGTCAAGTAAGCCACCACAGAACGAGAAAACTCCTTTTAAACCAGTAAGCCCGTACGCTGAAGCAAAAAGACGAGCACACGAGGACTTTGTTGTAAATATGAGAAAGAAGGGATATTTTATTTGTTCCGGAATACTATTTAATCATGAGTCACCCAGACGTGGAGCCCAGTTTGTAACTAGAAAAATAACAATTTCTCTTGCAAAATTAAAACTCGGACTTCAAGATCAACTAGAATTGGGTAATTTGGGTGCAAAGAGAGACTGGGGATTTGCTGGTGACTATGTTGAAGCAATGTGGAAAATCTTACAGCAAAAGAAGGCTGACGACTACGTGATTGCTACTGGTGAAAGTCATACTGTTAGAGATTTTGTAAACGAAGCAGCTTTGAATCTTGGTATAAAGATAAAATGGTCAGGAAAGGGTGTTAATGAAATTGGAAAAGATCAAAATGGCAATACAATTGTAAAAATAGATCCGAAATTTTATCGTCCAGCAGAAGTAGATTTTCTGTGTGGTGATGCAAAAAAAGCTAGGAAAGAACTCGAATGGAAGCCTAAGGTTTCATTTGCGCAACTTGTGAAAATGATGGTTGAAAATGATTTAAATCACTACAAAGTCATAAGTCAAAACCAGTTATTTGAACAAAATCAGCGTGCAAAATAATTTTTAGTAGTTTTAATAAAATTAAATTTTTATCCAATTTTTTGGGAGGACATCTTTGTATTCTTTTTCGTTTACATTTAGCCACTTTCTAGGTGCGATAATTATCTTATTATTATTTTTATTTAACCATGCACCCCACCAACTAAAAGATGAGTTGGCAATGATATTATGTTTACAATTACTCATTAGTACTAACTCCTCGTAATCTTTTGTCATTGGATTAGATACAAAATAGATTTTTTTTTCAAATTTAAAATTATCTTTGCACCATTCGATGTCATCTGAAAATATAAAGAAAGTGGGTGAATAAACTTTTTCTTTAATTATATCCATCGCTTTTTTATAATAATTTCCATCACATATTCCTCCATACTTATTTTTTGGATCAAGTATATCAGTTCTTCTGACGTGTATAGACGTGGCATCAATCGAGTTTGTTATTTGATTCATTAGGTTGCTAGAGATTCCAGTCATTTCGTTTTTTAAAGTTATATCCTGTCTTATAACTTCACTTATCTCACTAAAGTATTTTTCATTTTGCCAGAAGCCTACATAGAACTGATTATCTTTTTTGTTGAATTTTTTTTCATTAAAATCAAAAGGATTCGCTGGTCCATAAATTTTTAAATTTACTTTTCTAACTATTTTTTTCAAGATAGAGTTTACTTTTTTGACTTCTTCAATTGTTGCGAGGCTTGCATGAATATTGAATTTATCTAAAAGATATGATCTTGGAACATCGCTATTTATGCATTTTTTACTAAAATAATAATTACCATCTAGTTTTAATTCAATATTTAATTTCTTTGAAAGAGCCCTGCCGAAAGCATATTGAAATATTTGATTTCCTAACCCACCGCTTAAATTGATAATTATCATTATTATTTAATATAACTGTGAAATGAAATTGTCTTAAGAATCTTTGAATATCTGCCCATGTTGTTCTTTACTTCTTGTAATTTGTCTCTAGAAAGAGCTTTATTGTACAATGGTCTCTGTATTACTTTGTTTGGAAAATTGCACAGTACCCAGTTTGCGTAAGTATCATAATCAGATATGCAGGACGCTTCATTTGGATCAATGGTAGACAAATATACCTCATCCCAAC
The DNA here is from genome assembly GCA_903839695.1 of Candidatus Tayloriibacteriota bacterium. Taxonomy (GTDB): domain Bacteria; phylum Patescibacteriota; class Minisyncoccia; order Phycocordibacterales; family PALSA-1337; genus CAIOGI01. The sequence continues at coordinate 30,199 of CAIMDI010000002.1, read as the reverse complement.
TTTTGCCTTTCTTGGCTTCCATCTCTTTTTTCATTAATCTAAGCATATTTTTGTTGAATATCATCATGTGCGATGTAAATGAAAGTTTATTAATTGTTTTGTATCCAAAAATTTTATAAAAAGCTTTGAAATATGCGCTATGCCATTCTTCGTTTTGGTAAAAAATAAATTTGTCATTCTCAATTAATGAAAAATTATTGGCAATGATAGTATCAGAGTCAAGGATAAAATAATTATCCATTTCAACAATATTCTCACCAGACAGTTTTAGAAGTTGTTGAAAAATCCAACCATTTCTATTTGTATTGTTAACAAAATATTTTATAGCATCTTTTCCATATCCTAATACTGTTTTTTCATCAACAAATTGTAAATTGTTTTTGGAACAATATTGGACAATTTCTTCGTGAGGGGGCGCAACCACGAATATTTTATTTATCTCATGGTTAATCTTTAAAAATGAATCGATAACATCTTTAATAAGTGTGAAGTCTTTTGAAACAGTTGGAATCATAATATCAATTTTTGGACTATGCTTGTTTGTATCAGTTTCAAAACCAATTTTGAAAAATTTTTTTATTCTCAATATAATAAAATACAGGATCAGATGAGGTCTTTCTACTCTTGATTTAATTTGGAAAATGAAACCTTTAATCATATATTTTTTTAATTAATCTTATAATTTTTCTGTAAATTCTAATAAAAATATTAAGCCTAGATCCTTGCTTTGCATAAGTAAATAGCTGATCAATTTTCTTTTGATCAATCAATTTACTTTCACGATTACTTAGCTCCGAACATTTTTGTAAATAGTAATGTGTATAGCCTGTATTGACCCCATCTTTTATTAGAAACTCAAAAATATCAAATGCTTCTGAGAATTTGCCTGTAGAAAACTTTTTTGTACCAAGCCAGTATTTATCTTCTCGACTAATTTCTTTTACATTACTCAAATATTTTTCGTATTGATCTGAAGTATTGTTTGTAACTAAATTTTCGTAGCCGTCTTTAAAAATTTTATCAAATTTTTTTATTGAATTCAAAAGAACTTTTGTTGTGCTGTTTAAATCAAAGTACATAATTTCCTTTTGAACGTTTCTATCAAACAAATATAGAAATTCCTCAAGAGTTTTATACCAATTGTGGTTTATTTTTCCTGATTCATATTCTCTAATGTAGTATGATTTTGTAAAATTAATTCTATGAAAATATTGAGCATTAGGACACGTATATGCCGTAAGGCCATTCGCAAGGAATCTCCATGCAAAAGATTGGGTATCAAACCCATGACCTTCTGGGTACCCACCCACAATTTCAAAAGCTTTTTTTGTAAACATAAAAGTTGAATACAAGGAACACATATTGGTATTGTCTTTTTCAATTAAACTTTCAAAAGGAATTTTTTTTCCCACATACCCAAACTCATTTATAAAGCTTACTTTTTTTGTATCATTTTCGCTAAATTTAATTGATGTCTGTATTCCAACTCCATCACTCTTAGTACTCTTTATAAGATTATACATTTTTTCTAAAGTCCCGTTTTGAAGAATATCATCACTATCAAGGCAGAAGATTATTTGTGCTGACGCATTTTTTACTGCAGTATTTCTTGTCGCACCACCACCCCGGTTTTGTTTATGAAATTCTAGAACAATATTATTATGTCCTACTGATAATTCCTTGATGATTTCTCTGGTGTTGTCGGTTGAATAATCATCAACCATGACTATTTCGTAGTTTATTGTTAGGTTTTGTCTAAAGCAAGAATCAAAAGCTTGTTTAAGTGTTTTTGAACAATTATAACAGGGAATTATTATGCTTAAATCTGGTTGCATGCCTATGTGTATTTGAATATTACAAAACCGACACTTTCAGGCTGATTTAATTCGACAAGTTTTTTCCATCTAGGATTCTGAAGTATCACTGGTTTAACCTTGACTGTTTTCTCTGTATTCCAATCATGAAGCGCAATCACAGTTCCATTTTTAAAATAGGGAGTAAAGTAATTATATTGTTCGAGAGTTTGTTTTCCATCTTCAGCTCCGTCTAAAAAAATAAAATTGCTTTTGTCTTTTTCTGTAAGATATTTTTCAAATGGATTAGGGGTCGAGCTGTATATAAAATTTACGAAAGGGAAATTTCTCCTAATAAAAGTAGCATATCTTCTCTTTGCTTTTTTATACAAAGTTTTATTATTTTCTGTTGTGAATAGTTTGCCTTTATTGTTATCTTTTAGGGCTTCAGTAATAAAGAAAGTACTTCCTCCTCCTGTGAATGTTCCGATTTCGAAGCAGTAATCAGGCCTAGCATTTACTACTGCTTCATAAAGACCCTTACGTTCAGCTTTGTACATTTGTCCTGGTAAGAAAAACGATCCATCAAAGAAAATACGTTCTTTTTTTGGTTCGAATGGACGAATTAGGATTAGGTATATTATTTTATTAAAATTACTTAATGCCCAGAAGTTTTTTAATAGTCTATCTTTGTATGCTTCTCTAATTATTTTCATTCGATAATACTATCATATTTTTTAATCATTTGTTAGTATATTCCATATGTATGCGAAAAATGATTTGTATTGGATATATCGTAAGAATAACGGAGATGATCGATTGAGTCATAGACTACCTGATGTAACAAAGAAGTTTACTTTAGAGGTTATGAACAGTGCGATCAACTTATGCCCTAAGTGGGATAATTTTCTTGATATTGGTGCGTCAACAGGACATTACTCAATACCTTTTTTGCATAAATTCAGAAAAGGTACCGCGGTTGAAGCCACTTCAAATGTCCATCTGGATAACCTTAGTAAAAAATATAAAAATCTGACTGTTAGAAATGGATTTATTCAAAAAATGGATTTTAAAGAAAAATTTGATTTTATTTTGATGGCTGATGTCTTTGAGCATATTCCTGAAACTGATTTAGTAGATTTTGTTTCCAGAGTAAGTTTTTTGCAAGAAGCAGGAGGAATTGTCTATATACTTACCCCAAACCCAACTTTCTGCGGACCAGCTTGCGAAACAGAGTTATTTCATGACGGGGGAAAACTAGATCATTTTGGTCATTACAAGCATTATCACCCAAGTGAAATAACTAGACTTTTTAGTGAACATAACTATGAAAAAATAATTGAGAGCTATGAAGAGGGTATATTGAAAAATTATTTTAAGCGATATGTTTTTTCTATTTCGATAAGAGATAGAAAGTATTCTAAAAACATATTTTATAAAATGATTAGTCCGATTTTCATTTGGATTCCACAAATAGCTTTTAATATAATAGAGAAAATCGTCTATCATAACGAGTGGAAAAATAAAAATAACGATATCAAATCAATGAGCTATGTCGTAGTCTTCAAAAAGTTAAAATAGCTTATTTATAGATGGGTATATATTATAGTAGACTACTTAGGACTTGCCATTATCAAGTGTCTACCATCACTCTCTCTCTTCAATAATTCACAACTATAATTTATATCCTGTAACATATTTAAGAAATAATACATATTCGTCATTGAGTGTATCTCTATAAAAATAATCGGACGATCTTTTTTTATTGTCGCCATTGCACCATTGAAGACTAGACTTTCAGCACCTTCAACGTCGATCTTTATTACATTAACTTTAAGCTTTCCTTCTTTGATCTCATCTAGATCATCAATTCTTTTTGTTGCGACTTTCATTCGCTTGAATCCTATACCATTTTCGTATGAATCTTTACTGTAGAAAGTATCTGATGCCTCTATAAATCCTCCACTGCTTGTTCCGTTTTCAATATTTTCACTGAATAGGAAATCCGTCTCAGAATTTTCTGAAGATAAAGCAATATTATATACTTTTATGTTTTTAATTGAATTCTTATCTATGTTTTCTTGAATTCTTTTTGCGTTAAATGGATTTGGTTCAAAAGCTAAAACCTTTCCACTTGGTCCAACTAATTTTGAAAAGAAAATAGAATGGTAGCCAACATGTGACCCAATATCAAATATTGTTTTTCCCTTTAAATCAAATTTTCTTATAGCATCAAAAAGTTCTTTGTCATATTCTTCTTTTAACATTTTCTCTTGCCAATCGCCGCGAGGATAGAAATATAGCCATGTACCTTTTAGAATACCAGTATTTATTTGATTCCATTGCGGTGGAAGCTTCGTATCGAATAATTTCTTTAGTGTTGGTTTTGCTTTTTGATATAAAAAGCTGTGTTTGAATGCGTTAAATATAATAGGTGGGGTAGCTTGTTGAACTGTCTTGTATAATTTATTCATTATTTTTAATTATTTTTTGCCAGTAATCAAACATATTTATACCAGATTTCTTGCTTAAATCATAATTGTTATAAATTTCTATTAATTTCTCTTCATTCAATCCTTCAATTTCTCTCCAATCATTTATTAACATTATTGGTAGGGAATTCTGTGAAATAACTTGGCAATTTGAGACATTTCTAATAATTGGTATTACTCCATAAACCATTGCTTCCCAGGTTCTTATACAATCTGGCCCATTTCCTTCTGGCGATGCGACGAATTTATATTTACTGAGTATTTCATTATATTCAATCGGAGTAATCCTACTTTTTATTCCCTCTGAAACTGAACATTTTTTTAACGAATTAAGTGCAGTAGTTCTTTCTTTTATATTTGTGTTTACATTGAAACCATAAAGAATTTTATCTTTTTTTCTTTTTCCAGTTTCATTTTTAAGTTTCTTTGCAACTTTCATTAGTGACCAGCCATTTACAAAAATACTTTTGTTTTCAATACCAATTGGGATCGGGATAATTTTCTCGTGTTTGAATGTATTATTTTGTGCATACCACTTTATTATCTTGTCATCTACGAATAATGCTTCTTTTTCCCCAACTCTGCTATCGCTATTATGTGTAATTAATTTATACTTACAATTAATTTGTGGATGAATTAATTCAAACCATTCTTTTATCATATCAGCCTTAAGAAATACAATATTATTATTTTTTATGTTGGTCGCATCGCATTTAACCGTCTCATCATAAATGTGTTCAGCCATTGAGCGGAAACCGTCCCCACTTATATATGGGTAGCTTATTGGTCGATATTTAAAAAGTTTTGCAATACATCTATATATTTTACCTTGAATTTTAAATAATATATTTTTCATTTTATAATTTAATTATGGCTGTTTTCGGACTTATTATCAAGCTGATATTTGTAATGGCTTAAATTTTACTTTATACTGTTAGTAAAATAATAAAAAATAATGAATAAAGTTAAACTTTTTTTAAAGAATCTACCTGGTATAAAGTATCTCTGGAATAAAGTGGCAGAATGTCGTCTAAGTAGACAAAGTGTTGAGTTAAGATTTACAAATATTTTCTTAAAAAATGGTTGGGGAGATAACAGTTCAATTTCTGGTACGGGATCAAATCTTGAAGCTACTGAAGTTATCCGTGTTTTTATTGATAAATTGGTAAAAGATTATAATATAAAGACGGTTCTAGATATTCCATGTGGAGATTTTTATTGGATGAAATCGGTGAATTTTAACGGAGTTAAATATATAGGTGCAGACATAGTAAAGCCGTTAATTGATAATAATAAAGAAAAGTATGGCAATTTAGATAAAGTGTTTTGTCAACTTGATCTTATAAAAGATGAATTAGCTAAAGTTGATCTGGTGATTTGTCGTGATTGTCTAGTGCATCTTTCGAATGAGGATATAAAGAAATCAATAGTTAATATAGTAAAAAGTAAGTCAAAATATCTACTCACGACTACGTTTCCAGAGCATATGGAGAATAAAGATATTATTACGGGACGTTGGAGAGCTATAAATCTAAATATGATACCATTCAATTTTCCCAAAGCTATTCTAGAGATAAATGAGGGAAGAAAAGAGGGTGAAGAATTTGCGGACAAAACTTTGGCTCTTTGGAAGATTGATGAATTAGGTATTGATATTATTTAAATAATTATTTGTTTAATTTGAATAGGAAATCTTTGTATCCAATCTCAGAAACATAAGAATATTTTTTTTGTTCAAGATATGATTTAATTTTATTAAATCTTTCATTTGTATGAGCTTCTGCCATAATCCAGTTTGGTGAGTTAATCGAAAAATCCAATCCTTTTAATACTTCTAACTCATATCCCTCAACATCGATAACAAAAAAATCTATATCGGCAAATGTTCTGTTTTTTAATTTATGCTCATCTATAACTTTTTGGATTGTCTTTGCTGGTACGTTTATTTTACGAGCCTCAATTTTTTGAGTATCTTCTCCGCTTTTAATCCATTCCACTTGATTTTCGATTGTTCCTTCAATAAATGACATTGCATTGCAATCAATGAAATTCACATTCTTATCTTTAAAGCCAAAAGGAACCAAAGCAACTTGATATATCCAAGACTTTTTTCTATTCCTTATGCATAATTTCCCAATCGGAAGTGGCTCAATAATTATACCTCTCCATCCTAGAAATTTCTCTAAATAATAAGTTGGATCAAAATTATGTCCGTCGTTTCCTCCACATTCAATAAAAAAACCATTATTTCTATTTATATATTTTAATAACTTGTTCTCTTCTCGATAAGGTCTTGATAGGCGATCAATGCCTAAAAACTCAAGGAAGTCTCTTTTGTACGGCACTATCTTACTATTGAAAAAAGGGATTATTTTCTTTATTCCAGTCTTCGGATTAGTAATTAATTTTTTAAATTTTGTGAAATTTGATTCGTGAAAAGCCATACTATTTATATATTTTTTTAATAATTCTTCTGATAAACAATTTTATCGATTCTACATCTTCTTTTTCAAAATAATCAAGGCGCCAATAAAGTACTATATACAATATTATCGTAAACCCGCCGATTACCAATATCATTACTAAATTTGTAATAAATTGAATTAACAAAAATTTTGCAATCATAAATATTATTATAGAAACAAAAATATTTCCTAAAAACATTTTTTTATAATATTTTTTTCTTTCTAATAATGAAAGATAGTGCTTTTCAGTAAAATAAAACATATACGCTACAGGTAGTAGAGATAGTAGATATGCCCATGCCGCACCTTTTATTCCAGCAAACGGTAATAATATAACCAATAGTAGTGTATTTAAAGATGCCATGGATAATGAAAGTGTTGTAAGAAATTTTAGCTTCCCAAGACCTAATAAGAAACTCGATAAAGGACCAGCAAGAGCTAGAATGAAATTAGTAATAGCTAAAATTATAAGTACTGAACTTGCTTTTTCTGCAAGATCTACAGATATCCAATATTTAAGAATTGGATAAGCGTAAGCTAATATTGTTACCGTAACCGATGCGGCTATGACAGTTATCAGTCTAAAAGATCTGATATATAAGGTTTTTATTTTTTCTAAATCTCCTAGACCATGTAGACTTGAGGTCATAGGAAATAATATTCCAGAAAGACTATTTGAAACTCCAGGGATTTTTGATGCTATATTTCCTGGAAGGCTATAGTAGGTTAGACTTGATGGTCCTAGGAAAAAGGGCATAATTAAACGATCGAGATATGTAAGTGATGTTGTTGCTATGTTATTCACAAAAGTCACAAGACCAAATTTATAGCATTTTTTTGCTTCAATAGAATCCCATGAAAATTCTTTTGGTAATTCTGGTAAGATTTTTTCTGCAATATGTTTTTGGGTAAAGTATGACAATATTGCTATAATGAATTGAACGACGAAAATCTCATTTATAGAATATTTTAGTAAAACAAGAATTAATATTGAAATCTGTTGCGCTGTCAGCATGGTGATTCCAATCTTTGATCCAATATCAAATCTTTGTAATGAGGTAAAGGTAATGCTGTATATTGAACTCATCACCATAACAAAAAATGTCATTCCCGCAAATATTATGCCAACTCGGTATTTTGAATAATCAGTTAGATTATCAAATAAAGATGGAATTATTGCACCCAAGATGAAAACTAATAATCCAATAATCCCAATACCAAGAAAAATTGACAAAGTCGTTCCAAGTAATTTTTTTATTCTTTCTTTATTTCCTTGGCCATAATATTCTGCTAAATATTTACTAATTGCAGTAGATACTCCAAGATCTAGTAGTCCAAGTAGACTAATCACAGTATTGAAGAAAGTATAGATACCGTAGTCCCTTATACCAAGTGAGTTGACGACTATTGGTGTGATTATTATAGAAAAGAGGATTGGCCATCCATAGCTAATCATATTCCAAGCCGTATTTGTCAGGGCTCTTTGGGAGTTGTATTCCATAATTGTATTGCCTATTTTACCATATTCAAACATATGTTACACTTCTTCGCATGAACAACACAATAATCAACACCGTGCTCAAGTATTCCATTATTACTGGCTTATCACTGATTGCTTTTATTCCTTTATACGTTGCAAATCCTTTATTTTTCCCATTCATAACAGGAAAAGCTTTTGCGTTCAGAATTATAGTTGAGATTATATTTGTACTTTGGCTTGTATTAGTTTTCAGAGAAAAGGGTACAGATATAGCTAATTCTGAAAAAAGTGTTGCACCAAAAGTTAATTATTTGACTATTTTTATTACTGCATTTACTTTTATTGTTCTAATTGCTGATTTGATTGGATATAATCCATTACGTAGTATTTGGTCAAATTTCGAGAGAATGGAGGGTTGGATAACAATTGTTCATTTGTGGGCATATTTTATGGTTATGTCCAGTATCTTTGGTAAAGCAAATATCGAGGGAGGAGAGGGAAGAAAAAATTGGAGAATTTTTCTAAATGTCATGCTTTTTTCTGGAACTATTACGGCTTTTTATGGATTATTTCAATATTTTGGTTTAGCAGAAGTTCATCAAAGTGCTAGTCGAGTTGATGCATCTCTAGGTAATGCTGCTTACATGGCTGTGTATATGATAATGAATTCGTTTATTGCTGGTTATTTAGCACTTGTCGCATACAAACATAAATTAGATAAGAAGGACGGTGCATTAGCAATGATATTTGTATACTCAATTATTTTTGTATTATCTTCTTTTATACTTTTCCAAACAGCTACTAGAGGTTCTATTATCGGTTGGGCATTTGGAATACTTGTTGCATGTGGTATTTATGCTCTATTTGGTCGTTCTAAAATAGTTGGTGATGTAGAGAGGGGGCAATCAATTTTCTCTCGATATTTTGCGGCAGGTATCATATTATTTGTTATTACTTCAGCATTCGCTCTGTACATGGCAAAGGAAGTAAAATGGGTTAAAGATAATCAAGTACTGGGGCGTTTGTCTTCTATCTCCATCTCAGACACAAAGACACAGGCTAGAGGATATATTTGGCCGATGGCTGTTAAGGAAATATTCTCGTCTCCTAAAACTGCTTTGATCGGTATTGGTCAAGAAAATTTTAATTATATTTTCAACAAAAACTATACGCCACTTATGTTTGGTCAGGAACAGTGGTTCGATCGCGCACATAGTGTTTTCTTGGATTGGCTTGTTGCCAGCGGTCTTATTGGTTTGATATTTTATTTATCTTTTTATTTTTTTGCTCTTTTCTATTTATACAAAACTGATTTAAGTTTGGGACAGAAATGTATGCTAATTGCATTAATTGTTGCTTACGGCATTCACAATGTTTTTGTATTCGACAATCAAACTAGTTATGTAATGTTTTTCACTATACTCGCAATGATTAGTTCAATGACTGTGGGCAAAGCATATAAATGGCTAGGAAATTCTAGTGAAAAAATGTCGGAGGATGCTATTGTTATTCGTGATTATATTTTTATTCCAGTTATCGTGATTGGTTTTGTTATTACTATATATTTTGTGAATGTCAGAAATATTCAGGCTAATACACGTCTCATAACTGCATTAAGATCATGTCAGGCATTAAACACTTTATCAACAAAGACATTTGAAAGTGTTTTGAGTTTAAATCAAACAACTGCAAATCAAGAAACTCGTGAACAATTAATATCTTGTGCTGGCAATGTACTATCAAGTGACCAAGTTCCCGCAGGAGTAAAAAGTGAATTTTATACTTTTGTAAAAGGTGAAATTGAGAAGCAAATTTCCAGCACTCCTAATGATGCGCGAATTTATGTTCTTGCTGGATCATTAATTAATGCAATAGGGGATTACAAAACAGCTCTTCCTCTTCTTGAAAAAGCAAAAGAATTGACGCCACTTAAACAGTCTGTTTCATTTGATCTCGCTATAAATTATATGAGCAGTAATAGACCACAGGACGCTGTTGATATAACTAAAAAAGCATATGAATCAGCAACGGGATATGAAACAGCAAAATTCGCATACATAGCTGCTTTGATAAATGCTGATCAAGAAAAAACTGCACATGATTTATTTGGTAATGATGATTCACTTTTTGCTGATCAAAGAATCATTTCTATCTATCAAAAGAAAAAGAATTATGACAAAGTTATTGAGATTTATAATAAACTACTAGTAAAGAATCCTGATGATCCTAGAATGCGTTTCTCTTTGGCAGTAGCATACTTCACAAATAATCAGTCATGGTTAGGACTTAAGGAATTAAGATACATCGCTGAAAAATTCCCAGAAACAAAAACTCAAATTGAACAGTTAATAAAAGAGGTGGAATCAGGAAAAAATCCTTTTGTTAATGTTAAATAGTATTTTATACTCAAATTAGGCTTATTTTTGAGTTATAGGCTATGCAGTATCTCTTATTGATAAAATAGGTATAAGTGTAAGTAAACATAGTACTCCGAGCACAATAAACAGATATTCATCACCGATGAATAATAAACTTACAGATGTTATTAATGGTGCAATAAGATATGAAATCGGTCTAGTTACACGAAAAATTCCTAAAATTTCTGAATCTTTTTTATCTACCTTTTTGAAAAAATAAGTTTCAATCATTATTTCTGCGGCTGCAGCACCTATACGAGTTATAAACAAGAATATTGTCCACAATATTATATTTTTGCCAATAATAAAACTAAGTGCAATTGTCATAATACCCATAATAATAAAACCTATGGCCATTATTTCTTTTTCACCAAATCTTTTATCTGCAAGTCTACCTAATGGCGTCTCAATTAATACAAAAGGAATTAACATTATTGTAAGAATAATACCAATTTCACTCCAATTAAAACCAACAAATTTATACAAATAAATAGGAGTATAAATAGTCATCCAAGCATAAAATATCTGAAGTACGGTATTTATAATCATTAATCTAGATATATCACTATTTTTGAAAATTGATTTTAGGGTTTTTGTTAATGAGATATTTGGATAATGAGGGTCGACAAAGTTTGAAAAATTTCTATAAACAATATAAACAAGTGGAAATAGAAGGGCAAAGGCTGCAATATATATACCACGATAATTTTCTCCCAATATCAATATTCCTCCGATTAAAGGACCAAGGATCCAAGCGCTGTTTGTAACTGTCATATAATGTCCTCTAATGGCGCCAGTATTTTCTATATCAGTATTTTCGCCTAGAAAAACATCAAAAGTAAACCCTATTAGGTTTACCATTGTTAATGCAAGTATAAAAAAGCTAATTATAATATATGGTGAGGTGAAATTTAGTATTCCGTAGAAAAAGAAAGTTTGCAGAATTATTAATATAATAGATGTTCTGTAATTACCAAATTTTCTTAAAATACTAGACATAAATAAAAGACCTATTATTGTAAGAACTGCTTGAATAGAATAAATAAGACTTAAATTATTTTCAGATGTTATGGTTGATAAAAAACTGGAATTAAAATAAGTAGGTAGGGCAATGTGTAATGCAAGAAAAAAACTCATTACACTTATTGTATAAAGCGCATTAGATTTCTTAATATGAATGTGATGTTTCATGGTTAATATTGTATCATGACTTTTACACATAAAGTTAACAGTTATTGCACAATATTTTGTTTGACTTTGGGTTTACAGGGGGTAAAATGTATACATGAACAAAGGAGAAACTATTACAAAAGAATATTTTGATGAGCATACAAAACAATTTGCTACAAAAAAGGATTTAGAGTTAATGATGGAATCATCAAGGAAAGAGACAAGATTGATGATGTCTACATATAAAAAAGATATGGATATTTCCATGGAATCATCAAGACAAGAAATGAGATTGATGATGGAATCATCAAGGAAAGAGACAAGATTGATGATGTCTACATATAAAAAAGATATGGATATTTCTATGGAATCATCAAGACAAGAAATGAGATTGATGATGGTTGACTCAAAAAAAGACATGGAGATCTTTATGCTTGATTCTAAACAGCATGCAAATGATTTAAAAACATTTTTTACTGATAGCCTCATGGGTATAGGGGAATATGTAAAATCTGTTGATGAAAAAGTTGATAGACTTGATGATAAGGTTACTAATATCGATTTACAACTTTCACGCGTTAAGGATGATATTTCTATTATAAGAGATGTATTGGAGGAAAAAGCTAGCAGAAAAGAAGTCTTTGATTTAAATAAAAGAGTGGTTAATCTTGAAGCTAGATTTGTTTAATTATTTTCTATATTGTAAGTAGCACAGGAATAACTATCGGACGCTTTGCAGTTTTTTGTAATAGGAATTTACTTACATTATCTGAAATGGCGCCTTTGACATAATCTATATTTATAGGATTCATTCCTTTTGTAGATTCTTCAACAGTATTTTTTATTATTATTCTTGCATGATGTAATAATTCTTGAGATTCTCTTAGGTATACGAAACCTCTAGAAATAATATCTGGTGACTTTTTCAATTTACCAGTCTGTGCATTGATAATTGCAAAGACTATAAAGATACCATCTTGAGCAAGCATTTGACGGTCACGTATAACAACATCTTGAATATCTCCAACTGCAAATCCATCTACCATAACTATTCCGGAAGGTGCCTTTTCTTTCAATTTAACTATTTTTTCCCCAGAGTTTTGAATTTCAATAATAGAACCATTGTCTGGAATTACTATTTCTTCTTCCTTTAATCCATTTGCTTCTTTTGCGATTTCTCCATGTACACGTAACATATAATGATAACCGTGAACTGGCATAAAGAATTTAGGTTGAATTTTTCTATGAATCCAAGCCGTTTCATCTCTATTTGCGTGTCCAGATGAATGCACATCAGCTATTCTATAGTGAATAATATTTGCACCCTGTCGAGAAAGATTATCTTTTAGTTTTTGAACTGCACGTTCATTTCCTGGAATAACAGAAGATGAAAGTAGAATAGTATCTCTTTTGCTGATTTTGATATGCTTGTGAGTTTTGTTAGACATTCTCATCATCGCAGCAAATTCATCACCTTGTGCACCTGTTGCCAAAACTACAATTCTTTCTGGAGGATAATTTTCTATTTCTTCTACAGTAATCAAAGTATCCTTTTTGGGTTTTAATAATCCAAGATTTCTACAAATTTCAATATTTGTTTTCATGCTTCTGCCTTCTACAACAACTTTTTTTCCATATTTCTCAGAAAATTCTATTATTTTCAACATTCTTTCCAATAGGGAAGCAAATGTTGCTATAATCAAGCGGCCTTTTGTATTTTTAATTATTTCTTCTATGTTTTTATGAACAGTTTTTTCGGGTATAGAGAATCCTGGATTTTCTACATTTGTAGAATCAGCCATAAGTAATAGAACTTTTTCTTGCTCACTTCTTAATGAAGGATTTTTAAATGCACGTGCAAATTCTTCCTCTTCTTCATCTGTTGGAATTCCATTTACATGATCAAGTTTTAAGTCACCTGTATGCACAATAGAACCAAATGGAGTTTGAATAATAACTCCCATTGCATCTGGTATTGTGTGTGTTACAGCAAAGAATTTTACTTTTAGAGAACCAAGAGTTATAGTTTCGTCTTTTTCAACAATCTTTATATCTAAAGGTGGTACATGTGTAAATTCTTCTTGACGCTTTTTTATCATGATAGAAGTTAGCATTCTTGTATATAAAGGGGGATTACCAATTCTTGGCATAACATAAGGTATACCACCAATATGGTCTAAGTGTCCGTGAGTGATTATTACTGCTTTTATATGATCCTTTCTTTCTTCAAGGTATTTTGTGTTAGGCAGAATATAATCTATTCCTGGCGTATTTTCGTCTTTGAATTGAAATCCAATATCAACTACCACTATGTCGCTTCCGTATTCGATCATAGTCATATTTTTACCAATTTCTTCTACTCCTCCTAATGGAATAATTCTTATTGTATTTGCCTTTAGTGCGGGCACAATATCCTCAATTTTTTTGTGAACTTGTGTAGCCTCAGGGGGTCTTGATGGCCTCATTCCATGACTTCTTGTAGAAATCTTTTTTGTAGCCCTTGTGTTTTGGGAAACATAAGGAGCTCTTCTTATAGTAGCATCAGCCGTGTTACTTATCGGTTTTGAATTATCAATTTCTATTTGTTTATTTATCATTTTATTGTTATTAATTTTTATTTCGCAAAGATTTTCCAAACTTCATCTGTTTCTATATACCATTTATTTATGTCGTACCATCTATCTGAAGAGTTTGTTATTTTCTCAAATTTTATGCCCTTAATCTTTTCTGGAACAACATATATATAGTCTGGGGAGTAAATAAATACTGCTGGTATTTCATCTTTAATTATTTTCTCAAAATCTTTATAAGTTTTTTCTTCAATAAGAGAATCCAATGTTTCCCGTGCTGTTTCAAGTAATTTGTCTGTTTTACTATTTACATACATTGCGACATTTAATCCTGGTGAATTTCTTTGTGATGAATGCCAGAATGCATATAAGTCCAAGTCTTTACCTACAAATTCTCCGAAAAGCAAAGCATCGTATTTTCTAGTTTTAATAATATTTTGTGATAAATCCCCATATTCGAATACTTTGACTGTTATTTTTGCGCCGATACTTTCCCATTCAGATTTTGCTATTTCAGCAGCTTTTTTTAATTCTGGAGTATCTGCTGTTGTTATAGAGAATTCTAGAGTTTGAGTGCTTTTTTTATCTTTTTTCTCCATTATTCCATCCGCATTTTTTACCCAGCCGTCTTTGGTCAGTATTTCTATTGCTAGACTTTTGTTATTGTTTTGTATGGGGCTTGAACTTGAATTTATAAGACCAGAGGGAATAGGGCTGTCTATTTTTAATCCGTATCCATACAATAATTCATTTACAAAACGGTCTTTGTCCAATGCTGTATTTAATGCAAGTCTAACTTTTTGATTTGATAAAACCACTGCATTACTTTGATTAAAAAATATTCCGAAAATTCTAGGAAGGGGAGCAGTTAAAATATTTGAATCAGGTGAAGTGGAAGCGATTTTGACAGCTTCTTGAGCTGATATTCCCGCTATACTTTCTATGTCGCCATTTTCAAATGCATCAATAGCCAATTTTTCATTTGAGTATAAAAATATTTCTAATGATTTTATATTTGCTACTTTATTGTAGTATTTGTCAAAAGATACAAAACTATATTTTTCTGGGATTCCGTCACTAGCCTTTTTTATATTACTTAATTTGTATGGTCCGGATCCTATTGGCTCTGTATTGAACTGGCTGAAAACAAATTTATCTGCATCTAAATTTTTCCAAATATGTTTTGGTAATATACCTATTGTGGCATTTGAAATAAAAGGTGAGTATGGCTGTTTAAGTATGAATTGAATTTCGATAGGACTAATTTTCTTTACTGTGACATTTGCCCAGTCTGCTCTTTTTGGACTTTTTATTGTGCTGTCTTGAATTTTTTGTATTGTAAATTCAATATCATCAGCGGTTAATTGTGTGCCATCATGAAAACGTACATTATTTTTTAATAAAAATGTGTAAATTAGTCCATCATCAGACACGGAGTATTTTTGGGCTATATCAGTTACCAATTTGCCTTGCTCATATTTCATAAGACCAGAATATACTATTTCAGACAAGTCTCTATCTGTGTCCGTAAAAGCCAGAACTGGGTTTATGGATCTGGGAAGTCCAACAATTCCTTCACTTAATGTTCCTCCATATGTTGGTATTGAAATCAAAAAGCTTCTATTTACTTTGTTTGCTAATAATAATGATGTAAATATCATTATTAGTACTAATAAAGCAAAAATACTTTTCTCTGTTGCAGAAAATTGTTTTAATATCAATAATATTTTATCGCCGCCTTTAATACGGAATTCCTTTTTCATGTTTTACCTATGAGTTGTGGATTAGGATTCTACTAAATAAGATTTATAAGTGCTGAGACAACAAAGAATATAGCAATGGCAATTGTTATTGTGAAGAGTATCTTCTCAAATCCTCGTCTAGTGTGAAAAGCCGAACTGAAATTGTCGCCACCACCAAATGCACCGCCTATTTGAGAGCCGGTTTTTTGAAGTAGTATTGCAGTTATTAAAATCACTGCTAGTACAATTTGTATGTACGGTAGTATGGAGGTCAATATCTTCATTGGCAATAATCTATCATACCGCTTTAATTAATGCAAGAGCAATGATATGATGGTCTTTATGACACATTTCTTTGGTCCTATAATATCTAATCTTCAGTCTATTATTGAGCATGGGGGCTATTTTATTCTATTCCTTATAACTATTCTTGAAGGAATACCCGCAATTGGTTCTTTGGTTCCTGGTCATACAGCTGTCATTCTTTCCGGTTTTTTATCAAGACTTCATATATTGAATATTGGTATTGTAATTCCTGTGGTTGTGGTAGCGGCAATGATAGGTGATTACACTGGTTATTTTCTTGGAAAAAAGTATGGATACGGCTTTTTAAAAACCTTTGGAAAATTATTATTTATTAAAGATGAATATATTGAAAAGGCTAAGGGTATTATCGGAAAGCATACTGGCAAGTCTATTATTTTTGGTAGATTCAATCCCATAACTAGACCATTAGTTCCATTTATAATAGGAGCAAGTCATGTTCATCAAAATAAATTTTGGTTTTATGATTTTATTGGTGTGTTATTTTGGACATTATTGTCTATTGGAATTGGATACGTTTTTGGTGCTAGCTATCATATGGCCGCAGGGGTAATGGGAAAATTCATAATAATCGCTATTTTAATATCTGTACTTATAGTTTGGGGATACAGTATTGTAAATAAAAAGTTTCATATTTTTGCAAAATACGAATTATTTGCTCTATTCTTCAATCTTATCGGATTGTATGGATTTTTTAAGACAATTCAAGATGCATTAAAGGATCGTGCGTATATGGCGGAGTTGGACGTATGGATAAATGTTTTCTTTTCAAAAAATCTAAGCGAGTTTGGAATTTCATTCATGACTGCTATTACGAATATTTTTAGTCCAACATATATTTCTATATTTATGTTTTTTGGAATTATTTATTTTATTTATAAAAAAAGTTGGAGATATGCAATTATTTCTTTTACATCAATTGCAGGTGGTTTGCTTATCGGGGCATTCATAAAGGAAATAGTATTAAGGCCGCGTCCTGAATACGCTTTAATTATAGAAAATGATTTCAGTTTTCCGAGTGGTCATGCGATCGCAGTGACGGTATTTTTTACATTATTGATTTATTTCTTTGCTAGAAAAATAAAGCATACTTTGTGGAGAGAAGTATTTATTTCTTTTTCTGTTTTCCTTATTGTTTTAACCTCTGTTAGTCGTTTATACCTAGGTGTTCATTGGTTTTCTGATGCTGTAGCCGGTATTTCATTTGGATTGTTTTGGACAACACTTATGATTCTACTTGCTAGATATATAGGAATGATAATCGAAAGTGTAAGAGAAAAATAATACTAAACTAAAGGTTTTCCTGTCATTTCTTTTGGAATTTCTATACTGAACATTTTTAATATTGTTGGTGCTATGTCCGACAATTCTCCATTATTTAATGTGTAATTTTTATCAGTAAGAATAGCAGGAACTAAACTTGTTGTGTGCGCTGTGTGTTTTGTTCCTGCAACAGGGTCAATGTTTATTTCAGCATTTCCATGATCTGCTGTTATAAAAGCGACTCCTCCTTTATTGTTTAAGGCTTCAATCACTCTACCTAATTGTTTATCCGTTTCTTCTACTGCCTTTATAATTGCCGGTACATTTGCTGTGTGTCCAACCATATCTGCATTTGCAAAATTTATAAAAATAAAATTTACTCCTTTTTCAATTTCCTCTATTGCTTTATCAGCTATTCCTTCAGCACGCATTTCCGGTGCCTCATCGTGTGTTTTGACATCTTTTCTACTTGCTAACATGATATCAACTTCACCCTCATATGGATTTTCTTTGCCACCATTTAAGAAATATGTTGCATGCGCAAATTTTTCTGTTTCTGCAATATGGGATTGTTTCATTCCTGCTTTAGATATTTCTTCACCTAATGTTTTTTCTATATTTGAAGGAGGAAAGGCAACATGACAAGTATAATCTATACAATATTCTGTTAATGTTACTACATATATATTGTCTGTTTTTTGTTTCTCAATAAGTTTTTGTGTAAGCATTCTTGCTCTGTCTGCTCTAAAGTTGAAAAAGAATACTCCATCATTTTTTCCTAGAGAACATCCGTTACCATATATATTTGCGCAAACTGTTGGTTCAAGTAATTCGTCATTTTTTCCTAATTTGTATTGTTCTTCCATGTAAGCTGAAGGTTTTATACTGCAAACATTTCCTTCGCAATCAAACATTGCCTTTTCTGTTTTTGCCAATCTATCCCAATTATTGTCTCTATCCATTGCATAATATCTCCCTGAAATGGTAGCAATAAAAAATTCTGGGCCCAATTCTGCAATTAAATTTTCTAATTCTTTTATAAAACCAGAAGCACTTTGAGGTGGAGTATCTCTTCCGTCTGTGAATACATGTATTGCCACTTTTTTTATTCCCTGTACTTTTGCTTCTCTAAGAAATGCAAATAAATGCTCTTGATGACTATGCACACCTCCATTACTAACTAGTCCTTGTACATGAAGAGTGGAGTCACGTTTTTTTACATGATCAAATAATGCGACAAAAGCAGAATTTGTTTTTAATTCTCCATTTGCTATAGCTTTACTTATTCTTACCAAATCAGTATCAGCTGGTTTTCCAGAACCTATGGTTGTGTGGCCAACTTCACTATTTCCCATTTGTCCTTCAGGTAATCCAACTGCATTTCCAGATGCTTTTAATAGGGAATGCGGATAATTTTTCCAAAGAGAATTAAAATATGGCGTATTTGACTGCGCTATCGCGTTATTGGTTTTGTCCTCTCTATGACCCCAACCGTCAAGTATTATTAACATTATTTGTTTATTCATATTTACAGATTGTACTATATTTTTTATAACTTGTGTATTTTTGTATTATTTTTGTTATACTTATGATAGATTGTTCCAAGTGATGGTGGACGGCTGTACTCACATTTTAATTTAGACATTATATTTGGAGCTAACACCCGTTCACCAACATTTGGCGCAAACTTTCCAACAAATGAAAATTCAGGAACACGTTATATTAAAAGACTACACGACATTTAAAATTGGCGGACCAGCCCGCTTTTTTTGTATTGTAAAAAATGAAGATGATTTGATAGAAGCATTTAATTTTTCTAAAAAAAATAAAATTAAAATGTTTGTGATTGGTGGAGGTTCAAATTTACTAATTGCTGATGCCGGTTATGATGGCATGGTAATAAAGATGGATATTTCTGGTAAAAAATATATTGAAGAAGGCGATTTTGTCAAAGTTACAGCGGGGGCAGGGGAAAATTGGGATAAGCTTGTTGAAGAAACTGTAGAAAAAGGATTATATGGATTAGAAAATCTTTCAAATATTCCTGGAACCGTCGGTGCGACTCCTGTACAAAATATTGGCGCTTACGGCAGTGAAGCTAAAGATGTCATAGAATCAGTATATGTTTTAGACATTATTAAGGATGAATACAAAACTTTAACAAATGTTGAATGTGATTTTGATTATAGAGATAGTTTTTTTAAGAAAAATCCACAACGATACATTATTATTTCTGTTACTTTTAAATTAAATAAAAAAGGGAAATTAAATTTTAATTATAAAGATATTCAAGAAGCGCTTTCTGCTAAAAAAATTAAAAATCCAAATCTAAAGCAGATGAGGGAAATTATTATTGATATTAGAAATAGAAAACTTCCTAATTTAAAAACTTATGGAACAGCCGGCTCATTTTTTAAAAATGTAATTGTATCTAGTATTAAAGCCAAAGAATTATTGGATAAATATCCAGAAATGATTGTACATGCAGTAAATAATAAAAAAACAAAAATTCCATTGGCGTGGATTTTGGATCATGTTTGTGGATTTAGAGGCGTAAAGAAGGGCAATGTAGGAACATATCAAAATCAAGCTCTTGTTTTGATAAATTATGGAAATGCTAATGCAAAAGAAATTATTGATTTGGCACAAAAAATGGTTGATAAAGTTTATGAAGAAACTGGAATTGAAATTGAACCAGAAGTAGAATATTTAGAATAAGTTGTCCACAGATTTTCTAAAAAAAGTATTGTAAATTAATTCATATGCACTCATAATATAAACAAGTACGCAATTTATATTAAGTCGAAAATTGTTTGCTTCGTTAGAACTCTAAAAAATAAATAAAAGAAAATTTTTTAATAAAAATATTTTCTAATAACTCCCATGAAAAAGAAGACAGTAAAAAAGGTAACGAAGAAGTCGTCAAAGAAGTCAAAGAAATAGCAGTTTAAAAGAACAAACAACTCAAGACGATTGAGTTGTTTTTCTTTGCTTTTTTTATATCAAAAATTGTGATATAGTAGCGCATATTATGGCATTTATATTAAAGAATATTTTCGGAGATCCAAACAAAAAAGCATTAAAGAAACACGAGCCTATTATCAAAAAAGTCGGCGATTTTGAAAATGTTTTATCCTCATTGTCTGATGAATCATTAAAAGCAAAAACAGTTGAATTAAAATCTAGATTAGAAAAAGGAGAAACTTTAGATGATATTTCAGCTGAGGCTTTTGCTGTAGTTCGTGAAGCTTCAAAAAGAGTTTTGAAGCAAAGACATTTTGATGTTCAAATAATTGGTGGATCTATTTTACATAGTGGAAGTATTGCCGAAATGCGAACAGGTGAGGGAAAAACTTTAGTAGCTACATTACCTGCATATTTAAATGCCCTTTCGGGTAAAGGTGTGCACGTTGTGACTGTAAATGATTATCTTTCAAGACGAGATGCTGTTTGGATGGGACAGATTTATAATTTTTTGGGTTTAACTACTGGAGTTATAAATGATCAGGTTTCTTATATTTATGATCCTTCACACAAAGAGCTTGATAATGAGAGAGATGAATTGGGATCTTTCAAAGTTGTACATGAATTTTTGAGACCAGTTTCTAGACGTGATGCATATCATGCAGATATTACTTATGGTACAAATAACGAATTTGGTTTTGATTATTTGAGAGATAATCTAGAATACGAACCTTCAAAATTACGTCAAAGACCATTCAATTACGCTATTGTTGATGAAATAGACTCTATTCTTATTGACGAAGCTAGAACTCCTCTCATTATTTCTTCACCTACAACTGATTCAGAAAATTTCTATCATATATTTGCAAATCTAGTAAAAGATTTTATAAAAGACGAAGATTATACTGTTGATGAAAAACAGAGATCTATTTCAATGCTTCCAAAGGGAATTGAAAAAGCCGAAAAAAGTCTTGGTGTGGGAAATATATATACTGATAAAGGTATAAAATACGTTCATCATATGGAAACTGCAGTAAGGGCAAAAGCATTATTTAATTTAAATACAGAATACGTTATAAAAGAAAATCAAATAGTTATTGTAGATACTTTTACTGGAAGACTTCAACCTGGACGTCGTTGGTCAGAAGGCCTTCATCAAGCTATAGAAGCAAAAGAAAATCTTCCTGTACAAAAGGAGTCTAGAACTTTTGCATCTATTACATTCCAAAATTATTTTAGATTATACAAAAAATTATCAGGAATGACTGGTACTGCATCTACTTCGAGTGAGGAATTTTATAAAGTTTATGGATTGGATACTGTTGTTATTCCTACAAATAAAAATACTCAACGTACTGATCATGATGACAATATTTTCCAAACAGAAATAGGAAAGTTTAAGGCTATAGCAAAAAAAGTAAAAGAATTAAATAAAAAAGGTCAGCCAGTTCTTATCGGTACTGTTTCTATTGAAAAAAATGAAGTTCTTTCTGATTTTCTTAAAGCAGAAGGTGTAAATCATGAAATTTTGAATGCAAAAAATCATGAAAGGGAAGGAGAAATAGTGGCTCAAGCTGGTAAAAAGGGCGGTGTTACTATTGCTACAAACATGGCTGGTCGTGGTGTGGATATAAAACTTGGTGGTAATCCTGGAAGTAAGGATTTGTATGAAGAAGTTAAATCACTCGGGGGATTATTTGTTTTGGGAACTGAAAGACATGAAGCAAGAAGAATAGACAATCAATTGCGAGGAAGATCTGGAAGACAGGGTGATCCTGGTGCTACTCAATTCTTTGTTTCATTAGAAGATTCACTTATGCGTATTTTTGCTTCAGATACTATTAAAAATTTAATGGGAAAATTGGGTGTTGCTGAAGATGAGCCGATTCAGAATCGCATTATTACTCGTTCACTCGAAAGTGCACAAACAAAAATCGAAGGTTTTAATTTTGATTCTCGAAAACATATTCTTGAGTACGACGATGTTCTAAATCATCAGAGAAAAATTGTTTATGAAAGGAGAAAAGATATTTTACTCGGCAATTCAGAGGAAATAGAAAGTAAAATACTAGAGGTTATTGGCGCTGATGTAGAATTAAAGGGTAAAATGGATCAAAAAATCGCTCAAGTTGGTAAAGAAAGATTTTTGATTGTTACAAGACAACTTATGCTTCAGACAATAGATATGTTTTGGGTGGAACACTTGGAAGTTATGGATCATACTAGATCAAGTGTTAATCTTCGAGCTTATGGTCAACACGATCCATTGGTTGAATACAAAAAAGAAGGTTTGAGACTTTTTAAAGAAATGCAGATTGCTATAAACAATCAAATTATAAATCTCATACCACATATAGCTGCAGAAGTCGCTAGTCCAGAAAATGTAAAATTAAATGAAGTTCATGAACAGGCGGTGATTATCGGACAGGGTGATGGAGGGAATACTTCAAATAATAATGTTTCCAAAAAACCTGAAGTTGGGAGAAATGATTTATGTACTTGTGGGTCTGGTAAAAAATATAAAAAATGTCATGGTAGATAAGTACAGAGCCCCGTTGCGCTAGCGCAACGGGGCTTCGTGTTCCAGATTCAAAATGATTCTGGATTTTCATCGTGAATTGGTTCCAGATACACCAAGTTGTATCTGAAACCAAGAATTCTGAGGAGTTGGGCCATCGTTATGCCCAATTCGCGCCTCTCATTTTTTGGTGCTTCTTGTATGCACCTTGAGAGAGCTGTGCGGATCTGAGATTGCTGTTTCGTCGCAATCAACCAGCTGGTTTTGACGAAGCTGATGCCAATCCACTTCGTTATTATATAAATAGCTGCGATTTTGTCAGAGATCGCAACCAGACCTGCCAAGGCAATGGTCATGATGACTGCTATCACGAACAAATTCCTGGCGACATCGTCTTGTCCGATGGTTTTTTCAACCATCAAGCATGTTGCCATACTTATGGCAAACACCAATAGGTATTTGAGGCACCTCGCCTTACAGACCCGTACCTCTTTTATTTTCATGGTACTCATTTTACTCACCTTTCGGTTTTATAGTATTAGTACTTTGAGCTAACTTGCGCTCTTCATGGCAATAACGGATTGCCCGAATTTTCGTACCGCTACTACTTAACTGTTCTGCTTTATTTATACACCAATATTAACGCAATGTCAAGTTGTTTCAGCTCTTTCTTACTATATAATATGCCTACTCATTATTAACTTTAATTAAACAAAATATGTCTAAAAATCAAGATATTTCAAAGAAAATAAAACCATTAGGAGATAGGGTTCTTATAAAAGAAGACATAAATAGTAAAGAAAAGAAAACAGCTTACGGCATCATTATTCCAATAACTGTAAATGAAGATAAGGGAGGAAAAAAAGGAGAAATAATTTCTATTGGTGAGGGACATTTTGAAAATGGAAAACTTATTCCTATTTCAGTAAAAAACGGTGATCAAGTACTTTTCCAATGGGGAGATAAAATCGAAATTGATGGAGAAGAATATTATATTGTAAAGGAAAGCGAATTATTAGCTGTAATAAAATAATAAACATGGCAAAAATAATTTTATATAATGAAGAAGCTAGAAAATCTTTGAAAAAAGGTGTCGACGCAGTTGCAGATGCTGTAAAAATTACTTTAGGTCCACGTGGTAGAAATGTTGTATTGGAAAAAGGATATGGTTCACCTACAATTACAAATGACGGCGTGTCCATTGCAAAAGAAATAACTCTCAAGGACAAATTTGAAAACATGGGTGCTGAAATTATAAAAGACGTAGCGACAAAAACAAATGACATTGCTGGAGATGGTACAACAACCTCTGTTGTGCTTATGCAAGCCATTATTTCTGAAGGAATGAAACATACAACAATGGGCGTAAATGCTATGGGTGTAAAGTTTGGAATTGAGGCTGCTTCTAAAGATATTGTTTCTGCTTTGAAAGCTCTTTCAAAACCGATAAAAACTGATGATGAAATAAGACAAGTTGCAAATATTTCAGCCGAGTCAATAGAAATTGGGACAATTATCGCTGATACAATTAAAAAAGTTGGTAAAGATGGTGTTGTTACTGTTGAAGAATCTCAGACTATTGGATTGGAATCAGAAGTAGTTGAAGGAATGGAATTTGATAAAGGTTTTATTTCTCCTTATATGGTTACAAATGCAGAAAGAATGGAATCAGAATATTCTGATCCACAAATCCTTATTACAGACAAAAAAATATCTTCAATAAAAGAAATATTGCCACTTTTGGAAAAATTGGCGCAAACAGGAAAAAAGGATTTGGTAATTATTGCAGATGATGTAGATGGTGAAGCATTGGCAACTTTTGTTGTAAACAAACTTCGTGGTGGCTTTAATGTTCTTGCAATAAAAGCACCAGGATATGGCGATAGAAAAAAAGAAATGTTACAGGATATTGCAGTGACAGTTGGTGCAAAAGTCATTTCTGAGGATGTTGGTATAAAATTTGAAAATGCAGATATTTCTATGTTGGGAAAAGCAAGAAAAGTTATTTCTACAAAAGACAATACTATTATTGTCGGAGGTAAGGGCAAAAAAAGTGATATTGAGGATAGGATTTCTCAATTAAAAAAGCAAAAAGAAAATACTGAATCAAAATATGATAAAGAAAAAGTTGATGAAAGAATTGCTAAACTCTCTGGTGGTGTAGCTGTTATACGTGTTGGCGCTGCAACAGAAACAGAAATGAAATATTTGAAATTAAAAATTGAAGATGCTGTAAATGCTACTAAAGCTGCTATAGATGAGGGTATTGTTGCTGGAGGTGGAGTAGCTTTGATCAAAGTTGCTCAAAAAATACAAGAATTTCAATCTCATATAAAAAATTCTACAAAGGAATTTGAATTGGGATATAAAATAGTGCTTAAGGCATTGGAGGCACCACTTAGACAAATAGCTATTAATGCTGGTAAAGATGATGGCTCAGTCATTATTGAAAAAGTAAAAAATGGAAAAGGTAATTTTGGTTACGATGCATTAAAAGATGAAATGGTTTTGGATATGATATCGGCAGGTATTGTCGATCCAGTTAAAGTTACTAGACTTGGGGTACAAAATGCATGTTCTGCTTCAGCTATTTTACTCACAACAGAGGCTGCGATAGCAGAAGAACCAAAGGAAATTAATCATTCGCAATCAACAGCAAACACTGGTATTGATTACTAGTTTTTGCTATACTATTTAAATCATGAAAAAAACATTAATTATTGTTATTGTTCTCGCTATTATTGGTTTAGTCGTTTGGAAGATTACTGGCTCATCAAAGCCAATTGTTCCAGTGACTACAGATAAAGGACAGCAAACTGTAGATACAGTTTCTATTCCTGCTAGTCAGACCGTAAAGGTGTCTGACAAATTATCAGAATACAAAAACGAAGAATTAGGATTTTCTGTAAAATATCCTACAACATGGGAGAAATTAGAATCTCCATCAAATGTCGTTTTTATTTCAAATTATCTTGATGATAAGGAAAAGAATACTATAGGTAAATTGGAGTCAAAAATTGATATTGTATCTGGTACTTGTGGATTTCCTCCTACAACTTCTATAAAGGAGAGAAGTAGTTTAAAAGTAAAAGATCTTACATTTAGTATGATATCTATGCTAAATACTGTTCAAGGAAGAAATTATTTTAATAGAATGTATACTCTACAAAAAGATTCTATTTGTTATTACTTCACATTCAGTTCAATATCTCTAAGTCCTTCAAGTAAGGGTTATACAGGTGCTAATGCACAAAAGGTTTCTGCTAGAAATGTTACATTGGTAGATTCAGCAGATTCTCAATTCAAAGATATGATAAAAACATTCTCATTTGTTGTTCCTCCAGTAGGAATAGATGAAACAAAGATTGCTCCAAAGAAATAAGTATTATTATTTATAAATAAAATAATGAATAAAAAAATATTAATAACGATTGTGATTATTGTTGTATTGTTATTGACATACGGTCTTGTAACATATAACGGTCTTGTCACTTTAAACATAAATGCAGATGCACAATGGAAACAAGTAGAAACTGTTTATCAAAGACGTTTTGACCTTATCCCTAATCTAGTAGAATCTGTAAAGGGTGTAATGAAGCAAGAAGAAAATGTGTTTACAGCTATAGCAAATGCTCGTACAAAATATTCTGGTGCCACAACTCCAGATGCAAAGGCAAAAGCTGCTGGTGAAGTAGAAAGTTCTATTGGTAGATTGCTTGTTATTGCGGAAAACTACCCTCAATTAAAATCTTCAGAAGTAATGCAAACTTTTATATCACAACAAGAGGGCACTGAGAATCGTATTAGTGTAGAAAGATCAAGATTCAATGACAGTATTAAATTCTACAATTTAAAGGTAATGAAATTCCCAAGTTCCTTAATCGCTAGTATGACTGGATTTGCTGAAAGATCATATTTTGAGGCGACAAAAGGTTCAGAAGAAGCTCCAAAGGTTAAGTTCTAAATCATGAAGCGAGTAACATTTCTATTACTTGCAAGAATTGTAATTATTCTAATAGTTTTTTCTATAGTGCCTTTAGCATACGCTTACAATAGCCCTGGAAAATCCATGGGTTATGTAAGCGATTTTGCTAAGACTATTTCTCCTGCGGGAATAGAAAATTTAAACAAAACAATTTCAGATTTTGAAAAATCTACAGGTATTCAAATAGCTGTAGTTACTATACCGTCATTAGTCGATGAAACTATAGAAAGTTACGCTGTTAAACTTTTTGAGGAATGGAAAATCGGTCAAAAAGGAAGCGATAATGGCGTGCTATTACTCGTTTCTTTAAATGATAAAAAATTAAAAATCGAAACAGGGTATGGAGTTGAGGGCACATTAACTGATGCAAAATCAAGTGGCATTATTCAGAAAATTATTTTACCATCTTTTAAAAATGGTAATTATGAAGAAGGAATTTCAAATGGTGTAAATGCAATGATTTCTGTATTAAATAGTGAAGCCAATTATTATCCTGTTCAAGAAAAATCTGGTATAAAAATAAATGTAATTAATGTAATAGAAAAATATGGTTTTTTTCTTTTAATTTTATTTATTAGCATAATGGGTAATACAAAATCATGGTGGTTAGGAGGCGTTGTCGGTTCTGTAATAGGAATTATATATGGCTTTTATGTGGGTTCAATATTAACTGGATTAATATCTGTAATAATATTGACACTTTTTGGTTTAGGAATGGATTATTTACTTTCCAAAAATGCGGGTAAAGGTAGAGGGCATGGAGGTTTTTGGGGTGGGGGATTTGGTGGCGGAGGAAGTTCTGGAGGAGGTTTCGGTGGTTTCGGAGGAGGATCGTCAGGGGGTGGAGGATCGAGCGGAAGTTGGTAAGTGTACAGATATTTCAGAATGGAAAAAGGAGGGTTCGCATAGCGGTCTAGTGCGCATCCCTGGAAAGGATGTATGTCCGAAAGGGCATCAAGAGTTCGAATCTCTTACCCTCCGCAATGATTTATGAAGACGGCTAAATGCCGTCTGAATAAATTATCATTGCGAGAGTAGTAAGGATGAGAAAGCCGGAGCACGACGGTGCGAGGCGGGGTAGCGGAAATTTTCTGCAGAAAATTATCCGTGACCGAATCTCTTACCCTCCGCCAACACGAGTTAGCTCGAGTGTCAAGAGGCAGTCGAGCGCTCGAGAGGCGTTAATATAATGTTTTTTAACTCTGCATAGAGCGTATTTGGGCATGATGGGTAGAGGAATAGAACCACTCATATTGACTGTGTTTAAGTGGAGGAATGATAAAACTCTGATAACTAGAATAGTTTTAAATTCTTCAAATACTCGCTAAGCTCATAAGCATCAGCATGAGACAAGATTCCTAAATATGATTGCAATGATTGATTAAGTGATTTTTCTGATAATTTACCTTGTTTGAAATTCGTAACCTTTTCTTTGAATTTTCTCAGTATTCTTTTCCATGTTCTCTTTCGGATTAATTGACAATGAGGTAGAATGACATATCCCAAGAAATCAACACCATGAGAGTATTTCCTAATTCTTGTTTTGTTTGGATGCAAATTTAAATATAAGTTCTTCATTAGGAATTCATTTATTGGTTTAATTAGGCTTTCTAAATACATCTTGTTGTGAGAAACAATGATAAAATCATCGGTATATCTCGCATAATGTTTAACTTTCATATTATGTTTAATAAATTGATCAAAGATATTCATATAAATATTAGCAAAAATTTGGGAAGTAAGATTTCCGATTGGTATTCCTTTTTTGCGCGAAGCGCAACTCCCCCCCCCTCTCTCTCTCTCGTGATTCCGCTTTTATTCTCGTAGCCATCAATAATTTCCCTAAGGAGCCATATCATTTTTTCATCTTGAATTCTTCTAGAAAGGAAGAATGTCAGGGTTTGATGATCAATGCTGTCAAAAAATTTTTGTATATCGCACTTAAGTGCATAGCATGACCTGGAATTATTATGACTTTCTTTTTTGAGCATTTTTGCTACAACCTCAACTCCTTTATGGCTTCCTTTCATTATCCTGCAAGAAAAAGAATTTGCAATGAAAGTTTTGTCAAAAATTGGATTGAGGATATTAAAGATTGCATGATGAACGATTCGGTCTCGTACCATTGCTTTATGTATATGTCTCCGTTTTGGATCACTTATATAAAATTCTTCATACGGGCTATGTCTGTAAGTTTGTTCTTCAAGCTCATGATGAATTTTAAAAATATTCGTTTCCAATCCAAACTCAAAATATGCAACATCGGACCTTGATCTTTTGCCTTCCTTGAATTCGTCCCATGCCAAAAACAAATTATCCAGTTCAATCGCCTTATTAAAAATATTTTTATATACCTTCATATTTATGAATGAAATTGAAATCCCAATATTAAAGAAATCATATGACCTGTACAAACTGTTCCATGAATACAGAAAAGTTGTTCCTAAATTAGATCGCTATACTGTGTGGGAGAGAAGCGAGAATAGTCTACTTGATATGTTTGAATTTTTCCTAGAAGCTGGCTATACCAGACAAAATGGCAAAATAATGCTCCTTGAAAAGGGAAGCGTAAAGCTAAATCTTTTTCGTTTCCTTATACGTCTCATGAAAGACACTGGCTCACTCGATCAAAAGAAATACTTAGTGATTCAAATACATATAGATGAGATAGGAAGAATGCTCGGAGGTTGGATGCGTTCACAAAAGTAGATAAAAGGCGTCAAATAAATGACGCCTTTCAAAAAAGAAGAGAGACTTCGGAAAGAACCACGATGCTGACCCATAGTTGTCGTTGGCATTGTCGACATACTTCGTGTCGAACTTGACCTTGCCATCGTTGAAGTTGAGGATGGGCGCGTTAGAGAAGTCGCCATCGGCGTCTGGTTTTGTCTCTGTCTATCTGATCATCAGAATTTGAATATGATTCTCGTTGGAAACAAGACATAATTTCATTCCTGCTTTATCATTTCCTTGAACGGATACTGTGACAACACGAGCCTGAATAGGCTTAGTAGTT
>CAIMDI010000001.1 GCA_903839695.1 Candidatus Tayloriibacteriota bacterium | reverse complement strand
TATCATCGTATTTATGTTTACAACAATACTAGAATACATACAGCACTTAAAATGTCACCGGTTCAATTTGCTTTAAAAATTCGCCAGGGATACAATTAACCTAATACAAGATTAGTGTCTAAAGAAATGGGGGAAGTACACCACAGCTTGAACCTCTTCTTTTCCTTACCGTATGGGTCAGGAACGCCGACTTCTTTGGCAGCAAAAGTATCAAGAACGTAGCGAGTGCTGGGCACCGTCGGGTTGTTCTGCCACCAGGGGACTTGCGGATCATTCGCGAGCTTGATGAGCTCACGGTGATGTTCCTCGATCTGGGCCGGTGTCATTGAACGACTCGACATACTGATGATCTGGTATTTTTTCATATCATTTCCGTACTGGTGCATTGTTTCGGCTCACCTACTTGAAGCCTTTAAATCAATGTTCTAACTGTATTGAGCGTAGCATACCACAACATAAAAGTCAATCGGTGGCAAGTGCCAAATAGGACAAATGTTTATATTGCTAGCTCGGCTCTCAACCCCACCTCGGACGCCTATGCGTCCTCCGGTTTTCGACTTTCGCGTTTAGCGAATCACTGCATTACAAAAAGACATCTCTTCGAGATGCTTTTTTGTAATGTGTGACCCTACAGAGAGTCGAACTCTGGTTAACGGATTGAAAACCCGTTGTCCTAACCGTTAGACGATAGGGCCATATAACTTACATTTGCACAGATAAATACTAACATATTTTCGTAAAATGGCAAAAAATGTTAAGGTATCTGTATGGAAAGGTGGGTGAGTGGTTGAAATCACCGCTCTCGAAAAGCGGCAGGCCTGAAAGGGTCTCGAGGG
Source organism: Candidatus Tayloriibacteriota bacterium (assembly GCA_903839695.1). Taxonomy (GTDB): domain Bacteria; phylum Patescibacteriota; class Minisyncoccia; order Phycocordibacterales; family PALSA-1337; genus CAIOGI01. The sequence goes on along the minus strand of CAIMDI010000001.1, from coordinate 23,401 downwards.
TTCAAATCCCTCCCTTTCCGCAGGAATTTAGGGATTTGAAAGCCGGACTGAGCGAAGGCGAAGGAGGCGGGGTCGCGGGAGAAGCCAACAGGCTGAGACTTGTGACCAAATCCCTCCCTTTCCGCTAATAATGCTATAATATTTAGACAAAAATTTAATTTAATGACATCTTATCTTTTTAGTATAATATTCGGCATAATAATAGGCTTTGCATCTGCAGTTCCTATAGGCCCAGTTGGTCTTGTATGTATACAGAGAACTATTTTAAAAAATCGCAGTGCTGGTTTAATATCTGGAATGGGTTCAGTTTTGGCTGATGGAATTTTTGCATCTATTGGAGCTTTTGGCATAACCATAATTATTGATTTTATAAGTAAAGAACATGCTTTTTTCAGAATCGCTGGCGCAATAATACTTATTATTTTAGGAATTTTTTCATACAGATCAAAACCAAAACCACATGAAGCAAAGGAGGATACTGCAATAACTAAAGTCGAGTATTTTATTTCAGGTTTTGTATTAACAATAACAAATCCACTTACAGCTATTTTTTTCTTATTAGCATTTGCAAATTCAGGTACAAAAATTGACAGTTATGGAATTGCGAGTACTCTTGTAATTGGAGTCATGATAGGTGCTTGTATTTGGTGGTTATTTTTAACATATATTGCAGAATTTTTTGGCCACATAATACACGGGGAAACATTAAATACCATCAGCAAATGGTTTGGAATAATCATTTTCGCATCAGGTAGCTTTATTTTACTAAAAGCAATATATGATTTATTATTGTTAAAATAGGATAATAAAATAATTGCGCGGTTAGCTCAGTTGGTAGAGCATCCCCTTGACGTGGGGAGGGTCACAGGTTCGAATCCTGTATCGCGCACAATATACAAACAAAATTGTTTAACCAATACTTCACAAACCCAAGATGATATTGTACTAATTTATTGATATACTTAATAAGTGATAAATTTATTATCTAATAAAAAATATATTTTATGAATACTGACAAAAGACCTTTTTATATATGGCTTTTTGTAATATTAGCAAATGTTGGAACATATCTAGCTATTGTAGGTAGTCAAGTTGGTTGGGGTCATTTTGGTACGGATGCATTCTTTTCACCCATATCCAACATTGATAATTTAATAATTATAGGTATTACATTGTCTTTAACCATTATTCCTATTTTTCTTTCAAGAACAAGTTTTAAATGGCGTAATCATATTGGATACGGTATTCCAGTTTTAATAATACTTTACAGTGTGTGGCATTTTTATACTTGTAACGGTAAATTCTGTAATTTGATTGATATACCCATTGCTATTGGAGGAATTATCTTTGCAGTTTTTTATGCCCTTGGTGTTTACTTAAAAGTATGGAATCAAAAAATTATTTTATCTTTATTATTAATTGAAGTAATTTTACTTATAGGTGGTTTTGCTTTTATTGTTTATAATTCGCAACTAAATTCAGAGTCAAATGCAAAAGTTTTATCACTACAGGAAGAAAGTAAAAAAGCAGAAACCCCATTTGAAATTATGAAAATATGTGATTCTATTCCAAATAGTGCATATAATAGCTATAAAAGAGATTGTTGGGAAAAGATGGTAACATTATATCCAAATGTAGATTTGTGTTCATGGTCAAAAGAAGCCAATTTAAAAAATACATGCTTGTTTTATACAAATGAAAAAAGTAAATCTCAAGCAGTAATAAAAAAATGATCCAAGCAAAAAAATCGTCTCATTCAATATTAGACTGATAAGTCAAAAATATATCTAGACTTAGATATATGCCAAATAACTTATGTATGGAATAAGGATAAATATACTTCCTATTTTAAAACTACTTCTCAATAATATCGTAACCAACCACCTCAAAATCAGTAGGGTTTTGAACGGATGCCCAAAATAAATAGTCTGGTGATATTATTTTTGGTGCATTGTAAGTTGTAACAAGACCATTTTCTTTTAGCTGAATAAAGATTAAGTCTGCGCAAGTAAATTTTTTATGTCCATTTTCTGGCAAACCAAATACATATTCTTTGTCCTTAGCAATATTTAATAAATTACCTTTTATTATATTAAATTTTTGCGTTATATTTTTTGGTCGTACTATAACCCAACTCTCAATATCACTATTAAACCAATCACTATCTGATAATATCGAAATTTGAATCTCATTCTCTGGATTTTTTTCTGTACCAACAGCTTCAATGATCTGATCATTGCCTAAATATAATGCAGAATGCGTAAAATACGGATGTGCTATTTTATTTAAAAGCCAAGTCCTCTCTGTTATATATCTTCGAATTAAAATATCCCCAGCTACCATTTTACAGTTAATTATTTTATTACAAGAAAACATGTTTGTAGATAAAGTTTCTTTAACCTGACGATATGATAGTCGAAAAATATCATTATAAAATTTGTAAAAGAGATTAACACCAAGAAAAATAGAGATTAAAACAATACAGCCCACAGTTAACAACGATATTTTAATAAAAATGTCTCTACACATATCGGGTATTATATACCATAGTTTCAATCGTGTTTAGAAAAATAGTTTAATTTTGAAAATATGTTCTAACTTGGTATAGTAAAGACACAAACACAATTAAATAACTTAAGACTAAAAATATTATGATTACATTAGGAATTGAAACGAGTTGTGATGAAACCGCTTTGTGTTTACTTGAAACCAGAGAAATAAATGGTATTACTGAATACAAAATTTTAGGCAATATTATACATTCACAAATCAATTTACACAGAGAATTTGGAGGTGTATTCCCTATGCTTGCCAAAAGAGAACATATAAAAAATTTACCAATACTTTATAAAGAAGTATTAAACTCAGCAAAAATTACTGAAAATGAAATAAATAAAATCGCAGTTACAAAAGGACCGGGCTTAGAACCGGCACTATGGACAGGTATACTTTTTGCAAAAGAAATTGGCGAAAAATTAAAAATACCAGTAATACCCATAAATCATATGGAGGGACATATTGTGGGCTCTTTAATATCAAATTCTGAAATACATATTGATTATAAAAAACTTCCAAATATAGAATACCCATGCCTTGCTATATTAATAAGTGGAGGACATACAGAAATTGTAAAAATATCAGAAATTGGAAAATATAAAATTCTTGGTGCTACAGTTGACGATGCTGTAGGAGAAGCTTTTGATAAAGTAGCGAGAATGCTTGGGCTTCCATATCCTGGTGGGCCAGAAATCTCAAAACTGGCAGAAATGGCACGAAATAATAACATACCCAATCAAATCACACTTCCCCGTCCGATGCTTCATTCAAATAATTTAAATTTCTCATTTTCTGGTCTAAAAACATCCGTGCTTTATACCTTAAAAAAACTTGGAGAAATTAATGAGGAACAAAAACAAGATATTGCTAGAGAATTTGAAAATTCTGTAACTGAAGTATTGATATCAAAAACAAAAAAAGCAATTGAAAGCGAGGGACCAACAACATTAATAATTGGTGGAGGTGTTATTGCGAATAAATACATAAGAAAAGCATTTGAGAAACTGGCTTTAGAATATTCATTAAAAATATATCTTCCGGTATCAGGCCTTTCAGGAGATAATGCATTAATGATAGCTATGGTGGGTGCTTTAAAAACGAATACTCATTCTGAAGAAATAAAAGCAGACGGAAATCTAAGCCTTAACATATAAACTGTTTATTAAAGAATTTGGAATATCATTATGGTATAATTATTCTATATGAATTTTGAATCAATAGCTTATGCATTACTGTTAGGTGTTCTACCTGCATTATTGTGGCTTTGGTTTTGGGTTCAAGAAGACAATCTTCATCCTGAACCAAGGAGTATATTGATACTAACCTTTGTAGCTGGTGCATTAACTGTTATTGCCACAATATTTATTGAGCAATTCATTTCTATATTATTTTCTGGTGATGCACTCATAACTACACGTTATGTCTTATGGGCTGCGACAGAAGAAATTTCAAAATTAGTTACAGTTATAATCATTGCTATGGGATCAAGAGAAATGGACGAGCCAATTGACGCAATGATTTATTGTATTACTGCAGCGCTTGGTTTTGCTGCTTTAGAAAACTCATTGTATATTTTTACACATCTTAGTAATGGTGATATGACTGCAGGTTTGATTTCAGGCAATGTAAGATTTATGGGCGCCACGCTTTTACATGTTGTTTCTTCAGCATCTATTGGATTTATGATAGGACTAGCAATGTACAAAAATGCACTTATAAGAACAATTTCACTTATGGTAGGAGTTATCCTCGCTACGACGTTGCATACATCATTTAATTTGTCTATAATTGGTGTAAAGTCTGATACAGAGGTGTTAAAAATTTTTGGATGGGTTTGGGGCGCAATAATTATTCTACTGATACTATTTGAAGAAATTAAAATAGTAAAACCAAAAATACCAGAAGTGACGGAGGAATTATTAGAAGTGAAATAAGTTATTTTTATAATACATATGGCTAAAGAAAAAAAATCATTTTTTGAAAGATTAACAGGGTCCGTAAAGGTTGATAATCCTCAATTAGAAGCTATGGAGCAAAGAGAATTAGCAAAAGGAGAAACCTCTTGGGTTGATGAAGAAGATAAAGAGGGTGAATTAACTGTTGATGTCTATCAAACAAATGACATGATAGTCATAAAAGCCATGATTGCAGGTGTTAGACCTGAAGATTTAGACATTTCTATAACCAGAGATTTAGTTACAATAAAAGGAAAAAGAGAAGAAGAAAAAATCTCCAGAGATGATGACTATTTTATGCGTGAATTGTATTGGGGTTCTTTCTCTAGAACTATTACCCTTCCAGAGGAGATAGATGTAGATGATGCAGAAGCAGTTGAAAAGCATGGTTTACTTATTCTTAAACTACCTAAACTAGACAAGAAACGCCAATCAAAACTAAAAGTAAAAACTATTTAATAAATAAAAAATGCAAAACAAAAACTCCAGCGATTAACTGGGGTTTTTGTTTGATGTGCCAAGGACCAGGATCGAACTGGTGACCCTTCCCTCTTCAGGGGAATGCTCTACCAACTGAGCTACCTTGGCATATGTGATAACTTAATTTATTAAGTCTCTAATTGTACTAGTCACACTATTTACTCCATTTACACTATCTTTTACTTGACCAGAAATACCCATAAGAGTATCCAAATATGGCTGAATAAAATAATAAGCACCGAATGAAAAACCTAAAATTACAGTCCAATAAATAATTTTAAATGCATTACTCCATCGAGTAGAATTACGAATTGACCTAAGAATCTCATTATTCTCCTCGGCCATCTTATATGTTCTCTCAAGAAGCGATTTTTCTTCAGGACTCATGGAAATGAGTATAGCAGAATATAAGAAAAAATAAAGGTCTAAATATAAAAATAATAAAACCACTAAAAAGCCTCCTTGTAAGGTGCCCCCACCAGGAATCGAACCTTTTGCGGTAAGGCGTTGTAAGGCTTTGTTGGAAATTCTACATATTCTAAAATGACCCCTCCGCATAGGGTCCCTTTTCTCTCTTTCATAGCGAAAATTGAGAATTTCTGCTATAATGCTTCTATATGGAAGGCTTTGGAGAAATACAAATAAGACCACCTGTTACAGAAAAAGAAAAGAAGGATTCTGAAAAATGGGAGAAAAGAAAGCAGGAGAATTCTGAGAAAAACTTCACTTCTGATGTGGAAGGGGCAGGCTCTTATCTGTCTCGCATTTTAAATAACGGTAATAACTATTCAGAGACAATGGCTCTAAATACTGATGGGGAAATCGATAGCACTACTTTTATGGATAATGCCGGACGGACGCTCCTTGAGGGTGCAAGAAGTGTAGATATTAGCCGAGAAGGTCTAAATAAATTAATTGATGGCATCAAAGAAAAATATAAACATCTTAAATTTTCGGTAGAAGAAAATGGTAACAGCCTAACCTTGACAGTAGAAAACGAAATTAAGAAAAATAGTTTTGTTCACTGGGTAAGCCAGGGTGCTAATCAATGGTCTGCGCCAAAGCGTGTTGTTCACGTAAGTGAAGATGGTCAATATGCTTTTTTTGATGGGAGTATGACAGGAATCCCATTGTCTCAATTGGAAGTAGCGGAATAAAATTATACATACAAGAACAGGTGGGGTCCCTGTTTTTGTTTTGTGGAATTTACTGAGCCTCCGCGTCTACCTTGATTGTGCCCCCACCAGGAATCGAACCTGGATTTCCTCCTTAGGACGGAATTGTTCTATCCATTGAACTACGGGGGCTTTCTCTACCAAATGAATATATCACAAAAACGAAAAAAAGTATGTGCTTTTAGCTATATAAGCCAACAAACATCATACTTTTTCTCTAATATTTTATTTACAACTTGTAGAAATAATTGATGAAGATTGGCTAATAGCTTTACCTGTTGAATCAATGCAGTAATACTTACCATTACTCAATGGTGCAGAAATCGAATACGCTTGAGAACTAGCAATGCAAGAAGCCTTTACACCTTTATCTGATAAATATTTTATCATTTTCATTCCAGCTGTACTCTGACATAATTTCGCATAGCTATAGGAATTATTATTAAAATATATTTCAGCCGAGGAATACATACTAGCAAAGGATGATTTTATAGAAGAGTCAGTCATTGTGTCTGTTGTATCTTCCAATGAGCCTTTTATAAGATTAATTAATGGCTCACTTACCGTTGGAGCAATAATACTTAACGGCTTATTTACCGCTGAATAATTGATATTCACATCTAAATGTACGGGTCCCATATCTTCTTGATTACCATATTTAGTAATCGACTCTGTATCAATATCTATAGATAAATTTACATTTTTAATTATTCCATCAGATCCGATTTCAATAATCACAGGAGATAATTCGGTAGAGGCAATCATTTTACTACTTACCTGTTTCATTTCTTCTATATTTTTATCTACACTAGCAGATTTTTGTGTCTTTATACTTTCATTCACTATCTCCTCATACATAGAGTAAAACGCATCTTTATCTAAAACAACTTTGTATGTTTTAACTTTTTGTCCATTTTTAGTAGAAGATCCTTCATAAGTTATACTTTTATATAACTTATATTTCTTCATGAGATTATTAATAAATTCTGTCCTACTAGACAAGTCACTATTAGATATAGCTAAAGGTGTGCTTGATGCTCCTTTCAAACCTCCGTAGAGCTTTGAAAGATCTTCTATGTCTTTTTTAGATAGTGAAAACCATTTATTTGTAAATTCTGAGGCAGATTTACCAAAAAATAAAGGCAATTGATCAACCTTAAAATATGAAGTATTTTCAATCATTATATAACTAATGCCAGCAACAAAGCCAAGACCAGAAAAATTCAACTTTCCATTTAACTTGATATTATTTATATCTACCTTGTCAGCATCTGCCTCTATGACAAATTTGATATCTTGAATTCCTGTTGTACTGGCATTTATAGAAATTGATGAATGAATTGTATTTGAATTTTTAATTACATCTAATGCATCTTTTACTATTTTCTCTGGAGAATTAGGACTAAATATACCTGCAGCAAAAGCTGCGGCAGCACTAATAATAATCAAAACTAGAATTGAAATTAGAATACTGAATGGATGCTTCTTTTTTTCAGGAGAAACGATAACTGGATCTGGAGTTAAATTTGGAATAGAAGATGGATTTGATATGTTGGCTTGACCCTGATTTATTATTGGTTCCATATTATTTATTTTGTACCCAATAATTCTGCTAATTTACTTTCCTCAAAACCAACCATTAGTTTGCCATCTATCTCTATGACTGGAACACCCATTTGTCCTGTTTTGTCTATCATTTCCTTTCTTCTTTCTAAATCAGTCGCAACATCATACTCTGTATACTTTATGTCATGTGAATTAAAGTAATCTTTTGCCATATGACAGTAGTGACATGTTGGTGTTGAATATATTGTTACATTTTTCATGATTAATTTTTATTAATTTTTATAGTGTACCTATTATAACATAATCGCAATTTTAATTTAACCAATTAAGTATTTTGTACCAAAAGCTATTTTCTGTCGTTGTAGAAACAGTTGTAATCTCAGTATTTTGATCATCTATAATTACCGATATTTTTTCGCCCTCTTTTACTAAGCGAAATTTACTTCGTATCTCACTTTCTACCCCTTGATCTGTTTTAAGATAATTCAAGGACGAAACCAGGTTCTGTTGTCTTAATAAAATCTTTTGAAGCTCGATTTTATCCTGTTTTAAATATTGATAACTTAATCTTTCTTTTTTGTATACATTCAATACCCCTCTAAAAAGAATTACAAAAATAATCGCCATTATCAAAAGTATAATGGGTGAATATAATATATTTTTTACTCTTTTTTTGTTTCTAATCTCTAACATTGAAATTTTGTGTATCTATAGTATACTATGTTTTACTTATGTTATTATTTCACAAAAATACAAAAAAGGCCTTAAACGTCGCTATGATTGTGGTTGGAGTATTAATCATCATCAGTATGGTTTTGCTCTATTTCCCAGCTATCAGATAGGTAGTTTAGTCTGATCTCATCATTTTAACAAAAACCTCCTGTGGAATGTTTACGTTCCCACGTCCAAGCTCTTTCATCTTTTTCTTACCTTCTTTCTGTTTTTCCCATAATTTCATTTTACGTGTTCTATCTCCTCCATACATATGTTGAGTCACATTTTTTTGCATACCAGTAAGAGTTTCCGAGGCTATAATCCTTCCGAGTGCCTTGCCTTGAATTTTTAATGTGAACATTTGTTTAGGCAAAACTTTATGCAATTTTTCGACAGAAAGCTTTGCTTCTTCCTCAAGTCTTCGACGTGCTACCACACGAGTGAAAGCTATCACAGGTTCATCTGCAACAAGTATGTCTAATCTAGCGACATCAGCCTCTCTCATTTCAGCAATTTCATAAGAAATAGATGCGAAACCAGAAGAAATACTTTTTATTTCATCAAAAAAGTTTCTCATCAATTCACGCAATGGCATAACTAATGTTAATGATGTTCTATTTTCTCCAAAATTTTCTGTTGTAGATACTTCCCCTTCATGATTGAAAACGGATTGCATTATAACACCAAGATAATCAGGTGGTGTTATAATTTTCATTTTAACAAGAGGTTCAAATACCTTTTTTACTTCATGATCATCTGGAAAAAGTGCTGGTGAGTATATAGTTACAGTTTTTCCATTTTTTAATTCAACGTCATATGTAATACTTGGTATTGTAACTACCAAATTTAAACTGAATTCTCTACGCAAACGTTCTGTAATAATTTCCAAATGAAGCATACCCAAAAAACCGCATCTAAACCCTCTTCCAAGTGTTCCCGAAGCCTCTTCGTCATATGTAAATGAAGAATCTGATAAACGTAAGCGTCCAAAAGCCATTCTTAATGTATTGAAATCATCCTGACTTTCTGGATAGACCGAAGCCCATACAACCGGCCTAGGTGTCATATATCCGTGTAACGGTGGCAATGTATCTTTTAAAGAAGAAACAGTATCTCCAACAGAAGCAATACCGGGTTGTTTTATACCAGTTACTATATAACCTATTTCTCCAGCGCCTAAAGATTCTGTAGGTGTGTCATCAGGTGCAAAAATACCTACTTCTAAAGCTTGAAATTTTTCATCAGAAATTTTAAAAACTAAATGCTCATGTCTTTTTATGGAACCATTTAATACTCGCACATAGACTATTACACCTTTATGATTTGAATATTGAAAATCAAAAACCAAAGAACGAAACTCGTCTGTAATATCTGGAGAACTAGGTGCTGGAACTCTTTCTATAACACTATTTAATAAATCAGCAACACCCTCACCTGTTTTACCTGAAACTCTTAATACATCTTTTTCTTCGCAATCTAATAATTCACATACTTCATGCATAACTTCGGAAATGCGTGCCAAAGGTGAATCGATTTTAGAAATAACAGGAATTATTTTTATACCAGATTCTCTAGCCATATTTAATGTTGTTAGAGTTTGTGCTTGAACTCCTTGAGTAGCATCTACTAGAAGTATTGAACCTTCTACTGCCTTTAGAGCGCGTGATACTTCGTATGAAAAATCAATATGCCCTGGAGTATCTATAAGATTGAGAATGTAATCTTGACTGTCTTTAATCCATTTCATTCTTACTGGCTGCATTTTTATGGTAATACCTCTTTCACGTTCAAGTTCCATACTATCTAAAACCTGCTCCTGCATTTTTCTTTTTTCTATGGTATTGGTCAATTCCAACATACGATCGGCAAGTGTTGACTTTCCGTGATCTATGTGGGCGATTATTGAAAAATTCCTTATATACTTCTGATTCATGATGTATATGAATACTATCAGAAATTGAAAATATTGCTATCTATAAGCCTATATTGTGGAAGATGAGTAAAAAGCTATATTTAATATGAAATTAATCTATCTTACCACTCGTATAATACATTAAAGTAGTTTACAATATGTAGGCAAAATATAATGAAAGAGATAATCAAAAGAGATATTGTGCTATTGAAAAACCCTTTAGTAATGGTATCTGTATTTTTATTTGTAATTGTAGGATTCAGTTCAGGAATGTATTACAAATCATCTGACTTTGGTGCAAATGAAGAATCACAACAAATACGTGTGGGTGTGGGAGAATTTACAAATCCCCTACTAGAATGTGAGGTAACAAAAAACAGCATAAATTCTACAATTGTGTTTTTTGACAGCCAATTAAAAAATCTTGTTAAAGACATTATCTCTAGAGAAAATCTTACCCATATAAGTTTGTATTTTAGAGATTTGAACAATGGTCCAGTAATAGGTATAAATGAAGACGAGATCTTCATGCCAGCCAGTCTTCTAAAGGTTCCAGTTATGATGAGTTATCTTAAACATTCAGAAACTGATCCTTCAATATTTTCCCAAAAAATATATTATAAAAGTGATCAAAAAATAGAATTTGAACAGATATTTCCACCTGAGGTAAAATTGGAAGAAAATAAAGAATACTCAGTTACAGATTTGATAGACAGAATGATAAAATATTCTGACAATCAGGCTTTGGCAATTTTGTGGCCATACATATCCATGGAAGAATATGCAAAGCTATACAATGCCTTGGGAGTTGACTCGAAATCACTTCTTGAAAAAAACCATGGTCTAACAGTTAAGGAATACAGTCGCTTTTTCCGCATACTTTACAATTCATCATATCTTTCACAGTCAAATTCTGAAAAAGCATTGAAAACATTGAGTCAAACAAAATTCACTGAGGGTATAAGAAAAAATATGCCAAAGGATATAGTTGTAGCTAGTAAATTTGGAGAAATTGGTATTGATGAACAAATAAAGCAAATACACGAATGCGGAATAGTATATTATCCAAATCACCCATATTTAATATGTATTATGACTAGAGGCCCAAATCCAAAATACTTAACAAAATCTATTTCTGAAATATCAGATTTCGTTTTTTCTGAAGTTAAAAAACAATATACTAAAGTGTCTCCTGATCAGGTACGATAATATTTGATTTCCAGAATTTGTGATGCAATGTCGTCCAAACCTCTCTTATTTCCCTATTTTTAAGTAAAACAAGAATAATTATAGCTACTATAATTCCTACTATACCAGCAAAAAAACCTTGCAAAAAGACGTTTATTGATTTTGTTAATGGGAAAAAATTATTAAATAATCTAAGCGAAAGAAATGTTACATAACCCATAATAACCGAGGCAGAAAAACTTTGAAATAATGTTGCTATAACCGGCTTACTGAAACCAGGATAATCTTTTTCAAACATATGCCAATGAAGATATGTGTTTAATAATACCCCTATCGAATACGCGAGAGGTAAAACCAAAACACTTGTACCTGCCTGTCCTGTGACTTTTAATAAATCCTGCAAAAAATATGCAAAAACAGGAAAAGCGAAAAATGCCTTTGTAAAACCATATCCGCAAATTACTATTACCAAACCAGACAAAATATTGATAAACAATGGTTTCTTTGTACGCCCTTCGGCATAATATGCTCGTACAAATAACAAAACTAAACTTTGACCCATTACTGATACAACAAAAATTGCGAGAACGGCTGCGGTTAACCTTGTGTCTGCCCAATCAAAATTTCCTGCACCATATATAGTTCTAACTATTTGTGCTCGTAAAACAATAAAGAGAATTGTTATGGGAACTGACCAAAAAACAATATGCCTAGCCGAATCAATCATTTGTCCGAGAAATTCCTTACGATTTTTTTCTACAAAAAATTTTGAAAGAGTAGGAAAAATTGCAGAAGAATAACTAACTCCAATTATAGATAACGGTACAGATTGTAGGTTTATTGCCAAACTAAATACTGATATTGAACCAACTTTCATCAATGATGCTAATGCAATCAAGAAAAAAGAAGCGAGTTGATTTGAGGAAAGAGTAAGCGTTCTAGGCAACGATATTTTCATTACTTTTTTTATCATTCCCCAATCAATATTTAACTTTAAATGTGGAAAAACATGACTTTTAAAAATGAAAGGAATTTGAACAATCATATGAAGGAAAGAACCAAATATAACACCCGTTACAAGGCCGTATAATCCAAAAATTGGATACAAAAATATAATACCGACGATTATACCGATGTTATACAATATCGGGCTAATAGCGTAAATTAAGAAACGCTTATGCATTTGAGTAATACTCGAAAAGAAATTTGATACTCCAAGCAGAATCGGCGACAGAAGAAGAATTCTAGTAGCATTAATCAATTCTGGTAAATTTGCGCTATTTATGAAACCGGGAAGTAAAATTTTTATAAGCCATGGAGTTAGAAAAAATACTATTATGCTAATAACAATTATCAGAATAAAAAATGCAGAAAAAACACTATCGATAAATTTTTGCCCCTTATCTTCGTCATTATTGAATTTCTCTATAAAGAATGGCAATAAAACTGAAGCTGAAACAACAGAGGCTACAGATACAAATATTAAGTCAGGAATTCTAAAGGCCGAATAGTATATATCTAGAGTATCTCCTGCACCAAAATTATATGCCAATAACTTGTCTCTAATCAGCCCAAGCACTTGAGATAATAGAGCAAAAAAAGCAAGAAGATACGCGGCCTCATGAAGACCGCGGATCTCTTGATTCATAATAGTGAAGAATCTCTTGACCATTTATCAGAAGATTATACCACAAAATTATGCATTATTGAATAAACACTGACTATTTCTAAAATTTAGTTTGCTACCTTACTCTTTGAAGCTGGAGTAGTTGCTGCCTTTTCCTTTACTGGCAAAGTACCTCTCTTCTCTGCTGGCTTAGTCTCTACAGTATTCTTTACTTCTGTGAATGGTGACTTACCTGCTTTCAAAGTAGCAATTATAGATACAACTTCTTGATTTTCAGGATTTGTCTCTTGGATTTTAGTAAATTGTTCTATGGCTTCTGTGTTCTTACTTAATCTTGCATATGATAGACCCAAGAAGTATCTAGCATTTGCGTATTGATCGTTGAATTCAACCGCTTTCTTTAGAGCCTCTATAGCGCCTTCAAAATTCTTATCATTGTAATGTAGGAATCCAAGTTGGAAGAATAGCAATGAGTTTTTAGGATTTATTTGAGTCATTACTTGAGCAGAGATTATTGCATCCTTTATCTTGTTTTGACTTACTTGAATTTGAGATAGCAAGAATATAGCTTCTGTATAATTCTGTTTTAATTGTAATGCACTTCCTATGGACTGTTGTGCTAAATCTAATTTGTTATTTGATGCATCCAATTGAGCAATGTTCAAGTATAGAAGTGGACTGTATGGGTTAAATCTCAATGCACTCGTATATGCATTCTTTGCATTTTCATATGCTCCTTCATATTTAAGAGAATTTGCTAATTCAAAAACCTTTGCGCTAGCAACGTAGTTATAGTAATTTGTTGGATCAATATTGATTGCACTAATTGATGAAGATGCAGCTCTTGTGATTAGGGCGGTTAATGTCTTTACTAACTCTTGATCAATTGTCTTTGGGTCCTTCTTTGCTTGTTCTTGTAATTGTTGAATAATAGGTGTTGTCTTTAATACATCTACACCTGAAATAACTTGATAATAAACATCTGACTTATCCCATGATATAGCTTTATTGAAGCTAACTTCAGCCTTTTCAATTTCTTTATTATTTGATGCGGTCAATATACTAATACCAGATTGGAAGTATGATAGTGCTACGATTTTCTTTACATAAAATAGTGTCCATGTGATAAGAACTATCATTAACAATACCATCAATGGTGTTAACATCTTGCCAATATTTGTTCCATCAGAATTACGATATTCTTTTGTTTGCAATATTCCCTCTGAAATAAGAGTAGCAATGAACAATCCTGTCATTACGAATGTCAATAACATTATTACATGTGATGGACTAAATAGAGCCAACATTACCCACATAAATACTGATGAGAAAAATGTTGATACTATAGAGAATTTAGCAAAAGATTCTTTTGCATTCATTAAACCTCTTATACCAAGAACGAAGAAGAATACGAAGAAAATAATCCACAATACAGTTCCTATCAAACCTTGTGTAACGATAATTGAAGGTAAGAAACCAAAACCTGTAGCAAATTCAACATTCCAGAATGCACTAGGATTTAGCATTAATGGCTTGTGTAACAAGAATTCATTTCCGAAGCGATTTGGTCCAGCACCAAACAAAGGATTTTCTTTTATGGTATCAGACGTTACATCAAGAGTAAGTTGCCAAGGTAATGGAATCTCTGTCTGTTCTTGATAGAATGATTTTAATACAGAAGTCTGGAAACTAGTACCCTTCCATACCATAGCTACTGAAATAACAAAGAAAATAAGTGTAAGGAGAGATATTCTAGAAACAAATTTCTTCATTCCTGAATCTGTTCCAGGAGTTGTAACATAGTTATATATACCATAACCAAGCAAAACCAAAGCAATAGTTGTCCATACAAATGGTGAGTTTACTATAAATACAATGAATGCAGATACAATTAGAACGACTATTGTAAGTATTTTTATGCTCTTTTTTGCTGTAAACAAACTAACAGCAAAGAAAGATATAAGAAACACCAAACCAGCAAATATACCTAAGTCTGACCATCTACCGATAAGTGTTGATGTTACTGAATTTAGTGATCCAAAACTTAGGAATGATGTAGATATTATCAGTCTCAAAATGTGAAATACGGCTAGAACTAGAAATGAGAATATAATGGAACCATAAACAGTCAACAGTCTATCTTTACTCTTTGATGCAATTCTCGAAACAAAGAATGTCACGATGAACATCAAGATAAGGAAACTGGCTGTGCCCAATTCAACCCCCTGTCCTATCAATGATTTCTGAACACTGGTACTCATGAATGCAGAAACCAACATAGACACAGAGATTAGAACACTAATCACTGCTAAAGGATTTTTGGAAACAGAGATACTTCTCTTTTGCAAAAAATATAATATGTATGATAAAAGTGATATCAAAACTCCAAAAATTATTATTTCAGCCTTTACACTGTCCACTGAAAATGAACTGGTATTAATAAAAACTAATGGTGACAAAAATAAAGTAGCAAGCAAAAAGATAAACGAAGTGTTTTCTAATATGCTTTTCTTTAACTCATTTGAAGATGTATTTACAAGATTCTCCTTGTCTTGATTTGCGGTGTTAAATGTATCCATAATATATATTTGCGTGAATAATAATAATTAATAATAATTCTGGTTAATTATAACAAACAATAAACCTCCTGTTAAGGAGGTTTATTGTTGACATGTTTATAAGCCGAGTTTTGTATCTATAATTCACTTTTTACAGCAATTATAGACGACAATCATTTATCTAGGATTTACCTTGCGATAAACCTCAAGCGGCACTTCAAATATTGTATTTCTACAATACTGACACGGCCTTGCACTGAAGTAAGGATTTTGCCGTTGCAATTAAAAAGTTACCTTTTTAACTTATCCACAGTTTGCACTTTGGATACCCTGCTTTTTCAAGCTGTTCAAAAAAATTTCTTCAAATGAACGGGCGTCTCTGTTCGCACCTCGCATCTCACGACGGATGGGTGTTACCCACTACTTTTCTGTCTGAACTTTCGCCCAGCCAGTGCTCGGACTTTCCTCTATTAAAATTGCTTTTAATAGCGATTGTCTAACATGTACTATATATTATAACACATTCTACACAATCTCGCAAACTCCACCCGCACATGCTAATTCCTTTTTTAAATCAAGTTCATTTTGCTTTTCATAAGTGATTATTTTTGAATAATCAATATGCTCAAATCTCTTTGCCAATTCTTTGTATCTCTTTTCATCAATTTTTTCGTATGGAGCTAATTGATAAACATGGTCTTCTCTAGGCAAGAAAGATAAACCTCCAACAATATCCCAGTTTTTGTATACCCAATTTGCTACCTCTATCCACTCGTCATTTCCAACAGAAATAGTGATCGATGGATTGTGTTCTGTATAATTTTCCTTTACCATTTTCCAGTATTCAAGCTGTTCTATGGCGCTTTGATCGTCCTTAAACACTGAGCCATTTGGTGCTTTTACTGGGAATTCTAATACGTAAGTTGTAGCATTTTCTGATGTCTGGCCAACTTCTGGGAAATAAGGTACACCTTGATCCTTTAGCATTTTAAACAAAGTATCGGTAGCAGCAATACGAACTCGACGAATATAAAACTTTGAATATCTAGGATGCATACCAGAAGAACAATCGACTGTTTGAGATAAAGTACCTGATGGCTTAACTGCTGTTATACATGTAGATTCATTAATTCCAAAACGCTTTGAGAACTCTTTATTTATTTTTATTGACTCTGCTAACAATTTTTTCATTACCTCTGGCTTTCTTACGGCTGGAGAATCCCATTGACCAGTGATAGACACTCCCAATAATCTCTCTTTTTCACAATGTTCTTTCCATTCTTTTGACAAATATGTGAAATTTGTGAGTGATGCCTGATAAGTACCGATGATTGTTGCTATTCTTATCTTTTTTAACAATGAAGCTTCAGTATCCTCTGATCTAGCAACAATTTCTGATAGATTACAGAATTGTTTTGATTGAAGAATTATTTCTCCGCAAGGATTTGTACCCATAGTTCCGACTATTGTATTTCCAAGTGCATCAAAATACCCTTTGTACTCTTTTAATACTTTTAAACGACGACTGGGTAATGTTTTTGCCAAAGATCCACGATTAAATATTCCTCTTTCGCCAGATTTACTTTCGATAAGAGCCATCCATTCTTTTAGAAATTCTTCGTTTGTTGGTTTTGATGTATAGATAGCAGAGTTATTTGCCAATGCACGATGAGGATGAGTCATATAAAATGCACCCTTCTTTGCATCACGAACATCAGAATCATCGAGATCTGAAAGAGAAATAAGTGCGCTTCTTCTAACCCCACCAGAAACCACGCAATCTCCAATCATACAAGCTATGTCATGTACATCTATATTTCTTAAGCGTCTTCCCTGTCTAGCAAACATAATCTCTCTTGTAAAAGACAATAAACGTCTGAGTGGATCTGGGCCAGATGATTTGCCTCCCATAGTCTTTAATCTTGCTCCCGCTGGCCTCAATAATGAAAAATCAAAATCAATATCTTTTCCAGAAGCCCAAGTTTTCATACCTAGAGAGAGTGAGTCCGCCCATCCTTCCCTACTATCAGGAACAACAAAACTTGGAATTTTTTCTCCTGTTTGCATCATGATCTGAGGAAACTTTTGTACAGAAACACTTTCAACAGAAAAACCTACTCCTGTACCACACATAGATATGTACATAATCTCAGCTAAATCTTGGAAAGATTCTGGAGCAATAAATGAACAATTATAAGCACAGACATTTGTTTTCCTTGCTGCTGGACCTGCAAATTGCAAAAGTCGCATTGATGGCATAGCTTCCTGCTTTAGAATAGATTCACGAATTTCTTCATACTCTTTGTTATTAAGCTTATTACCTAAATTTTCCTTCATGAAAGTAATGTATCGCCCAACGGTTTCTATCCATGTTTCTCTTCTACTTTCTTCATCAATCCACTTAGAATATGTTCTATAATATACAAATTCTCCCAATGAATTTCTAAAATAATTCTTACTATCTGTAGCTAATTTCTTTACATTTTCTGGCACATCCAAACCTTTTGCTCTAATCTGTGATCTTTCATCTCTGTATAAAACATAATGTTTAGCGGTTTTAATATAATCAGCACGCATAAGCTCTGCTTCTACTATGTCTTGGACTCCTTCAACTGTAGGTATAAAATTCTTGAATTTTTTGGCAATACGTACCAATTCTCCATAAACTTTGTTTGCAACTAATGCAGATTCTTCCTGAGATCCTTCACCAATAGAAGTCATACCCTTAAAAATCGCATTGGCTATTTTTTCTATGTCAAAAGGCACAACCCTTCCATCCCTTTTAATAATTGATTTTACGAACTCCTCATTATTCTTTCCTGACTTATTTGAGACTTTTTTGACTTTTGCCATCATCATATAAATTCAATAAATTAAGCTAAAAAAAATTGTTAATGTATCTATTGTACATTAAAAGATAGATCAAAAAAAATATTTTATAGCAAAAAAAGTGTTAAGAAATAAATTTCCCACAATGTAAACCGTCATTCCAAAAAAGACTTAAGAATAGAGACTATTTTAGATTAAAATTTAAAATATTTCCCACTTTGAGATTATTTTCATCTGCAAAACCAGTATTTGTTTCAATAACATAAGATATTTCTGATTTTGGATAAAAAACCTTTGGAAAAGTTTTTGGCGAAACGTCTTTTTGAATACTTATTATCTTCTTTTGCTCATTTAACCAAAATATATCAATCGGAAATTTCATATCTTTCATCCATATTCCATACAACCCTGGTTCATTGAATACAAAGAGCATAGCTTTGTCTAAAGGCAATAAATCCATACCACTGAGACCAATGGTTCTGGAATTATTGTTATTAGAAATAATTAATGATATTTCTTTTGAGTTTACCTTTAGTATAGATGATTCTTCGTAAACATTCGCATTTAGTTTAGAAAATATAAAAACCGAACTAATCATAATCGTACAAGCTAAAGCAATAAGTAATATTTTTGTTGGCATTATAGACTATAATTCTATCACATATTCCTACGCCCGGTCTTAAGTAATGAAATTATAACTATCAATATAAACATTATGCCGATAAAAGTAAGTAAAGTACCTATACCATTTTCTTTTACCTTCATTAATTCAATTGAATCATCTTTGGTGGTAATAATTTTTGTTTTCTTTTCTAATGGCAAAGGTATACTTTGATTTTGTATTTGATTTTCACCTGTAATTTCTTTTATTGATGAATTTTTATCAAATGAAAAAATAGCAAAACGAGTGAGATGATTTACATTAAATGTCACCTGATTTTTAGCAAACACAGCATCTGGAATTAAAACCCATTTCCAATTAACCTCATTTAACCAATATAACTGTGAATTATTTTCTTTTATTTGTTTATCTGATATTGGTAATGATATCTTTATGGGTTTTGAAAAACTATGTATCATATTTCCACTATAATCAAAAGCTGAAATATCATAAAAATATTCATTAACTAATTTGGTTTTAGATATTACCAAATAATCATTAATCGAACTTAATTTGATTTCATTAACAACGATTGTAGTTTGATCAATAAAATTATTGGCTGGAACTTCTATAGATATAGCCCCTGCAACGGCATCTTTTATCAAAATACCTGATTGTTGAGGCAAGACTATAAGCGGAGCATTCTTGCTCTCTACTATTAAAGGAATAGATTGTGGTAAATTTAATCGACTTCCGCTACTACTACTTCTGTTATTTGATTGTGTGTCTGGTGTTACTGGTGTAACTATTGGTGTAGTTGTAGCCTGTGCCCAATCTGTTCTGACATCACAATAATTCGGACAATCAAAATTGACAATACCAGCTAATGTACCTGTAGCATTACCTGTAAACTTTCCATTAGTATTAATTTTTACTCCATTAAAATCTATCCAACCCAATTGTTCTCCCCAAGCAAAGCCAGATAAATTACCTTCCCCATCATTAAATACTCCACCCTGAGTGGGATTGAATTTTATCCAACCATGATTTGCTGACCATGCATAGCCAGACAAAATATCTTTATCTACAACTACATTTTCAAAATTAATATATCCACTATTGTTGCTCCATGCATACTTGTATGAACTAAGAATAGTTCCGGCATTAACAAAAAATACTGGTAACATAATACCCAATACAATAGTAGTAATAATTAATTTTCTAACAAACATATTTATTTATTATTTTTTTGTACTCTTTGTTGCACCAGCTGGAATGGTATTTGTAGTATTTGTGGTATTTGGAACTACATTCGTTATGGCTGTATTTGGTGCGGATTGATTTATGGATATTGGTGCTACATTTATTATTCTATTTGAACTTGGTCTATAAAGTATGGCTTTCATAGCTGTTGTATAGGCAAATAATATATCACCGTTCTCTGCACTTTTGAAAAATGGTTGGCCTGCTAATTTTTCTTTATCAGAAATAGTCGCGACTGTTGGTGCTTCATCAACTGGTAATTCCATTAATTTACTAAGTGATAATATCAATCCGTCCGTGACTTTCTTTGCTTCTGCATTTTGATCAACTGTCATTGATTTATATTTATTATAAAAATGAACTGAGCCATATAAACCAATAAGCATTAATAATATCAAAATATAAAACATCGATTTTCTTAGGGAAACTGTTTTTACTGGTTTTTTTATAATACTTGCACTACTCTCCTGCTTAATTGTTGTTGGTATTGTTTCGTTTTTTACCATTTTATTTTATTATTTAATAATTTATTGGCTATCCACTTGTGCTGAACTAGCAGATTGCTCTGCTGGTGGTACCTGTGGCGTAGATTCTACCACAGGTACGACTATTGCGTCTTGTACAGACTCAATTACCGGTGTTGTAACTACATTATCTACTTGTGAAGGGGCTGGATTAGTGACAGCTGGAACGGCTGGAATTTCAGGATTTGTAACCGGAGCCGGATCTACAACTGGAGCTGGATCAGCTACAGGAACAGGATCTACGACCGGAACGGGATTTATAACTGGAGTTGTGCTTGAGACTGGAATATTTGAACTGTCTATCACATTGCTTGTATTATTTATTTTATTTATAATTTTTGGTACTGTAATAGGCTTGCCATCTACTAAATTTTGCATATCATCTCCACCAACACAAACTTCCAAGCCATCAGACTTCTTCAAACATATTTGATCCGTATGAATTTTCTTTGAGAAAATTTCATCAAAATATCCACGAATAGCTATTATCCTTGCTGAAGCAAAGCTTGTTATAAATTGTGTACTACTTGCTATTTTATTACCGAAAACAACAATAGGGTCGACTGAATTTTCACTTTGAATTTTATCAATAAGTGTTGATAATCCACTATCAGCTAAATTGTTTACAGAAAATAGACTGGCACCTGGATAATAAGTATTTTTTATAAATGCAACTATTACTCCTGTACCCTTATCAGAGAAAGGAGAAATTGCCTGTCCAATAACTGTTCCAGCAGAAGTAGCTTTCATTGCGACTCCTGCAATAGATGATGTAGTCAAATAATCTCCAACTTTTATAGCACCATTTTCTGTTGAAACCTTTACAGGAACTCTACCAGACAATGCTACTGGGAATGCAGATACACCCTCCTTTTCAATTTTACCAATCAATGTTCCAGGATTTGTAGAAATAATTCCTATTACATTATTATCATATGAAGATTGACTCTTCTGAACCCCTGTCTTTAATGATGAATCAATAGAAACAACATCTCCTGGCTGTAATGCGCCATCATTTGAAGTGTACATTTCAGCTAAGTCAGCACCTGTATCTATTACCATCGCTACTCCTAAACCACCAACCATTGCTCCGCTATTAGTGCTAGACAATGCACAAATAGCATAACTTTGGGCTGATGAACCTGGATTAGATATAAGAGTAGAAACAAATACACCAGGACCGTCTGCTGCACTGGCACCTGTTAAACTAGATGTGCTACTTGCAATAAGTGTACCCACACAAGTTGAACCAGAACGAATTTGCGAATTAATTGTTTGATTTGCATTGTTTAAGCTATTTGTAAATAAGTTTGTATATACATATATATCACCTGAAGCAGTAGTAGGTGTAATACTAAATGTACCAAGCAAAGTTGCAGTAGAAGCCACTGTAATACTTGGCATATTTATAATTACTTGTTGAGGTGCACTTCCTAAACAATTTCTCCATGAACCATTTTCATAACATCGGAATTTGTTTGTGGCTGTCGAATAATACATACCTCCATTTGTTCCCGCTGGATCAGAAGAGCCAGCATCCAAAACCAATATATCTGGAGTTGATTTACCAGAAGCCGTACCAATTTGAATTATGCTAGAAACTCCAGTTCCTCCAGCTTCTAAAGTAATAGAATTAGCACCAGTTGATACAATATTTCCCGCACCAGCAAAAGTCATAGCTGTTGCTGAATATGAAATAGTATCAATAGAAGAAATTCCAGTTAATGCACCGCCTGTTGTTAAATTAAATCCTGTTGATGAAATAGATAATGAATCCAAACTTGAACCTAGCGTAATGGTATCTGTGCCTGTATTATCAGTTCCTATATTTATTGCATTACCTTGAGTTCCCGTGCCTATATTTATAGTTTTTGAATTGTTTCCTGTTCCAATATTTACAGTTCCTGTTGTTCCTGAATCCAATGTCACTGATCCAATTGTTCCTGATTTTATAGAAACAGTTCCACTTGTACCAGTCAACATTGAAATTCCGCCTGTTCCAGAATTTATATTTGTATTTGTTATCCCTGTTGTATTACCGATAGTAAGAGTTTTGGCAACAGCATCTGTACCAACATTTATAGCTCCTGAACCAGTATTTAAATTGAATGTGCCATTTGTTGTTGTGTAAGTTGAGCCACCTGTTCCTGTATTTATATTTAATGCAGTTGCTCCTGTGGTGTTTCCTAATGTCACTGTTTTTGCATTTGCATCGGTACCAACATTTATAGCTCCTGAACCAGTATTTAAATTGAATGTTCCATTTGTTGTTGTGTAAGTTGAGCCCCCTGTTCCTGTATTTATATTTAATGCAGTTGCTCCTGTGGTGTTTCCTAATGTTACTGTTTTTGCATTTGCATTTGTTCCTACATTTACATTTCCTGTTGTTCCAGAGTCAAATGTTACTGATCCTGTAGTTCCAGAAGTTACAGATACCGTACCACTTGTTCCTG